>JAOTYM010000234.1 GCA_029861845.1 Gammaproteobacteria bacterium | reverse complement strand
TTCTCGCTTAAACTCCGTGCTGTATCGCTTTCTTCGAGTCACCTCACACCTCCATCAGGCGTATTATTACGCCTTAGCTAGGTGTCCACGAAACCCAGGCAAGACCAAACTGCGGACTCTCTGCATTTGATCAAACCACCATACTGAGCGACCGCTTGCGCCACCGAAAGCGGCCTATTAGCTGCGAAATTGATTCAAATCATTTAGCCCGAAACGTGAATGTGGTTTTACTGAGGTTTAATTAAGCTGTTGGGTAACAGCGTGTGGCTTATCTGCTCCCACTGCTACCGGCCAACCACTTAAGAAGGCTCGCGATCATGAAGACCAAAACGTGCCGACTGATGCTTCTTGCTGCTGCCATCATGTTTGCCAGCAATGGTCTGCTCGCGGCAGAGCCGCTGATGCAGAGTCGTGACACGATGCCGGACGATTCGATCTTCAAAGGACGCGCCATTTGGGAGATAAACAAGATCGACGACGACCTCTACACCTTCCGCTGGGCCACATTTAGATCAGGAGCCCCTCACTCACGATTGCAAAGCAAACTGACAGATGGCAAATAGGTCGAACCGGCGCTGGCAAAACCCGTGAATGTCCGAGTGCTTTAAAGCACGAGAAAGCAATTGGGAGCCGGCGCGCGAATACCCATTATGGCTCGGCATCAACGTATGCCAACTCAAGAAGCCGGATATACGTGTGCAGTCGTACCTCATCACCATCCAACAGCGTGCTTGCAAACGAGGAGGAGTCCATATACGGACGTTCGTGAACGTCCGAAAACAAACCGTAAATGGGTACTTTCGGTCAGCGGCCATTGCCGGTCGAACAGGAGACAAGGTTTGACGCAAGTCAATGCACGCGATGTCGCCTCCCTGATATCTTTGTAACTGATCAACACAGTTGTACCCGGAATAATCCAGGGTATGAGAAGGGGGAATGTCAATGCAGAAGGCTGCCCTCTACTTTTCCGGCGTCTTCTTCGCCATCGGCGCCGTCGCGCACGTGGTGCGGCTGACCACGGGCATCGAGATTGTCATCGGCGGGGCCGTGGTGCCCGTGTGGATGTCGCTTCCTGGCGCGCTCATCGCCGCCCCACTCGCCCTGTGGATGCTGGTTGCGGCGCGGCGCTCGTAGACGGTGTTTTTCAGCCGAGGCGCGCGCCAAATTTAGAGGTAGATGAAATGCCAAGTCAAACAATCGGCCACTACAGCTCACACAAACACAAGCTCCTGAAGGAGTTTGACCGGACCTCTGGATTGACGAAGGCCTGGGTCGTCGCACGCTACGGTAAGGAATTTGCCAGCACACTTAAAAGAGAAGCTCGCCAGGAATTTGAGACACTCATTCCGGAGATTCCATACATTAAGGGGCTACGAGCGAAGGCGTTCAACATCTTTCTCCTCGTCACCGCCCAAGAGTTAGCCGTCTATAAGGCGATGAAGAAACACGGCAAGTCACCAGCAGCGGCTTGGGCGCTATGTCATCAGGCGATTCGCTTGAGAGCCGCGGAGACTCCTCGATGGAAGCGGTGGCTGTTACGGCGTTTCATGTTTTCGGGTCTTGTCAGGAAGATTATGGAAAGGCGTGCCCGGAAACAGCAAAAGGTCCGTTTCGGTGACTTCGGAGTCGAATATGTGGTTGGCGAGGGCGACGATTTCGATTGGGGCATCAATTACCTTCAGTGCGGCAATCACAGTTTCGCAATGAAACATGGGGGCGAGGCATTTGCTCCCTACATCTGCATGTCGGACATTGCCTTGAGCGATGCCCTGGGATGGGGCCTCATCCGCACCCAAACACTTGCCGACGGCTGTGATCATTGCGATTTCCGGTTTAAAAAAGACACGGCAACGCAGATTTCCTCTAAAACGCCCGAAGTGCAAGCAACGATCGAGCGGATCCGCAACAACGAGGCCAAACAAGCCGTGACAGCGGACCGTGAGTTATGATCATCCTCATCGAGCGGCCATTCGCGTCCACCGAACCATAGGCCATGTCCGCTATTTGGTCTTGCCTGGGTTTCGTGGACACCTAGCTAAGGCGTAATAATACGCCTGATGGAGGTGTGAGGTGACTCGAAGAAAGCGATACAGCACGGAGTTTAAGCGAGAAGCGATCCGACGATGCAAGGAACCTGGGGTGACCGCGGTATTGGTGGCGGAGGAGCTGGGGATTAGCACACGACAGCTCAGACGCTGGCAGGAGGCGGTTGAGAAGCACGGCGATAAAGCGTTTCCGGGCGAAGGGAGTGCCCGAGATGAGGAAGTGATGCGGTTAAAGCGCAAGCTCGCGAAGGTTGAGCAGGAGCGAGATTTTTTAAAGGAAGCGGTGGCTTACTTTGCCAAGGAGTCGACGTGAGATATGGGTGCATCCATCGACGCCGCAAGCTCTATCCAATCCGACTGATGAGTCGCCTGTTGAAAGTCTCTCCGAGCGGTTACTACGCCTGGCGGGTACGCCCAGAGCCTCAGCGTGCCCGCGATGACCGAACGCTGATGCGGGCGGTGAGACGCATCCATACCGAGAGTGACGGGACGTACGGGAGTCCCCGGATACACACGGCGCTGAAGACAGAAGGACTGTGGTGTGGCCGCTCTAGGGTAGCGCGATTGATGCGTGAAGCCAGGCTTAAGGGATGTCCAAAGCGGCGTTTTCGTGTCGGGTCGAAGAGCTCAGCGGTGAGTACGCCGAACTTGTTGAATCAGGATTTCTCAGCGTCTGGCGCGAATCGACGATGGGCCTCCGATATCACTTATATCTCAACGACACAAGGCTGGTTGTACCTGGCGGTGGTGATGGACCTGTACTCACGTCGAATCGTGGGTTGGTCGATGAATCGACGTATTGGTCGCCAGGTTGCGCTCGATGCTTTGGACATGGCATTGGGACAACGCCAACCAACCTCGGCGCTGATTCATCACTCTGACCGCGGACCACAGTACCTAAGTGATGAATACCAGCGTTTGCTCAGGCGCCACGGTATCACCTGTAGTATGAGTAGCGCAGGGAGCTGTTACGACAATGCGGTGGTTGAGCGTTTCTTTGCCACGCTGAAACGAGAGCGCACACGGCGACGACAATATCGTACTCGTGACGACGCGCGGGCGGATC
>JAOTYM010000233.1 GCA_029861845.1 Gammaproteobacteria bacterium | reverse complement strand
ACGTGTTACCAAAGTTGAAACGAAAATTAACTGGAATCGACCACACGCTCGCTCGATATATCCCGTCGCCGGATATGCCGTCTGGTGGGATGGTTTGCATCGCTGGCCCAATGCAACAGAAGCGAGCCAAACAGTCGTGACGTGGTCAAATTTTGCGGGCCACGGACACAAGTCTGCTGATGAATTGAGCGTACTATTCTGGGCAGCTGGACAGACCTGGTGGACGAACGTGGGGTATTGGCCCTACGATCACGAAGGGAGAAGCGTCGCTACTTCATGGGATGGATCGAACGCTCCTCATTTTATCGGTGAGCCTGAAAAGAGCGACCGTGCCGTCCGTGTCAGGTACTACGGCTGGAATAAACGCGTGACGGCGATCGATATAGAAAGGACAGGCCCGCCGGGTTATAGGGTTCGCAGACAGGTGGTGGGAATCGATGGCCGCGTGTATGCGGTCATAGATAGCGCCGACAGCCTAGAAGGCCTAGGCACCAGAACTGTATGGAGAACGCATCCCGCGGTAAATCTCGCAATAGATAAGACCGCAGGCGCTTATCGGCTAGAGGCGCCGCGCCATGGAACATCACTAATAGCGTTTTTCCTGGGATCAGACCCGTTTCAGATCGACGAATACAACGGGGACGCTGAATGGTTCGGCTGGCTGTCGGTCGATCTGGTGCCAATGCCGACACCGGCGATTGTGGTAGAGCATCCACCGCGCGCGACTTGGATGGCGACCGTGTGGTCGGTGGAAGAAAAAGACGAAAACCGGGCACTTACCTCAAGTGCTGCAATGAACCATTGGGACAATTTCGAGAATTGGTCGCTCGTGATACCCACCAGCGCTGGACCACTACGCGTACAGCGGGATAGCCGGGATATAAATGTGCAATTCGATGTTGGTGCTCAAGCATCTTTATCTCTACGGGCTGGCGTGGAGGTCTCCGAGGCACGAGAGAAACTGCGCAAGGCATGGGTAGCTGTACACCGGACTTACGGCGATAGATATCGAGATCTGGGTTACTACCGTCTCAAGATTACTAAGGTTCTGATTATACTGTTCCTACTGCAGGAGCTTTTCTTTGCGGCTAGCAGGTGGTTTTTGGCACGTAACGCCTACGCGATGCTCAGAGGGATAAGCGTCGCTGGATGGGTCGTTATCGGACTGTGGTTAGCACTGGTATACTTCTAAACTTAAAGAGATTCTGCTTCGCGGCTCCTACCGCTGGTGGTCACTGGTCGTCGTTCCTTTTTGACCGGCTAGCAGTTTTTGGAGCTCTGTCGGCTCCTATGCACCGCTTGTCGGGCCTCTACCTTGTTCTGTCAGAGTGCGGCCGTTATTCTATTCTTGCTGTAGGGAAACGCGAGTGCCTTGGAGACAATATGGATCATACCTTGTCCGTTGAAAACATGGAGCCATCGCCAACAAGCCCTGTTTCTTCGCTGTCAGTGTCTTTACTAGTCACTGTCACATGCTCGTATTCGCTGTCGTTGTACGCGGGCAGGCTAGATAAGTCCATACATAGTGTCCGGTTAACTTGTACTTGTTAGGTTAATGCTAATGTTTTTGATTGAACCTTCCCCTGCTTTCGTGGACACCTTTCTAGCATGCACGAGACCAGGCGAAGGCTTCCATCTTTGAATACTCGAGGTCTTCTGTAACCGCCAGCGCAAACACTCTGCCATCAACTACCAGGCACCCATGGTGTTTGAGAAGCAAAGAGCTTGTGCTTAACGTGGTGTCCACAAAATCGGAGGAAGGTCATATGGATCGCCGGTGTTTCTTGAAACTACTTATGGCTACGGCAGCGCCACCGGCTATGGCGGCGCCTTTACCACCGAAGTTATGCATCAACACCTTGGTTTGCAGCGAGTCACAGGGATTTTTCGACTTTCCTAGTCTTATCGACGAAGAAAATACCTATATCAGGTGGGGTTGGTCACGCACGCCAGGGGATCAGACATTTGAGTTTTCGTCGTCCCCATTTGGTGGCCTCGCCAATGTCCACAACGATACTGAAGGCGATGATCTGTGGGCGTGGGCGCTGCAAAATCAGAGGTACGCCAGCGCCTTAACCCTGGCTTGGCAGAATCATTGGCGTAGTCAGAACATAAATAATTTAATTTCAGCACTGGACGCCAATGACGGCCCGGCTGCGCCGAGTGGTTATGGTTATGACCACATCTATGGTCAAGGGCTTGCGATGCTGCGCGAGTTTAACGGCGATACCGCCGGCGATGCGACTATGGCTGCATTGATGACCCGAATTAATGATCGGTTCCAACGGCTAGGAACGCCTGCTGCAATGGCATATTGGGGGTCTCGCGGTCCTGCGCGATGGCTTATCGTGGCTTGCTATGTAGCGGAAGTTACACAAAATGCGGCAGACATCGCCCTTCGTGACAGTCTTATTGACGCTTGGATGACTTCTACGGATTGGGAAGATAGCAGCACCACGAATATCGTGACGGGCGGTAGTTACTTTGTGAGCCGTGAGCAAGCAGTAGGTGTAAATCCCCCAAATGGTGGGGGAAATTACGACGCAGGAAGGCGGTTTAACTCGACGTTTTCAGTGGGGTTACATACTGAAGCACTTTGGCGAGCATTTCTGGTTACTGGTCGTGCTGATATCAGAACGAGGCTAATCCAGCTTGCAGAATATGTGCGTCATTATGCGCATCGCCCTTCGTGGCAATTCCCGAATGTCGGGTCACGCTTTGGGCATGAAGGCAACGGGTCGGGTTTTTACGAAAATGATGGTGATGGTACTAGTGTAAACCGGACAAGCAAGGATTGTTCCTACGACACGGCGCTTGTGAACTCACAAGTCTTTGGTTACAAGCTCACGGGGGACGTGTCTTTTCTAAGTAAGGCGCAGACTTTCTTGAGTAGAGGAACTCATTTCGCAGCCGGCCATCCTGCCGATGGTGGCGGTGCAAGGCGCTCTGCGGATGATGAAGTTGATCATTTTCTGGACACAATGAATAATCCAGATGGAAACTACTTCGATTACAACAAAGGAGAATTGCAGTACGCTTATCAGGTGTTCGAGAACGGTGGACTGCCCGCGCTTATCGGCTAGAGGCGCCGCGCCATGGAACATCACTAATAGCGTTTTTCCTGGGATCAGACCCGTTTCAGATC
>JAOTYM010000025.1 GCA_029861845.1 Gammaproteobacteria bacterium | reverse complement strand
CACGTCATTGACGTCTGTAAATCAGTGGTACCCGAGTACAGTATTTTTGATCATTCGCGGGTCGCTTGCCATTGGGTGCAAGGTCAGCTCGCCGGCGCTGAAAAACGAAAGACCAACGAGACCCCAGCGTTATGAGCGAAAACTCCGTCCTCGTTCGAGCGCACAACATTTACAAGGAGTTTCCTGTTCACGCCGGATTGTTGGAGGAGCTGCATTTCGAAAATGGTCGGTTTGTGCGCAAGCGCGAGAGTGTGAAGGCGATCAATGGCGTGCAGCTTGAAGTGCGAAAGGGTGAGGCACTTTGTGTAGTTGGGGAAAGCGGCTGCGGAAAGTCTACCGTGGCCAGAGTCATTATGGGGCTTATTAAGCCGACAGTGGGCGAGGTCTACTACGACGGTGAGCGTATCGATAACCTGCATTCAACAAAACTTCTTCGCTTTCGTCGCAAGATGCAAATGATTTTCCAGAATCCTTATGCGTCATTGAATCCACGCATGACAGTTCAGGATACGCTTGAGGAGCCAATCCGATTCCATAATCCGGATAGTTCCACGGCCGAAGTACAAGAAAAGGTTAAGGTGGTGATGGACTCGGTGGGGGTCGACCCGATTTGGGGAGAGCGCTATCCGCACGAGTTCTCCGGCGGTCAGCGCCAGCGTATCAGCATAGCCCGTGCGCTGGCCGTAGATCCCGAGTTCATCGTGGCGGATGAGCCTATCTCAGCCCTCGATGTTTCTATTCAGGCACAAGTACTGAACCTGCTGAAAGACGCGCGGGACGAGCGCGCGTTGACCTATCTGTTCATTACGCATGACCTTGCAGTGGTCGAGCACTTCGGCACGAGGGTGGCGGTAATGTATTTGGGTACTTTATGTGAGGTCACCGAGACGCGAACATTGTTTTCGTCGCCGCGCCACCCCTATACACAGGCGCTTTTGAGTGCGATCCCCAGGCTTAACGAAGAAAGACCGCACTACATTAAACTAAAAGGCGAAGTGCCAACACCAATAAATCTACCATCGGGGTGCGTGTTTCACGGTCGTTGTATTCATGCCAACGGGCGATGTCAGCATGAGATGCCAAAACTACGCGAACTTGGAGACGGTACAGCAGTGGCCTGCCACGCAGTGGAGGAGGGTAGGCTGTGATCCTCCGTGCCGGCAAGTGATATCGTGGCCATATGAAGTTATTCACCAAACACGCGCTTCTGGCCCAGGGTTGGGCAAATGACGTACTGTTCGAAATCGATGAACACGGACAGATCACTAAGATCGATTGCGATGTTAAGCAACCCTCCGAGGCGGCACAAACATTGGCCGGTCCCACGTTGCCCGGTATGCCCAATCTTCACTCGCATGCATTTCAACGTGCCATGGCCGGCTTTGCTGAGCGTCACGCATCCCGGCAAGACAGTTTTTGGACTTGGCGCAAGCTTATGTATGGTCTCGCCGAGCGCATTACACCCACGCAAATCCAACATATCGCAAGTCAACTATATGTGGATATGCTCAAAGCAGGCTACACGGCGGTGGGTGAATTTCACTACCTGCACCATGCCCCCGGTGGCAAGTTCTACGAGAGTCCTACTGAATTGTCGGACCGAGTAATCGCGGCGGCCCAAACCGCCGGAATCGCCATCACCCACTTGCCAGTACTTTACGCCCATGGTGGATTCGGCGCACAAGCGCCGAACGCGGGTCAAAGGCGTTTTGTCAACGATATCGATCGATTCGCTGTTTTGTTGGAGGCGCTATATACGCGATATCGTGACTCGAAAGACATACGTATCGGCGTTGCCCCGCATTCACTGCGCGCGGTAACCCTTGGGCTTGTACAACAGGCCATCGCGATCGTCACCCAACTAGATACATCGGCACCAATCCATATTCATATCGCCGAACAAGGGAAAGAAGTCGAAGACTGTGTTGCATGGAGCAAGAAACGCCCGGTCGAATGGTTGTTCGACAATTTGCATGTGGATGAACGCTGGTGTTTAGTGCATGCAACTCACTTGGCCGATGATGAGGTGCAACAGTTGGCACAAAGCCAGGCGGTCGCGGGATTATGCCCGACCACCGAAGCCAACCTCGGAGATGGTTTCTTTGCGGCGGCTCGGTATTTTGAGCTGGGAGGAGGCTACGGTATAGGGTCTGACAGTCACGTTTGCCTTAGCCCCGGTGAGGAGCTTCGTATGCTCGAGTATGGTCAGCGACTTTTGTATGAACGACGCGCAATCCTGGCCGCCAACGAAACCAGTTCCGTTGGCGCCAGCCTGTATATAAACGCAGCAAAGGGGGGCGCTCGAGCGCTCGGCTGCAACAGCGGCCGTCTGGAGGTTGGCGCACGCGCGGATTTGGTAGTACTTGATCCAGAAGCGCCCATTTTGCTCGGTAAACAGGGTGACCTGCTTCTCGATGCCATGGTCTTTGCGAGTAGTGACAACCCTGTCAAAGACGTTATGGTTGGGGGCCAATGGCGTGTGGTTGATGGACATCACCAGCACGAGGCGGAAATACTTCGAAACTACGAGAGGACGCAGCACGAGCTATGGACCTAAGCGCTTGCTGGCCTCGTGGTCGCCATGACAGAATCGACCAAAAGCGTATTGAAGGCTTTGATCGCATAACGATACTTAATCCTCAAGATGGCGTGCGAAAGAGGTGAAGGGGGGACGGTTGTGGACAAGATATGGCTAAAGCAGTACCCAAAAGGTGTACCAGCTGAGGTTAATGTTGATCAGTTTGCCTCGCTTAGAGACATTCTTAAGAGAAGTTGCACCAAATATAGGGATCTTCCCGCGTTTACAAATATGGGGGTTACCCTCAGCTACCGGGATATAGATGCGCTTAGTCGGAATTTTGGGGCTTACCTTCAGAAGACCATAGGTTTAAGAAAAGGTGACCGCGTCGCAATTATGATGCCGAACCTACTGCAATACCCCATCGCCCTATTTGGCATTCTCCGTTCCGGGATGGTAGCTGTAAACGTCAATCCGCTTTACACGCCGCGGGAGTTGGAGCATCAACTCAACGATTCTGGCGCTAAGGCAATAGTAGTGCTGGAAAATTTTGCCCACACCCTCGAAAAAGTACTGAATAACACGCCGATCAAGACCGTTATTACTACTCAGATAGGCGAGTTATTCCCGTTTCCGAAGTCGCTAATAGTTAACTTTGTGGTCAAGCGCATCAAGAAGATGGTACCGGCGTGGAATATCCCGGGCACCACAAAATTCAAGGGCACGCTAACTAGCGGTAAGTCGCAACAATTGGATGAAGTAGAAATCAATCACAACGATGCCGCTTTTCTTCAGTATACGGGTGGCACCACTGGTGTTGCCAAGGGTGCGGAGCTTACCCACGGCAACATGGTAGCCAACGTGCAACAGGCGTCCGCTTGGTTAGCACCGATTTCGGAAGAGGGCACCGAAGTGGTTATTACTGCTTTGCCGCTCTATCACATCTTTTCCCTGACTGTAAATTGTCTAACCTTCATGAAGGTTGGCGGTCAGAATATATTAATAACGAATCCGCGAGATTTTGTCGGGTTTGTTAATGAGCTTAAGAAAGTTCGATTTAGCTGCTTCATTGGCGTTAATACGTTGTTTAATGCGCTACTTAACACGCCCGGCTTCAGCGAGTTAGATTTCAGTAGGCTCACACTGACCCTAGGGGGGGGTATGGCAGTACAGCGGGCAGTGGCGGAATCTTGGAAGGCCGTTACCGGTGTGCCAATCATTGAGGCGTATGGGTTGACTGAGACATCACCCGGTATCTGCGTTAATCCACTTACTATCACCGATTACACCGGATCTATCGGTGTACCTATATCGTCTACCGAAGTAAGTATTCAAGACGACGATGGAAACGAACTTGGTATCGGTGACGTGGGCGAGATCTGCGCCCGTGGCCCGCAAGTGATGCGAGGCTACTGGAATCGCCCCGAGGAGACGGCAAAGGTCCTATCCAAAGACGGTTGGTTTCGCACTGGTGATATAGGGCGCATGGATGAAAAGGGCTATGTTTACATCGAGGACCGGAAGAAGGATATGATCCTGGTATCTGGTTTTAATGTCTATCCGAATGAGATCGAAAGCGTGGTGGTCGAACATGACGGGATCCTAGAAGCTGCCGCGATCGGTATCCCCGATGCCCGCTCGGGGGAGGCAGTGAAGCTGTTTGTTGTGAAACGCGACCCCGAACTTACGGTGGAACGCGTGCTTGAGCACTGTCGAAACAATCTCACAGGTTATAAGGTGCCAAAGCGTGTTGAGTTTCGCGACGAGCTACCCAAGACCAATGTGGGCAAGATCCTGCGCCGCGCCTTGCGCGATACGGAGACCCCTTCGTAGATGGTTGAGCGGGCCAGTCTGTTAATACATCTCACAAAGACCACGTAGCACGAGATCGGTGAAGCTCACGAATCCGATCACCTTGCCGTTTTCCAGCACTGGCGCTCGGGATAGATCAAAACGCGTAAACAGACGTGCACAGTAGCGAATATCCATGTCCGGATTAACCGCGATAATCGGTTTTGCCATGATCTCGTAGACATTGACACGCTCCGGCGCGCGATCCTCGGCCAATACATGGCGGGCGACATCGGAAATAAGCAACAGACCGTGTTCATCTCCGCTGTGGCGTTTGTTGATGATCAGAGATTCGGCATCGTTCTGTTTCATGATACGTAGTGCCTCGTCGACCGTCGCCATACCGTCCACCGTGTAGAACTCAGACCTCATAACCGCGCGCACCCGGATGAGTTTTCTCTCACTCATAGCTCTTCCTCCACGGTATCGGCAAGTTGCTGGATTTGATGAGCGACGCCGATGGCATCGTCGACATCAATTTGAAAGGCAATGCCAGCGCCTGGATTGGCGTCAAAGCCGCCGGTAACGGCAATAGTCTCCAGTATTTTACGACTGAGATGCTCTTCCACCAGAAACATGAGGACATCGCGTTGACTCTCTAGTTCGAGGCCAAAGAATGTCGGGCTTCGCTCTAGACCCTCACCACGTGCTTGATTTATGACCGTGGCCCCAGTTGCGCCCGAATGTCGTGCGGCGTTCAAGACCGCATCGGTCTTGTCGTCTTCGACCAGGGCGATAATTAGCTTGAAATGCATAATTAAGTACTCCTCTATTCTAGCCGAATTACGTTTACCTATCCTTGTCCTTACGATCCTTTAGTGTTGTTGCCCGATGGGCTGATAGCCGGCGTACCTGCATGAACAGATCGTCGGCAGATCTCGCCGGCCTTGTTCGTCGCGCCCACCATTCGGCCAGTTGGGCGTAGCCGATGACCGCCATAATAGGGAACAGGCTGGCGAATGCGATCAAACCGAAGCCATCGATGATCACGCTACGGCCCGGTACCGTACCTGCCAACCCCAGGCCGAGGGCAGCTACCAGCGGCACGGTCACCAAGCCGGTGGTGACCCCGCCCGAATCATAGGCAAGGGCGATAATGAGACGCGGAGCGAAGAGCGTCTGTATGATCACCATGATGTAGCCGGCGATAATATAGTAGTGCAGCGGCGTGCCGGTGATGATGCGAAAACACCCCAACGCAATGCCAATCGCCACCCCAGTTGCCACCGCCATTCGCAGTCCGCGCATGCTGATGGCACCACCCGATACCTGATGCGCCTTCTTAGCCACCGCAATCAGTGCCGGTTCCGCGATGGTGGTGGAAAAGCCGATGGTAGCCGCGAATACATATACCCATTTGTACTGCCACCACTCTACATCCGCGACCACCGATCCGTAGACACCATAGATAAAGGCAGGATCGGTAAGTTGTTCGACCATGAGTCTGCCCAACGGAAACAAGGCGTGCTGCAGACCTAGCAGAAACAGCGTCATCCCCACTGTCACATAGAGGAAACCCCGAAGCACTCGCGCCAGATTGGGAATTCGTCGGCGCAGCACGAATACCTGAAAGCCAACGATAATGAGTGCGATGGGCAACACGTCGCGCAGGGTTCCCTGGATGGCAGCCACGAACTCGTGCAACCAGCCCATCAGATAATCATCCCGTAGGCCAAGACAAATATTATCGGTGTCAGCGAGGCAAGTGCGATGAGCCCAAAACCATCGATCATCGGATTGCGATTCCTGATACTGGAGGCTAGGCCTACACCGACTGCAGTCACTAGCGGCACGGTGACGGCGGATGTGGTCACCCCACCGGCGTCGTAAGCAATTCCGATTATTTCCTCTGGCGCAAATGCGGTCATAGTGACGACCCCGATATAGCCGGCGATAATCAGGTATTGAATCGACCAGCCACGAATAATCCGCAAGACGCCGACGATAATCGCGACGCCGACAGAAAGCCCCACCATAATGCGTAATCCAAGGGCGTAGGCCGCGCGCGCGGCGTCAGTATTCTCGATTATGCTAGCTTTGGCCACTACCAGCGCCGCCTCAGTCGCGACCGCGATTAATGAGGGTTCTGCTACCGTGGTACCAAAACCCAAGGCAAAGGCGAAGAATACTAGCCACCAGACGCTACCCTTACGCGCAAAATCATGCGCCAAGGACTCGCCGATGGGAAATAGGCCGAGATCGAGGCCGCGTAGAAACAGCGTTAATCCAAGCACGAGCAATAGCGCACCTGTAAGTACGCCGAGGAGATCCGGCAGTTGTTGTCGCAATACTATGAGTTGGAAAAAAGTGATGACGACGATGATTGGCGTCAAGTGGCGAACGCTCTCGAAAACGGGGGTTAACAAAGCAGCCATTTTTCTCATTGTTGCAAACTACGCTTGGCGAATGATTATTGCTCTTAGGCTCAGCGAAGAGTTTACCAAACTTGCAACCAAGCTAAAGAGGTTTTCAGGAGTCGGTCGCTAAGTCTTCGGACAGCAGCTTGCTTTACGGATATTGGAAATACTAGGATGAGCTACTCAACCAGTAGGACAAGGCATTTGTCACCACCCCAAGACGATTCAAGAGAACGGTCACCGCTACCGGAAATGGCCGATAAATTTCTAATTGACGGTCGGCTCGTCAAAACATCGACCCTAGTCGGTGGCCATATCCACGACACCTATGTAGCTAGCTATCTTGAGGACGGTCGAATCAACACATATGTGCACCAACGCATCAATCGTAATGTGTTTCAGGATCCGATTCGGCTTATGGATAACGTAAGCCGCGTAGTTGCCCATGTGCGCGCTAAACTCGAGCGATCGAATTGCGTAGATGGGAACCGGCGCGTGTTAACGTTGGTTCCGGACCGAGAAGGTAAGCCATACTATATCGATAAGGAGGGCGAGTATTGGCGTACCTACAGGTACATCGACAACGTGGTAACCCACGATGTTGTAACTCGGTCCTTGGCGCATGTAGCTGCGGCTGCCTTTGGAAACTTTGTAGGCCTATTGCAGGACCTTTCTGGTCCGCGGCTTCATGAAACGATTCTGAATTTCCACAATACGCCAAAACGCTACCAAAACCTTTGTCGTGCGATCGACAATGATCCACACAACCGGGCCGAAACTGCCCGTACTGAGATCGACTTTGCTGTGGCGCGCCAGGAAATGGCGTCCATTCTCACAAGTGCACAGGCGAGCGGCGAACTTCCGGAGCGAATAGTTCACAACGATACCAAAATCAATAATGTGCTCTTCGATATTAGAAGCGAAGAAGCGTTATGCGTGATCGATCTTGATACGGTGATGCCTGGGTTGACGGCATATGATTTTGCTGATCTTGTGCGGACCATGACCAGCCCCAGCCGTGAAGACGAGTGTGATCTTAACCAGGTCTATGTGGACTTGGCGATATTCGAAGCGGTCAGCGATGGTTACCTTGGATCCACGCGATCATTCTTAAGCGAGCAGGAACTGGCATTTCTGGTACCGGGCGCGATCGTCATAACCTATGAGACGGGGATTCGATTCTTAACTGATTACCTTCAAGGGGATGCCTACTTTAAGGTCAATCGGCCTACACATAATCTCGATCGCTGCCGCAATCAGTTTAAGCTGATTAGTAGCATGGAAGCGCAGCGAAATGCGATGGAAGCGATCGTCAAGCGTGCCATACGGCGTTTGCGTTGGCATCCTTGAGCTGTACGGCCGAGTTCAGTTACTTAAGGGAGCAAAACGAGACGGGGGTTGTGACAAATCACAACCCCCGTCGAGTATTTTCTTGGTGTTAGCCTATTTGCGAGGCATGGAATCGACCATAGTCACTTAGCTTTTGTTTTAGTGTGACTATGATTGCCGCCGTGCTATTACAGAACGAGCCAGAAAAATACACCGATCAATAGAAACAAAACGAAATACTTTCTTTTGTCTTTTTCTGCCTTTAACTTCATATCGGCCTCCGCGTCCAATTAGACTTGCCCACGCTGGGCGCTAACAATCCATAATCAAAGTGTAGACGGTGATCGCTGTATTGTATGGAGTCGCCTAGGCGTGGTGCGAATAAACTTCGTTTGTCCTGTGCACAGTCTACGTACAAACAATATCGGCCAGTATGGGACGAGTAGCAAAACCGTTTGTCCTCTAGCCGCTACCGTTTGTCGCTGAGCCGACCAGCCAATTAGAGTTGTTGACGAGGTTTTGCATAAAGCGCCTAATATATAAGGACTTATGGCACGGCCCCCATGTTACTCTTTGATAAACAAAGGGTTACCCAGTAGCGAAGCCCGTGGCAGAGGCCGCTTTCAGTCGTGAACGGCAGAGTGCGAACCATAACTCGCCTCCGCAACCTCGCATAGTTCCCTCACTTATCGAACTTATGTTTGCGCCATTGCGATTGGCAACGTTGTTATTAATTTACATTGGGTTCAGTTATTGATACGTACCTACGCCTGACATTCGCGGAGTTAGCAATCAAATAGCGGTTACGCCACGCCACCGGTGATTGCGAGGCGGTCCGTTGGCGTATCATCGTCATCATCGTTGACTGGAACCGTTGTATCGATTTGGCTCGCTTGTAGTGCTGGGTTCTTGATCTGCGCCAACATTTCTTGATTGATCTTCCGCTGGCGCTCCAAGTTTTGTTGTTTGCTTATTAGCTCATTAATGCGTCCGTTGATACTGTTTAGGCTCTTGTGGATCTTCTGCATGTTGCTGACTCGATGATCCATCATAACTTTGTGTTCGCGAATCTGGGCAAATACTGGCGCCATAATCGCTGTACTCCAGCCCGCCGCATCCTTGTTGGCGCCTTCGAAAAGCTGTCGTGCCCGGCTTACTAAGGTTATAAAGAACTTCTTGACCACGAAGTGTTGTTCAGTCATTACCATCGATGAACTATTGCGGAATACCTCAGCCTCTTTGTATAGGCGTTTGAGCTCGTTGTGATACGGTTGTAGTGCGAAACTGTCCAGTTTGATTTTTGCAAGGCCATGTTCTACCTGGAATCGGTCGTAGATTGCCTCGACCAAACCCTTTATGCGCTCAGTCTGCTTTGCCACTTTAGCCATGGTTCGCATAGCGCCCTCAAAGAAGGTCTTCATGCCACCTTTTAGGCCATGGGTGGTCCAGCTGCCTTTCATGTCTTTACGGGTTTTATCGATAAGCTTGTCAAAGGCTTCTATGCTGAGGTGATTTAGCAGCATTTTGATCTGTCCATCCAATACCTTGTGGGTATTTTCTAAACTTGCAATTCTTTTCTTGTAGGCCTCATGATCCTGGCGTTTTTTCTCCATCATCTCCTTCATGACAGTTTCGTTTTTCCCACTCATCCCCTTGAGTTCTTTGAGTTCAGCCTTGGTAGCGGCGAGCCGTGTTTCTACTATGGCCGCCGCCGTTTGCACAATGCTGCCGATTTCTTGTACGACCTTGTCGCGAATGAGGGCTTGTTTCGCAGGTACGATATCTTCCGTCAATTTGGCCTCAAGCAACGGCAATCCACTTCTTTCCACCAGCTCGGGTTGCCGTTTGATTTTTCCGACCAACCCTTTTTGAGCCGAGACCGGAAATACGTAATTTTTGGTGACCCCGAGAACGGCCGCTGTTTCCTGTCGTTGGCGCGATATGCTTGCATCGATAGCGCTCGCACCCCGGAGCTCGTCCCATAGGGTGTCGATCTTGTTGAGCACGATAAGCCGCCCTTCATTCTGGTTTCCCTTCGCCATGCACACGTGTTCTTGCCACACTTGTAGGTCAGATTTGGTCACGCCCGTGTCAGCCGCCAGTACAAATACCACTACATGAGCGTTTGGCAACATGCTCATGGTTAGCTCGGGTTCAGTGCCTAGGGAATTCAACCCAGGAGTATCAAGTATGACGAGACCCTGCTTAAGGAGGGGATGCGGGTAATTTATGACCGCGTGCCGCCACAGCGGGACATCGATGCCGCTTCCACTATCTGACAAGTTGGGATCATAGAGGCCGAGTTCTTGGGCCTCTGAAATGCTGACTGTCTTGGATTTTACAATTTCATGAAAAGCCTTAGCCATCTTCTTGGGGGAATCAAGCTCAAATGCAATATTTGTCCAGTATGTGCCGGATTGCTTGAATTCGGTTATGGTTTCTGAGCTTTTGCGCGTGTCTATTGGGAGAAGCTTGATGCACGGTGGGGTGTCCTCGTCAAAGCGCAGTTCGGTCGGGCACATGGTTGTGCGACCTGCCTCTGTTGGTAGTAAGCGCCGGCCGTGATCAGCGAAGAAAATGGCGTTGATCAATTCAGATTTGCCACGCGAGAATTCGCCCGCCATGGCGACAGTGAGCTTGTCGGTGGTCAGCGCTTCGACCAGCTCGTAGACGCGCAGGTCATCCGCACCGTCCGACAGACCTTCCTGCTCTATCCACGATTGGTAGGCTTGAATCTTGGCAACCAGTTGTTCGCGCCACTTCCGGTAGTGGCCAAGCTGCCTGCTTAGTGTTTGATTGCTTTCAACGGCCATTTCCCCGTTCTCACTTCTCCCGGTGGGCCAAGAGTCGGGAGACCATTGCATTTAATTCAAGTGACAGCCGGGGACCTAATCCGTGAACCGCAGGCTGTAGAACTAATATATAAGTTTAGACGCTCTAACCAACCGTCGCCGCGCGTCGGTTGGGCGGCTAACGCCTTATCCATACGTTTAGCCAGATACAAAAACCCTGCCAAGTCCTGTCGATCCGCACAGGTCACCGATTCTGGGGTCAGATTTGCCGGTTTTTCCCCAGAAAACGGCCTTTCTTGGGTCTAAGTTTGATAACCCGGGCGGCGCCCATCGGTGGCGGCGAGCGTGGCTAGTCGATATCAGCGTCACCGACGGGCGCCCAAAAAGGGCTGTTTTCGCCCGCCTAGCCGCCAGCCACGTGGGCAATCGGCTCGTCTGGCTGGTCGTTCGACGGCAGTGGTCTGTTGATCTTTGCAAGTACGTTGTCGGCCATCTGTTGCTGAATTTCCAGTTTGCTGTTGTTGGCCTCTAGAAACGCGATTCGTCCGTTCAGATCGTCCAGGCTTCTGTGAATCTTTTTTAGATTTTCGAAGCGCTGATCGACCATCAATTTGTGCTCGTTGATCTGAGCGAATACCGGGGCCATGATGGCTCTGCTCCACTGACCGGCTGCCCTGTTGCAGTCATTGAATAGTTGGCGTGCACGACTCACGAGCGCAATGAAGAATTTCTTGATGACGAAGTGCTGCTCGGTCATAACCATGATTGTGCTTTCGCGAAAGACTTCTGCCTCTTTGTGTAGGCGCTCGAGTTCATCTACGAACGGCTGCAACACGAAGCTCTCTTGTTTGATCTTGGTTAACCCATGCTCCACATGAAACTGTGTGTATATTGCCTCGACCTGTCCCTTTATCTTATCGGTTTGTTGGTAAACTTTATCCATCGTCTGGGTGGCGCCGTCAAAGAACGTCTTCATGCCCTCCTTCAATCCGTAAGTGGTCCAGCTACCCTTCATATCTCTACGTGTTTTCTTTATCAACTTGTCAAACGCAGACATGCTTAGAAAGGTGAGTAGCATTTTGACTTGCCTAGTCAGTGCTTTTCGCGTGGAGTCGACGTTTTTGAGCTCCTGGTCATAGATCTCCTGATCGCGTGCGACCTTCTTGACCATTTCTTGAATCACGTCTTTGTTTTTACCGCGCATGTTTCTGAGTTCGTGCAGTTCTTGTTTGGCGGCTACAAAGCGTGCATCGATCGTGGCCCTTGTAGTTTCGATGATGCCGCCGATTTCTTGTACGACTCTATCGCGCAGCAGTGCTTGCTTAGCTGGGATAATCTCCTCTGACAATTTGTGCTCCAGTATAGGCAGTCGACTTTTTCTTACGAGTGCCTCGTCATACATTATCTTGCCGATCAATCCCTGCTGCGCCGATACTGGTACAACCTGATCCTTGCTGACTTTCAACGTAGCCGCCGTCTCCTGTGTTTGTCGGGAGATGCTGGCAACGATCGCATCCTCATGTCTTAGCTCATCCGACAACGTATCGACCTTGTTTAGCACCACCATGCAGCCCTTGTTGCTTTCGACCCTGGCTACGCAGACATGCTCTTGCCAGACTTGTAGATCCGACTTCGTTACCCCGGTATCGGCTGCGAGCACGAACAAGATAACATGTGCGTTGGGCAACATGCTGATGGTTAGTTCGGGTTCGCTACCAAGGGAATTCAGACCCGGGGTGTCGATTACCACCAACCCTTGCTTTAGAAGTGGGTGTGGGTAATTGATGATGGCATGGCGCCACACAGGGACCCTTACCGTAGTGCCGGTTCCCGGTATCGCGGCACTATAAAGCCCGAGCTCTTGCGCTTCTGCCGGACTCACTTGTTTGGTGGCCACGATTTCGCTGAAGGCCTGCGTCATTTTTTTGGGATCGTCCAGTTCCAACGATACCGTTGCCCAGGAGGTCGGAGACCGTTTGTATTCAGCAATCGTTTCAGCCGTCTTACGGGTTTCGATTGGCAGCAGCTGTATGCTGGGAGGATGGTTTTCGTCGTACCGCAGCTCCGTCGGGCACATGGTCGTGCGCCCGGCTTCTGTGGGCAAAAGTCGCTGTTTGTAGTCGGCAAAAAAGATGGCGTTGATGAGCTCCGTTTTGCCGCGTGAGAACTCGCCCACCATGGCCACCTTTAGTTTGTCGGACTCGAGCGCCTTGAGAAGCTCGAAAATACGCAGATCGTCCTCGCCATCGATTAGCTCTTGGTCCTGTAGCCACGCATGGTAGTTGCCGATAATCACAACGAGGTCGTCGCGCCACTTTTTGTAGTCGCGGAAGCGCTTCTTAAGGGTGTCGTTGAGGCTAGTTTTTGGCACCATGGGTACCCTTACTTTCCTTTGTTACCGCTAACGCAATGTCCGCCGGCCAGCGCCAGGACTTTATCGACTAGGCGGCTCGGCCTGTTTCTAGGCCTTCTTGGACCACAGCTTTAGCCTTACAAAAGGCATGCCAGATCGATAGCCAATCCAGTGATCGGCCCCTCTGAATATAGTCGGTGGTGGTGGCGCTGTCGGCGCGACGCGCCGTTTTGTCGCCCAGGACGCGTGGCTAGCTACAGTGGTGTCTAGTCGAATATATTATTGTTTAAGCACACATTTCTGGTAGATATCCTTTAAGCGGGCCTGTGGATCATATTTCGCCTTGAGCCTGTCATAAACCGGTCGGTTGTAGGCCTGCCAAAACTCATCCTGCGTGAAGTAGGAGTCCGAATACAGTGACTTTATGCCGCCGAGTTCGATGATCTTGCGCTCAATCTGACGGTTGTAGTGGCCCTTGGGGAGCTTTTTTCGACCTTTCTTCACATCCCAAAACCCGAAATTCACATACACATGTTGAGGGTCCATAGGGTAGAGATCGAACTGCACCGAACGATCATACGTCTGTATTGGGCATATCCATATCGGGGTGATTCCAATCTCCTTATTGAAGAACTCCAAGAAGGTGGGTGCGTTTTCGATGGCGACGTCTATATCCTGGATTACCGACTCGCTGTGGATGCCCCTGAGCCGGTTAATACGATGCGCCAATTTCCACTTGCTGTTCCAGCGCATTATTTTGGTATACGTCAACGAGTTTAGTCGTGATTTCCCGACAAGTGCACGTACCAGTGTATGTTGCACCAGGAAGTTCTTGGAACACCAGAACCAATCCGTATCCCACCGCCACAGGTAGTCGAACACGGTGAGATAATCCGTTTCCCGTCGGCGTATGGACTGGTAGTAAATGTTCTCGTAGGTGTAATCACTGGTATAGGGCGCTTCGTCGACACATTTACCGATTGTCATATATATCTCGTCAGGGCCAAACACGGTGCCGTCCAGGAAGTCGATGTCCTGTGCACAGACGTCTTTCATGTCTCTAAAGTACGTGTCTGCGTCTGTATAGCGGACATGGGTAAGCTGCACAAAGTCTTTCACTGGTATGACTTTGAGCTTCAATTTCAGTGCATAGCCCAGCGTCCCGTACGAATTAGGAAACGCGAAGAACAAATCCTTATGCTCGTTAGTCGGACTGCAGACAATGACTCGGCCATCGGCAAGCAAGACTTCCATTTCGGTAATGGTTTCGTGCACGAGCCCGTACTTGAACGAAGACGACTCAATGCCGACTCCCGTCACGGCGCCGCCCAGGGTAATCGACTTAAGCTCAGGCACAACCGCCGGCATTACGGCATGGGGGAGGGTGGCATCAACGATATCCTGGTAGGTCGCCATACCCTCGATTTCTGCCCAACCTTCGTTTCCGTTTACGTTGAGGATTTGGTTAAAGCCGGAGACATCAAGCCTATGTTGGTTTGTTCGACTGCGATCCCGAAACAGGTTAGAGGTTGTCTTCTGTAACCCGACACCGTTGCCGTCATGGGATCGCAGTTGTTCGATCAGGCGTTGTTTCTTGTATTCGTAGTCGTTCGCCGACATTCTTCGGTCTCCGTCAATAGTTGCCCCATGGTTTTCGCCGGTTTTCGTCCACAGACCGTAAGTTGCCGCAGTGTCGGTTTGATGTAAAGGCGGGGAGCCGGGTGGCAGTAATCGCGCGTAGCAAGCATGCCTGGGGGGTTTGGTCGAGCGATCTAACGACTTAGGGGGGCTAACGGAGGTGATTTATACTGCTCGATTTGCTGCGTTTTTCGAGGGCCTCGACGTCCGACTCAGTCAAGGACAACGATGGCATGACGTCTTCTTTGGTCGGGAATCCAAATCCACAGCCGCAACGGTCGGCATCCATGGGCACCAATGCTGTGCAATTGGGGCATTCTTTCTCTGTACACCCTAGGCCGCTGTTCTGAGTCAAACCAGCTAGCCGGGCCTGGGCGTTGCTATGGAGTAATTCTTCGGGCACCGCATCCGTCTGGTCGGCGCCATTGCCGCTTTCGGTCGGCGTGGGTATGGCTGGGTTGGTTTCCGGTGTTTTCGTATTCAACGCTTGCAGCGCGGCCTCAAGATCGGCTTTTGCCGTGGCCGTCATGCTAGGTGATCGGACCGCTTCCTTAGCCGCCGGCACCGGTATGGTATTGCCGGCCGCTGGTGCGGTATCACTACCATTAGCCTTCTTGGGTTTGGGGGGCTGTGTTTTGGGGGGCTTTGTTTTAGCAACCGTCTTTGGCTGATCGGGTTTAGTATCGAGCGCCGCCCTGGTTGGCTTGCTGGGTGGAGGCACGCTCGTGTCATCGGTTTTGGCCACTGTCGTTACCTGAGGCGTCGCCGGGCGCTTCACTGGTGCCGTGGTCGCGGGCGCTGTCGGCGGGCGCGAAGTTGCTGCTGCCGCCGCCCTCGCAGAGTCCGGGTTGGGTTTTACCGCCCCCGCGCTTGTCTTGATCTTGCTAGCCGCGTTCGCTCTCATAGTTGTGGTGTTGCTGTCCCGCTTGTCTTGCACTTCCTTAAGGCGTTGCTCGAGCTGTTTGGCGCGTTGTGCCGCCGACATCTTGGCGCCATGAACATTTGTGGCCGCGGGTGTCGGTCTTGCGTGACTAGTGTTAGTAGCGGGCTTAGCCGGCGTTGCCACGGCCGGTTTTGCTGCCGCTGGCTGGGTGATCGCATCAGATTTCGCATCTGATTTAGCCCCCGGTATCAACCACGATTGCTTGGCTTTCACGGACGGTTTCGGCGCCGGTGTTTGCGTCGTCCCGCCGGGGGCCGTAGTTTGAACAGGTGCGGTAGCGGTAGGCGGTTTTGCTGCCGGTGGCGCAGATTCCGCATCGGCGGTTTGGGCAATGGCCGGCGCGGCCGCGGGTTCAACTGTCGCGGGTTTTCTTTCGGTGGTGCGTTCGATGACGCGGGTGGTCTGTATCTTGAGCTCTGCCTGGGCGTGCTCGGCCGCGGCCTTGGCCTGCTCGGCTGCTTTGATTTTGGCCTGGTCTGTGGGTTCGGCGGTCGCTGATTTGGTGGCGTAGGCGGCCGTGCCGCCCGCCTGCCGGGCGCGTGCGGCTAGGTACTCTTGATAGAGTTTTTCCTCTTCGAGCGCAAGTTCCTCCTCGGTTTGGGACTCGCCACCGTCATCCGCAGCGAACGCGAAGCCGCATTGGCAGCGTACGACGTAGGCAGCATTCGTCTCCGCGCATTGCGGACAGTCTTTGGTAAAAATACTCAAGGCGCTACTTCGCTCGGGGTTTAATTCAGATATACCGCTGGCCCCTGCAAAAAAGCAATTTACGTGCCAACGATCGGCGGCTGACGCGGACTGCCGGCGGCCCAGGGACCCCTATAAGGTATAGCCTATGCGGACGGTTCCGGTACTAATGAGCCGACGAACTGGCCGCAAAAGGGCAAGGGTCGCCGCCTGGGGTCGCGCTGGTTGGCGGCCGGCCGTGGGCGTGCCGACACCGACGGCGCTCAGTTGACCTTATGTAATGCGCGCTTATCCACCGCCAATGCAGCTTCGTGCAAGGCCTCGGAGAGAGTAGGATGGGCGTGGATGGTGCGCGCCAGGTCTTCGGCGCTGGCGCAGTACTCTATCGCCAGTACGGCCTCGGCGATGAGCTCGGACGCAAACGGGCCGATGATGTGGACACCGAGGACGCGATCGGTGGCTTCGTGGGCGACAATCTTGACCATGCCGACCGCTTCTTCCATGGCCCGAGCTCGGCCGTTGGCCGCAAATGGAAAAGCGCCCGCTTTATAGGGTTCCCCGGCCTCCTTGAGCGCCTGTTCCGTCTTGCCGACCCAGGCAATCTCGGGGGCTGTATAGATGACCCAAGGTACGGCCTCGTAGTTAACATGACCGGTGCCGCCGGCGATCACTTCGGCCACCGCCACGCCTTCTTCTGAACCCTTGTGGGCCAGCATCGGGCCACGCACGACATCTCCAATTGCGTAAACATCAGGCAGGTTGGTGCGGCACGCTTCATTTACGTTTATGAAACCGCGCTCGTCCAATAAAAGCCCTGATTCTGGGCTAAACAGGTTGCCAGTATTGGGCCGACGGCCCACCGCGACAATCAGGCGATCTACCTTAAGCTCTTGTTCACCGTTTTTTCCACGGTGCCGAATAGACACTCGCTTTTGTTTCACACTGGCGGATACGACACGCGTACCCAGTTGAATATCAAGCCCCTGACGCGTGAACTGTCGCATGGCTTCCTTGGCTATCTGTTGGTCGACCGCGGGCAGGAACGTATCTAACGCTTCCAGCAACACGACCTCCGACCCGAGTCGTCGCCACACGCTGCCGAGTTCCAAGCCGATTGTGCCGGCGCCGATTACCGCAAGCCGCTTTGGCACCTCGAGAAACTCCAATGCACCCGTAGAGTTAACAATACGGTCGCCATCGGTAGGCGCTTCACCTATGTCTATCGCATCTGAGCCACTGGCAATGATTATGCTCTGCCCTTCGATGGTCTCTTTGGGTTTGTTTGAGCCGGGATCAGAAATTTCCACGCGCTTGCCATCGAGCAGACGTCCATGACCATGTATTGCTGTGATCTTGTTTGCCTTGAACAAAGTGGCGATCCCGGAGGTAAGATCGTTCACAACGCGATCTTTGTGCGCGATCATGGTCGAAATGTCGATACTGACTTTGTCCGCTTGGATACCGTAGGCGCCAAATTGGTGTTGCAACCGGTAGTAGTTTTCCGATGCCTGCAGTAAGTCCTTTGAGGGGATACAGCCGACATTTAGGCAGGTGCCGCCGAGGGCTGGTTTGCCTTTCTTATTGACCCACTCGTCAACGCACGCGGTTCGCAACCCAAGTTGGGCGCAACGGATAGCGGCCACATATCCGGCCGGTCCTGCTCCGATTACAACGACATCATAGGACTTGGCCATACCCTCCCCCTGCTAGTGAAGGCCGACTAGCGTTTGTTTTTGGCGTTTGCTGCCTGCTTGTTACTTATACCGCTACTGGCGGCGTTACCGCGGTCCCTTATATGATTATCTCGCGGCGGTTCAGATCTCGAGCAATAACCGTGCGGGATCCTCCAACACATCTTTGATAGCGACTAAGAACTGTACTGCCTCGCGCCCGTCTATAATGCGGTGATCATAGGTCAGCGCCAGATACATCATGGGTCGAATGCGCACCTCGTTATCTTCGGCAACCGGACGTTGTTGTATCTTGTGCATCCCCAGGATGGCGCTTTGTGGCGGGTTCACTAATGGTGTGGACACGAGCGAACCAAAGATGCCACCGTTTGTAATGGTGAACGTACCGCCCATGAGTTCTTCCATGGTAAGGCTTCCGTCGCCCGCCCTTTTTCCGAAATCGGCAATGCGCGTCTCGATTTCGGCAAAGCTCAATTGGTCGGCGTCGCGTAACACCGGCACCACAAGCCCGCGTGCCCCGGCGACCGCAATGCCGATATCGTAGTTATCGTGATAGACGGTGTCTTTGCCGTCAACTGAGGCGTTGATTATCGAATACTGTTTTAGTGCTTGTGCACTAGCTTTGACAAAGAACGACATAAAGCCAAGCCTAGCGCCGTGTTCCTTCTCAAAGCGGTCTCGGTACTGTCGCCGCAGATCCATCACCGCCTGCATGTTCACTTCATTAAAGGTTGTTAACAGCGCCGCTTCATGTTGTGCGTGTAGCAAACGTTCCGCTATGGTCGCGCGCAGCCGGGTCATGGGAACGCGACGTTCCGAGCGCTCGCCGTCGGTGGCTCGGGATTTGGGTGTAGCGGCTGGTGCTGGTGACGGTGTTGGCGCCGGGGTGTCGACCCTTACTTTCGTCTCGGGCGGCTGATAGCCTTGTTCACGCACAAAGTTGAGTACATCTTCCTTGATGAGTCTCCCGCCTTTGCCGGTGGCCGGGATTTGCGCCGGATTCAAATCGTGCTCCACGAGCAAACGGCGCACGGCCGGGCTTAAGGGCGCGTCGTTGTCAATCGTTTCGGGCCTTGCTTCGTCGGCCGGCCGTTCCTTGGGTGCTGTAGTCGAACTTTGTTGGGTTGCCGATGTACCGGCGGCCTCAGTTTCGATAATCGCAATCGGCTCGTCGCTACCGACTGCTTCGCCATCGCGTTTTAGCACTTCTTGCAGCACACCATCTCGGGGAGCCGGCACTTCCAAGACGACTTTTTCGGTCTCGATATCGACGAGGTTCTCGTCGCGGGCAACGCTTTCGCCTGCCTGTTTGTGCCAACTCAGGAGCGTTGCTTCGGCCACCGATTCTGGAAGCGTGGGAGATTTTACTTCAACACGCATTGTTTTGTTCTTCAGTATTTGTGATTGTTGAGATCGGTTACTTGGTTTGACGTTTGCGTCTCACGGCGATGGTTAGAGCGTCATCCACCAATGCTTTCTGTTGCTCAAGGTGTAAGCTGAACTGGCCGACGGCAGGAGAAGCGGAGGCAGCACGCCCCGCGTAACCGAGAGTTTGATTCGGCAGCATGCAAGCGCGTAGGTGATGTTGGATTTGGTACCATGCCCCCTGGTTTTGCGGTTCCTCCTGACACCAAACAATGCTCTTTGCGTGTCGATATCGTTTAAGTTCACCCGCAAGCTGCTCGCGGGGAAATGGATGCAGTTGCTCGATGCGAACAATGGCAATCTTGTCGAGTTTGCGAGACCGGCGTTCCTCGAGCAAGTCATAGTAAACCTTGCCGCTACAAAGGATAATACGTTCAACTGATTTGGCGGTTAGTGTATCGATTTCAGGGATCACCGTCTGGAAACCGCCACTGGATAAGCTATCAAGCGCCGACGTCGACAGCTTGTGTCGCAGCAGACTCTTGGGTGTCATGACAATCAGCGGGCGACGGAACGGTCGCAAGCATTGTCTTCGCAGCATATGAAACATTTGTGCGGGTGTTGTTGGTACGCACACTTGAATATTATGGTCGGCGCATAATTGCATAAAGCGTTCAAGACGAGCGGATGAGTGTTCCGGTCCTTGCCCTTCGAAGCCGTGCGGTAGAAACATCGTCAGGCCGCATTGGCGTCCCCATTTGGTGCCACCGCTGCTGATGAATTGGTCAATAACAACTTGAGCACCGTTTACAAAATCCCCAAATTGTGCCTCCCATATGACGAGTGCATTTGGCTGCGCCGTGCTAAAGCCATACTCAAACGCCAACACCGCTTCCTCAGAGAGCAGCGAGTCAATCACTCGAAAATGAGGTGGACCCTTTACGACATGTTGTAGGGGTACATAGGTCTCCCCATCTTTCTGATTGTGAAGTACCGCATGCCGATGGAAGAATGTCCCTCGTCCCGAATCCTGACCGGTTAGCCTGACCGAGTATCCATCCCGCAAGAGCGCGCCGTAGGCCATGGTTTCGGCAAACCCCCAATCGATAGGATGGCCACCCGCGGCCATCTTACGTCGATCTTGGAGGATTCTATTTACGCGCGGATGTAGCTCAAATCCCTTGGGGTCTTGATTTATCTGTTCAGAGATCTCTTGTAACGTCTCCGGGGGTACTGCGGTATCGGCAGGATGGGTCCAGGCCACGTTCTTGTAAGGCGTCCAGTCGACCACGTACTGGCTACTAGCGTCAGAGAGGATCCGATGGGCGACCACCTCTCCGTCGTCAAGCGCATCCCGATAATTGTTGACAAGCTCTTCGGCTTGTTCCTTGGTGATCACGTTTTCTTCGATAAGCCGGTCGGCATAGCGTTTACGTGTGGTTGGATGTGCCTTGATCTTCTGGTACATCATCGGTTGCGTTACCGCCGGCTCATCGGCTTCATTGTGTCCGTGGCGTCGGTAGCATATTAGGTCCACCACCACGTCCTTATGGAATTCCATCCGGAAGTCCAATGCTAGTTTCGTAATGAGTACGACTGCCTCCGGGTCATCACCGTTGACGTGAAAAATCGGCGCCTGCACCATCTTCGCGACTTCAGTGCAGTAAAACGTTGAACGCGAATCAAGTGGGTTGCTGGTAGTGAAGCCAATCTGGTTGTTGACAACAATATGAACAGTACCGCCGGTCGCGAAACCACGGGCCTGTGACATATTAAAGGTCTCCATTACCACGCCTTGCCCAGCGAAAGCTGCATCCCCGTGTACGAGTATGGGTAGCACTTGGTCTCCAGAACGGTCGCCGCGGCGTTCCTGGCGCGCTCTTACCGACCCCTCAACCATGGGATCAACGATCTCCAAATGTGACGGATTGAAGGCCAGCGCCAGATGAACTGGTCCACCCGGCGTGCCGATGTCGGACGAAAAGCCCTGGTGGTACTTAACGTCACCTGAGCCGGTGGTATCGTCGGGGTCGACTTTGCCTTCGAACTCTAGAAACAATTCCGCGGGCGATTTTCCCAGAATGTTGACCAGCACGTTAAGGCGTCCACGGTGGGCCATACCTAACACGACCTCTCCAATCTTGTGGGTGCCGGCCCGTTGGATCAATGCATCTAATAAGGGGATGAGGCTCTCGGCCCCTTCGAGTGAGAATCGTTTCTGCCCGACGTATTTGGTGTGCAGATATCTTTCCAGACCCTCCGCCGCGGTCACCCACTGCAGGATCTGCCGGCGCTCTTCGGGTGTAGACTGTGGCTTGCCCAGCTGTCGCTCAAGGCGTTCTTGAATCCACTTTTTCTGCGTGGTGCCTGTGATGTGCATGTACTCGCTGCCAATGGACCCACAATAGATCTGTCGAGCGAGCTCGATGATTTTTCTCAACGGCAGCTGGCCGGTGGTCGCTAGCGCACGTGAGCCGGCCTTTTGACCGCGAAGTCCCAACTCTAGCGCCCCGGTATGGAAGACGGTGTCCATGTCTGCTTCGCTGAGGTTGTGAAACGCGGGGTCGAGGTCCGGTACCGGTGGGCGCGGACGCACTCTCAGTGGGTCCACATCGGCCTGCTGGTGGCCACGAGCTCGATAAACTGTGATGAGCCGCAGTGCTGCCGTCTGTTTAAGCGCATCAACGCCGGGGGAAGGCGCGGTAGTCTTCGGGGCCGCCGCCGGTGCTGTCGTTGTGCGCATTGCTGCTGTCGCCGCCTCGCGCACATCTGGGATACCGTCTTGAATAGCGGTGAAATAGTCCCGCCACGCCTGGCTAACCGCGTTTGGATCCTTCAGGTAGCGAGCGTAGAGGTCTTCGATGTAGTAAGCGTTCTCACTAAACAGATACGAGGGGTCCTCTGATTCCTGTGAGAACGAAAACGGCACTCCGATCATGCTATTAGGCTACGCGCTTTGATAAGCGCTTGCAACATTCGCAGGCGTTGAAGTGTTTGAATTGAATAAGGCTTTTGGCGACTTGTGTTTGGTATCTATGTCGACTGTCGCGCTGGCTGTGTTGCCGGTGATAATGATGCGCTTGCCCACTTTAGTTTAGACCGTGCCTTCGACGCAGCGCAGGCGCTGGTCGGCTTGATTGCTGTATGGTGATCTTAAAGTTTCGTCTGGTTACACTTACGGATGCCACGACCGGCTCGAGCTCATGTAACTATCGGTCGGACGTGCGGACGAAAAGTTGGAATCCGTGACCACCGATCATACGCCCGGCCTGCATCAGCGGGATGACTATCGGCAGCCCCTGGTCAACCGTACGATGCTTGAGTTCAATAATCCGCAGTGCCGTGCTGGCGGCATGAGCGGGCGTGACCGATAACGCAACCTGTAAAATCCACGCGCAATGCGGCAGATTCGACGTTCCGTCAACGGTCGAGGTCAAACCGCCGGACACCTACCAAGTGGCGCTGCCAATAGCGACTAGTCAGGCTGACGACGTGCACGGTCTTGCCTGTCGACGGTGCATGGACGAATCGATTACCGCCAATGTAGAGGCCGACGTGGGACGAGCGTTTGCCACTTTGGTTAAAAAACAATAGATCGCCTATCTGTATATCTTTACGTGCAACCGGTCGCGAATACTTACGTTGCTGACTGGTAGTGCGAGGGACGGTAACCCCGGCCCGTGCGTAGCTGTAGTGAATGAGACCGCTACAGTCGAATCCGCGTGGCGTATTGCCGCCATAACGATACGGCATACCAACCATCTGTAGGGCATATTTGGTAGCGATTGAAGTGACCTTGGCTGGTGGTTGGGCGGTTTGTGTAGGTTGGTTCGAGCAGCCAGTTGTCAATGTCCACGCTGAGAGCAGGCAAAACGTTAATGTCAGGTTTCTGCCAGTCACATCAATATGCCCTTAAAGCCCAAGGGTATGTACGCCGGGCATACTCTGACTGCGTTCCCACATGCGCTCATACCGAATCGCGAACTGCCGTGTCTCGCTACGATCGTCAGTACTAGCACGGAACCCTGGTCGGTCGAGGTGTGGTTGATGAAGATATCCACAATCATCCACGATCACAAACTGTTCCTGAAGACCGCTGTTGTTCTCGTCTACTTGGTGCATTTTGATGAAATCGCTAAATCGGCGGCACAATCCAACAACCCGTGCATTTTGGTGAAACGACAGATCAGCGTCCTCAACAAGGAAGCGTACGAGGTTACCGCGATGGGAAGTGGTGAAACTTGCGAGCACGCTGATGACCGGAGATGTGTTGAAGAGATCACCTTCGAGGGTTGGTGCGAATACTGAGATCTTGCGTCGTGCTTGTTGCAGGAGCGTTACCAGGAAGTCTCGCACCTCATCCCGACTGTTTAGTTGTCCAACCGTCGTTAGCTGACGGTTATCTTCGCTAGCGCCCATGCGCATCTCCGTAGTTTGAAATCTATGAGCTCAAGCATTGCGTATGTATACTTATCTGTACCAATTAAGTATAGCTAAGGCTTGCCTCAATATGGAGACCAGGGAGATGAAGGTGCACATCCAATTGAACCTATTGATCGTAGCAGCGCTATATCTGCTATGGGGGCTGTTGTTGTTTGTGGGCCAACAGCAAGCCCACCCGTTACTGAGCAATGGCCCATACGATGCAATGACCAGCTCGATGTTCGCTGCTTCGCTATTTGCGTTCGTAGTGCTGTTTGTCATAGCGCTTTTGAACCCCATGAAGGAGCTTGTCTATGCGTCAGTTGCGGCGCTTGCATTTCTAGCACTGGCGTCGCTATATCAATTGTTTCTTAGTGGTGGTATGCCGCAGAATCCCACGACATTTTTTGGCATGCTTATCAGCGCTACGGTAGCGGCCATCCTGTTCTTTTCGATGACGCAAACACCGAAGGCGCCCGAGACCGGACCCCAAGTGGCGGCCGATCGAGGCCGACGAACCGCGCGCAAGACCCGTTCTGCCAAGCCGACACGACGGACCGCGGCGAGCAAGCGTCGGGTAACCAAGAGTCCTACGAAGGCACGAACGAGAAAGAAGAAAACCAGTGTCGCGCGGCGCAAACGGGGGTAGATTGGCCACCAATAGTTGGTGCCCGCTCGCAGGTGTTCTTGTCTACTTATCCTTTGAATTGACGGATGTCGCCAGCCAAAGAAGCGGCATGGCCGATATAGCTGTCTGGGCGCAATGCCAGTAGCGCCGCTTTGGCATCGTCTGGAATGTCCAATGATTCGATAAAGCGGTGCAGAGATTCCCGATTGATCCCGGATTTTCCACGAGCATAGCGCTTGAGTTTTTCATAGGGCTGCTCGACCCCGTGGCGTCGCAACACGGTTTGGACCGCTTCCGTTAAGACTTCCCAGCTCTCCGCTAGATCCTGATTGAGGCGATCTGGATTTGCTTCGACCTTAGCCAATCCGGCCAGGCAAGATTCATACGCTGTGAATGCGTACCCCAGCGCCGTACCTATATTGCGCAGCACAGTGGAATCGGTTAAGTCGCGCTGCCAGCGGCTGATAGGAAGTTTGTCCACCAGATGCCTAAGCAAGGCATTGGCTAGACCAAGGTTGCCCTCGGAATTTTCGAAATCGATCGGATTGACTTTATGGGGCATGGTCGATGATCCAACCTCACCCGTGACCACTCTTTGTTTGAAATAACCAAGCGATATGTAGCCCCAGATATCGCGGTTGAGATCTATCAGTACGGTATTGAAGCGCGCAATGGCGTCAAACAACTCGGCCATGTAGTCGTGCGGCTCGATCTGAGTCGTATATGGGTTCCACGAAAGGCCGAGCCGTTCTACGAAATTTTTTGTTGCCGTTGACCAATCGATCTCCGGGTAGGCGGCAACATGAGCGTTATAGTTGCCGACGGCACCATTGAATTTGCCCATAATCTCCACGCGCGCGACCTGCTCATACTGCCGTTTTAGTCTGAAGGCAGCAGTCGCCATTTCCTTTCCAAGGGTCGTCGGTGAAGCCGGTTGCCCATGGGTGCGGGCGAGCATGGGTTGATCGGCATAGCGTTCGGCAAGGTCCTCGATAGAGGAGATGAGTTGACGCATCCGTGGCAACAAGATTTGGCCACGTCCCGCTTGCAACATCAGGCCATAAGCGACGTTGTTAATATCCTCCGAGGTACAGGCAAAGTGGATGAACTCTTTGACGGCGCCGAGTTCCGGGTTGTCTTGGATTTTTTCCTTTAGGAAATACTCGACCGCTTTCACGTCATGTTTGATTTCATTCTCGATCTCCTTCACCCGAAGCGCATCTTCTTCCGACATCTCTGTCAACAGTGTGTCCAATTGGGCAAGCGCTGCTGACGAGAATGTAGCAACCTCTGATATTTGTGAATGTTGCGAAAGCCATTTAAGCCATTCGACCTCGACCCTAACGCGATATCGAATCAAACCAAACTCGCTGAACACGGTGCGCAATGAATCGACCTTTTTGTGGTAGCGCCCATCTAGGGGCGACAACGCGGTTAGCGCAAATCGCGCGTCGGCGTTGTTACTCCCTGGTTGCTGGTCAATATAGGCACGCAGTTTCTCGACCTTGCTTGCGCCGGGATCATTAATTTGCCCGGCTACAAGTTTCCGCAGCCATTCGAGGCCAAGCCCCGCCTCCCGCGCGATGCGCGGTAAATGGCCTTTTTGGGCCTCAAGGAATGTGATGATTTGATTGACAGAGGGCGTGGTCACGGGTGTATTCTAGTAAAATATTACCCGATTGTGTAGCTTTAGTTGCATGTCCCTGACTTACAGTGGCGAGAGCTATCCAGATCTTGCCCGATAGCCATCACTGGGCGTGCGCTGCCTGTAGCCGATGATCGTGCTTGCGTATGGCGGCAATGACACCACCGCCGAGACATATCTCGTTGTCGTAAAAGACCACGGATTGGCCCGGTGTGATTGCTCGTTGCGGCTCGGCAAAGCGAACAGTGATCGAATCGTCGTCGAGCTTTTCGATTACACACATTTGCTCAGCTTGTCGATAACGGATCTTGGCGTGACATCGTAACGGTAACTCAGGCCTATGGCCGGAGATCCAATTGACGTCGGATGCCTGTAGGCAGGTATCGAATAGCGCTGGGTGATCATGGCCTTGGACGACATAGAGTATGTTTCGTGCGAGATCCTTTTGTACCACGTACCAGGGTTCACCCGGCCCGCCGATCGAGAGGCCATGGCGTTGGCCAATGGTGTAATACATCAGGCCATCATGTTGCCCCCTGGATTCTCCACCGAGGGTTCGGATATCACCAGGGCGAGGTGGGAGATAGTGGCCAAGGAAGGCCTTGAACGGCCGTTCGCCGATGAAGCAGATACCGGTGCTGTCCTTTCGGTCGTAGTTCGTCAGTCCAGTTTTCTGCGCCAACGCACGCACCCTTGGCTTGGTCATTTCACCCAGCGGAAACACGCTCTTGGCGAGCGCTCCCTGACCCAAGCTATACAAAAAGTAACTTTGGTCCTTGTGTTTGTCCTGACCTTTCAGTAGCTGGTAGTGGCCATCTGTATGTGAGACTCGGGCATAGTGGCCCGTGGCGATGCAGTCAGCCCCGAGCGTTAGCGCGTGTTCCAGAAACGCCTTGAATTTGATCTCACGGTTACAGAGTACGTCTGGGTTAGGCGTGCGGCCGGCGGCGCTATCGGACAAGAAGCGCGTAAATACCTGATCCCAGTACTCAGTAGCGAAATTAACCGTCTTTAAGGGGAGGTCTAGTTGCTCGCAGACGGTTCGGGCGATGGCGTGATCTTCGGCCGCGGCGCAATAATCCAGACCATCGTCCTCTTCCCAGTTTTTCATGAACAGTCCAGTGACTTGGTGGCCCTGCTCTCGCAAGAGCCAAGCTGCCACGGCTGAGTCTACCCCACCGGAAAGGCCGACTACGATATGTCTACGGTCGGTATTAATGGGTAATCCCCTGATAATTTGCAGGCGGCGCCGGGCCAAGGTTGCATGAAGAAAAAACCCGGCGGCGCCGGGTTTTTAAGAAACGAACTGATCGGCGTTGGTCTATTCGATGACCGTCCGAATTTTCGAGGCTTGTGGGCCCTTGGGGCCATCCTGTACCTCGTACTCTACCTGCTGCCCTTGTTTGAGCGACTTATAACCCTCCATCTGAATGGCAGAGAAATGTGCGAAAACTTCCGAGCCGCCATCGCTGGGTATAATAAACCCATACCCTTTGCTGGCGTTAAACCATTTTACGGTTCCTGTTGCCATACCCATGATCCCCCTAGTACTGCAGCGCGGAACATTCTAGGCCCTCGCGCGTTATAACGATTACGTAAAAGCCCGCGTCGTAATGCCGTAAGGTGCCAAAATCCAACGATCGCGGAACACTCATCATCCTTCTTTTTTTCGCTGCAAGTCAAGTAATACGGCTAATCGGCGGTATCCGGGGGCATTCTTTTGCGGCAGGGGGCCGGGTGGATAGGTCAAAATTCATGCCATAAAATCGGGGTTGAAATTTTGGCCATGGACCGCAAAATGAGTGCCTCGAAAGGTAAGCGAAATCGACTATTGTTACGGCTATGAGCGTGAAATACCCTGAGTCCAGCGACGGGCTCGTGGTCCGGGAAGCTAAACCAAAGTTAAAAAAGCCGGACCTGTATAAAGTTATCCTGCTCAATGACGACTATACTCCGATGGAGTTCGTCGTCATCATACTGGAGAAGTTTTTCCGCAAGGACCGCGTAGAAGCGACGCGAATTATGTTACACGTGCACCACAAGGGGGTGGGGATATGCGGCGTGTACACCCGTGATATCGCAGAAACGAAGGTGAAACAGGTGATGGAATGCGCGCGTGACAACAAGCATCCATTACAGTGCACAATGGAGCCTGATTGAGGTTAGAGTAGTTTTAGTCCGCGGAGGTTTTCGATGTTATCGCCGGAGCTAGAGGTCTCGCTGAATACCGCCTTCCAAAGCGCGCGCGAGAAACGGCACGAATACATTACGGTAGAGCACTTGCTCACTGCGTTGTTGGATAACCCAACTGCGGCGCGGGTGCTGCGTGCTTGTGGTGGTGATGTCGATGAACTACGTCGTAACCTCAATGAATTTCTTGAAGAGAATGTGCCGACGCTGCCGCCCGGTAGCGAGATAGATACGCACCCAACTTTGGGGTTTCAACGAGTGATTCAGCGCGCAGTGTTGCACGTGCAGGGCGCCGGTAGGAAAGAAGTAACCGGCGCCAACGTACTCGTCGCGATCTTGGCGGAAAAGGAGTCACACGCAGTATATTTTCTTTATAAACAAAACATCACACGTTTCGATGTCGTGAACTACATCTCTCACGGCATCTCCAAGGTGCCGCAGGAGGGTCAGAACGAACTGCCCTCGAGTGAAGAGCCTGATGACGGGACACCGGCTCCTGAACGCAGCCCGCTCGATGTATTCGCAGTGAACCTCAATGAACAGGCACAGCAGGGCAAGATCGATCCTTTGATTGGCCGCGACGGAGAAGTAGAGCGCACGATTCAGGTTTTATGTCGACGGCGAAAGAACAACCCCTTATACGTAGGTGAGGCGGGTGTCGGTAAGACCGCCATTGCCGAAGGCTTGGCCAAGAAGATAGTCGAAACTGAAGTGCCTGAAGTTCTCGCGAGCAGCACGATTTTCGCGCTCGACATGGGTGCGCTTCTAGCCGGTACTAAGTATCGCGGTGATTTCGAGAAACGCTTGAAGGCGGTTCTGCAGCAGTTGAAGAAGCAACAGGACGCAATCCTCTTTATCGACGAGATCCACACCGTCATTGGGGCTGGTGCAGCCTCCGGCGGTGCCATGGATGCATCCAATCTTCTCAAGCCAGTGCTGCAGTCGGGCGATCTCAAGTGCATCGGTTCGACCACCTATCAGGAATATCGCAACATCTTCGAGAAGGATCGTGCATTGTCTCGCCGTTTCCAGAAGATCGATGTAACTGAACCATCGATGGATGATGCAGTGCAGATCCTGCGCGGCCTAAAGAGCCGATACGAAGATCACCACCAGGTCAAATATACCAATCAGTCGCTACGTAGCGCGGTTGAGTTGTCGCACCGCTACATCAACGACCGTCATCTGCCAGACAAGGCGATAGATGTGATCGACGAGGCCGGTGCCAGCTTGCATTTGTTGCCGCCAAAGAAGCGCAAGAAGACCATCGGTGTTCACGATATCGAAACCATTGTAGCCAAGATGGCGCGGATTCCGCCGAAGAGCGTTTCCCGCACCGATCGGGATGCGCTGCGTACGCTCGAGCGTGATCTGAAAATGGTCGTGTTCGGCCAGGACGAAGCTATCGAGGTACTTGCGACCTCGATCAAGCTCGCGCGATCAGGTCTAGCCCACCCTGAGAAACCAGTTGGTTGTTATTTGTTCTCGGGACCGACCGGTGTCGGCAAGACGGAAGTGACTCGACAACTCGCGGCAGTCATGGGCGTCGAGTTGATCCGCTTCGACATGTCTGAATACATGGAGCGGCATACCGTTTCACGCCTGATTGGCGCACCGCCGGGTTATGTGGGTTTTGATCAAGGGGGTCTACTGACTGATGCTGTCAATAAGCATCCTCATGCTGTCTTGCTGCTAGATGAAATAGAAAAGGCACACCCCGATGTGTTCAATTTGTTGCTACAGGTGATGGATCACGGAACGCTCACGGACAATAACGGGAGAAAGTCTGATTTTCGCAATGTAAGCTTGGTGATGACGACCAATGCCGGCGCGGACAAGCTTGGACGTGCAAGCATGGGCTTTACCCACCAGGATCACAGCGGTGATGAACTGCAAGACATCAAGCGCATGTTCAATCCAGAATTTCGTAATCGACTCGATGCCATCATTCAATTCAAAGCCTTGGATGACGATACAATCGGTCACGTCGTCGATAAGTTCATCCTCGAGCTGGAAGCACAACTAGCGGATAAGAATGTAACTATCGAGTTAGACAGCGCCGCCCGTAAGTGGCTAGCCAAACACGGGCATGACCCGGCTATGGGTGCCCGCCCGATGGCGCGACTGATACAGGAAAAAGTGAAAAAACCACTCGCCGATGAGTTACTTTTTGGCAAGCTTGCCCATGGTGGGCAGGTAAAGGTTTCGGCCAAGAAGGGCGAACTGACCTTCAAGATTTCGGCGCCTGAATAGATCTCCTATTCACACTTCGGCGCCTACCCGGTTTACCTAGCGGGCACGATAGACGATTCGACCTTTGCTGAGATCATACGGTGTTAGTTGCACCGTAACCCGATCACCGGTGAGGATGCGAATATAGTGTTTACGCATCTTTCCTGAAATGTGCGCGGTCACCACGTGATCGTTGTCCAGCTTTACCCGGAACAAAGTATTGGGAAGGGTCTCTATAATCGTACCCTCCATTTCGATGTGTTCTTCTTTCGCCACTAAATGCCTCGAACTACGCTCTTTAAACCTTGTATACAAATTTGGCGGCGTATGATGCCGCATACGCCGCGGTTCGTAAAGTCATAGAACAAGACCGCCGACGATGCACGAGGTTCATTGGTCATCGATCGTCATCGAGTTGCGACCAGCGGCCGTTGCGATAGGCTTGGATCGGTCGGAAGTTACACTTATAGTCCATCTTTGGACTTTGTTTGATCCAATAACCCAGATAGAGCCACTTTAGATTAAGGCGTCGTGCCTTCTCGATCTCCAGCAGAATCGAAAATATTCCGAGACCACGCTTGGGAACAGTTAGATCATAAAACGTATAGACAGCTGACAGTCCATCAGAGAGCCGATCCGCCACCGCAACCGCCAACAGTTTCTGATGTAATCGTAGTTCGTAGAAGTAGGTGTCCGCGTGGCGTGTAAGCAAGAATTCAACGTAGCGCTGCGGGTCACCCTCATCCATGCCGCCGCCAGGATGGCGGTGATGTTGATATTCCTTATACAGTTCGAAATGCTCCTGGTCGAATTTGGCCTCTGTATTACGAATTGTTAGATCCTGATTCCTGAGCCAGTTGCGTTTTTGTGATCGATTAGGTGTGAAAGCTTCGACAGGTACGCGCACCGGCACGCAAGCGGAACACTGCGGACAATGCGGACGATAAACAAAATCACCACTACGTCGAAAACCATTGCCTGTTAAGTGAGTGAACCATGCCACATCAAGATGCCGCTGAGGGTCGATAAACAAGGTAGCTGCCGTGTGCCCAGTGAGATAACTGCAGGCGTGCGGCACCGAGGTGAAGAGAGTGGCCTGTCCTGGATTTGATGATGTCATGCGATGGTCGATTACTTGATGAGTGCAAGCTTCGAGTCAAATTGCCACGCACCGAGTCGGTCGGGGAGCGCCAGGGCTTCGTCAAGTATACGCAAGAAGTCCTGCCGGCGAATTTCTTCTGCCCCTAGGCTAGAAAGATGGACTGAGGGCAACTGACAATCAATGTGTGTATATCCCCATTCCTCGAGTTGCCTCACTAAATGGACGAACGCTACTTTAGATGCATTAGATCTATGACTGAACATCGATTCGCCGAAGAATACTCCTCCCAACGCCACGCCGTAGAGTCCACCGACCAATGTGCCGTCGAACCACGTCTCGACGGAATGCGCATAGCCTTGTTCATGCAAATGGAAGTAGGCCTCGATCATCTCCGGTGTGATCCACGTTCCGCCCTCGAGGTTCTGTGCTCGCGGCTGGGCACAGGCATGCATAACGGACAAGAACTGCGTATCCAGCCTCACAATGTATTCGCCTCGGCGTAATATCTTTCGCAAGCTTCGTGAAATCTTGAGCTTGGGAGGTAGAAGTACCGCGCGCGGATCCGGGGACCACCATAGTATAGGTTGACCCTTGTTGTACCAGGGAAAGATCCCGTGGCGATAGGCTTCGAGCAGGCGTTCGCTGCGTAGGTCGCCACCTATAGCCAGCAAGCCCTCCGGCGATGCCAATTCAACTGGCGGAAAACGAAAATCTTTTGAATCAGCCGGAAGTATGAACATGCAATTATGGCTTCTTAAGAGTTACACACTTTGCTTGAAAGGCGAATGTTCCTGCAATTCGTCCATGTAGAATTTTATGCTGTGTTGTTCGCGCTCCAAGAAATCTGCAACCGCCCGTCCGAATTCGGGATGGCTTAACCAGTGAGCAGAGTAGGTAGTCTTTGGAAGAAAGCCGCGCGCAATCTTATGCTCGCCCTGGGCGCCTGCCTCAAAACGCTTGAGACGCTGTTCAATGCAGTATCCCATTGCCGCATAGTAACAGACTTCGAAGTGCAATCCATTTACATATTTGTGGTGACCCCAGTAACGCCCGTAAAGTGCATCAGCGCCAAGCAAGTTAAGGGCGCCGGCGATGTATTCATCGTTCTGACGTGCGAATACCAGTAGCACGTCTTGGGCCATCAGCGCGCCAAGCTTGTGAAAGAAGCTCCGGTTGAGGTAGGGAATGGCCCCATGGTTGTGAAGGGTAGACAGATAAAATCGATAGAACGTGTCCCAGTGATGAGTCTTGATATCCTCGCCACACAGTAGCTCAATGCTGACGCCTGCTTCGCGCACATAGCGCCGTTCTTGCTTGATTTTCTTTCGTTTTGCGGATGCAAATTCAGCAAGAAACTGATCGAAACTATCATACCCTTGGTTGTGCCAGTGAAATTGGCACCCGGTGCGGTGCATGTGTCCGGCCTCCACCAGCGGCGCCATATCTTCCGATGCTAAGAACAGCCAGTGGAGGGAGGAAACCGGCGCTGCTTTGGCGCGGTCAAGCACCGCTTTAATCAAATGCCGCCTAACTGTTCCTTGTTCAATGTCGGGGGCTATCAGCAATCGTGGCCCGGTAACCGGCGTGAAGGGTATGCTTACCACTAGTTTTGGGTAGTAGCGCAGGCCAGCGCGTTCATAGGCATTCGCCCATGCCCAATCGAACACATACTCGCCATAAGAATGGCTCTTGAGGTACATCGGCACCGCCCCGAGCAAGCGACCACGCCCCACTCCCTCGCTGTGCAACAGCAAGTGCTGTGGAAACCACCCGTTCTCGGGCGTAACGCAACCGGTTGTTTCCAGTGCGGATAGGAAGGCGTGGCGTAGGAACGGGTTTTTATTTCCTGCCAGGACGTCCCAATCGACTGCGGTTACGGCATCGATGCTTTTGACAACGCTGGGATACATTTTGGGAGTGTCAGATTTGGCGCACGGCTGCTTATACGACACAATAGCATAGCGGGAATGATGTGATCTTGTTAGATTAATTTATGGACCAACCTCTGCGAATTGTCATGGGCCAACTGAATCTGTTGGTAGGCGATGTCGCGGGCAATACGGAGACGCTCATCGCTGCTGCTAGCCGTGCACGCGATGAATTCAGCGGCGACATTGTCGTCTTTCCAGAACTCGCTCTAACCGGCTATCCACCAGAAGACCTGTTGTTTCGTACAACTTTGTTAGATAGAGCGCAAGCAGGTCTCGTCAAACTTGCACAAACGGTTGAGGGCATAGACATGATCGTTGGTCATCCGCATCGACAAGGTGACCAGCTCTTCAATGCCGCCTCATTGATTCGAGGCGGCGCGGTGGAAGCAACCTACCTAAAGCAACACCTGCCGAACTATGGTGTATTTGATGAGAAGCGCTATTTCTCGGCGGGGGATAGGCCGTGCATTGTTGAGGTGTGTGGTGTACCAGTCGGTATCACTATATGCGAAGACGTATGGGCTGATGGCCCAGTGGAGCAAGCAGCGCAAGCCGGCGCAAAGCTCGTTATCAATATTAATGGCTCGCCTTACCATGTTAACAAAGTGCACGAGCGTATCGATGTCGTTGCCGAACGTGCACGCGCAGCGAGTGTTCCCATCGTCTACGTAAATCTTGTCGGCGGACAAGATGAGCTGGTTTTCGATGGTGAGTCTTTTGTTGTCGATGCTACTGGTAACGTGACGCAGCGAGTGCAAGCGTTTGAAGAGGGCTTATATACAGTAGATATCGATACCAGTCAGACGCCCGTAACTCCGAAATCCGGTGTAATGGTGCCATGGTTGGAGGAAGTGGAGAGCGTCTATCAGGCGCTGGTGCTGGGGACGCGCGACTATATTGATAAGAACCGCTTTAAAGGTGCCGTACTAGGGCTGTCGGGGGGTATCGACTCCGGTCTCACGCTTGCCATCGCTGTCGATGCGATTGGTGCCGAGCGCGTCGAGGCGGTAATGATGCCGTCGCGCTACACGGCCGATATGAGTTTGGAGGACGCGCGTGCTGAGGCCGCCGCACTAGGAGTTCGTTGTCGGTTGATAGCGATCGAGCCTATGTTTGATGCCTTCCTCGCGGCGTTGGCAGATGAATTCAGTGGACTACCCGCTGATACCACAGAGGAGAATATTCAGGCGCGGATACGCGGCGTACTGCTGATGGCAATCTCGAATAAGACCGGTAAGATGGTCCTTACCACTGGCAACAAGAGTGAAATGGCGGTCGGGTATGCCACGCTCTATGGTGACATGGCGGGTGGCTTTTCGGCCATCAAGGACGTACCTAAGACCATGGTTTATCGCTTGGCTGAATACCGCAACCGAGTCGATCGAGTCATTCCACAACGAATGATCGAGCGTGAACCGTCGGCGGAACTTGCGCCCGACCAGCGAGATAGTGATACCCTTCCATCGTACGGTATCCTCGACGCGATTCTTGAGCGTTATGTTGAACAAGAACAAGGCCCCGAGCAGATTATCGCAGATGGTTTTGAGCCGGCTACCGTGAAGCGCGTGATTACCAGTGTGGATAGTAACGAATACAAACGTCGCCAGGCGGCTCCGGGTGTACGCATTACACCGCGTGCCTTCGGGCGTGATCGACGTTACCCCATTACCTCTGGATTTCGCCGTGACTGAGCCAGCTCGTTTGGTGACGTAGATTAGTAATTTATAATCGCTCTGTCTTTTTTCTTCTTTTTTTTCTTCTTTTTCCGCTTCTTTTTCTTTCCCTCAGACTTATTAATGTCCTCGAAATACTCGCTATTGGGGAAGTTCAGTTCAAGCACTTGCACGGTATCCCGCATGAGTTCGGTTAATCCCATGCGCCGATAAGCTATGGCTTGGATGCCAAGTGCATCTTCCACGGAGGGGGTAGACTGAAAGTTTTGGAGCACGAACTTGCTGCGGTTTACCGCTGCTACGTACGCATCCTCATCCAAATAGAATTTGGCCACGCTGATCTCGTGTTTGGCGATTTCATTACTTAGGTAAGCCATACGCCTAGAAGCGTCTTGCGCATAGTGACTATCGGGAAATCGTTCAACCACTTCCTGAAACGCAAGGTAAGCTTCTTCCACAGACTTCGGATCTTGGCGTCGAGCGTCTTCACCCGTGTTTAGGTATCTGGCTAGGCCTTCGCGCCTCGGCACATTTACTAGCCCTTTGAGATAGTACGCGTACGCTACATGGGGGTGGGTTGGATGCAATCGGATGAAACGATCAGCCGCCTCGATCGCTAGTGGGCCCTGATTGTTCTTGAAATAAGCATAAATAATTTCCAATTGCGCCTGCTGGGCATAGCGCCCATACGGAAAACGTGCCTCCAAACCCTCAAATTGCTTGATGGCGACGTCATATTTTCCGGCAGTCATTGCCCGCTGTGCTTCGTCGTACAAGCGTTTCGCATCCCAGTCCTTGGTCGGATTATTATTGGTAGCAGCGCAGCCGGCTATCATGGTGCCGACGAGAAGGACATTCCAGAATAAAGGGAAGCGCATACAGAGCTAGTCGTTGAATTTGGTGCGTGGACGTATCAAGCTTACACTGATTCCAATTTACCGTGAAGCACAGTGACCGCCAAGAAGCTCTTAGCCCAAGTCCCAGCCGAGTATGCTGGCAAACGCGTTGATCAGACGCTCGCAGCCCTGTTTCCGGATTTCTCGCGTTCTAGACTTCAGCAATGGGTGCGAGAGGGCTACATACGACTTGGTAGTAAGTCGCCAAGAAGTTCGGACAAGGTTACCGGCGGCGAAGCTATCGAAATCGATGTCCCGGAACTGCCGATACTCGCATGGGAAGCCGAAGCAATCCCGCTAGCGTTGATCTATGAGGATGATCATATCTTGGTGATCAACAAACCGCCAGGCATGGTTGTACACCCGGGCCCGGGAAACCGCGAACATACGCTCTTGAACGCGATCTTGCACCATGCGCCAGAGCAAGGTTCGCTCGCCCGGGCCGGCATCGTGCATCGTCTGGATAAGGACACTTCTGGATTGCTGGTGGTCGCCAAGACCGAAACCGTGCGTCTACGACTTATCGATGATTTGCAGAAACGCCGCGTTAAGCGTGAGTATATCGCATTGGTCCAGGGGGTAATGGTTACCGGTGGCGACATCGAAGCGCCCATCGGACGACACCCTAGGCATCGCAAACGCATGGCGGTGCACCCGCGTGGCAAGCCTGCAGTTAGCCATTATCGGGTCAAGAACAAGTATCGAACCCATACCTTAGTGCAAGTCGGTTTGGAATCGGGGCGCACACATCAGATTCGCGTGCATCTGGCGCATATCGGTTATCCGGTTTTTGGTGATCCAACCTATGGTGGTCGCCTGCGCATGCCGCCGGGCGCGAGTGAAGGTTTCGCACACGCCTTACGCGGCTTTCGCCGGCAGGCCTTGCACGCAACCAAGCTTGGCCTTATCCATCCGCTGAGCGGTGAAGCGATGGAATGGGAAGTGCCGGTGCCGGATGACATGCAAGAGCTTATTCATGCTTTGGAGGCAGATGCGAAAGAGCACTCCTCAAAATAATGTATTCGCCCGCACGCGCGGATGCTTTTCGTTGTGGCCGATGTGCAGGGACGCACAAGTGTCGCGAGCACAGGATGCGTAGGAGCGACCAGAGTCACCAAAACATCTTGCCCCGCGGTCTTCGGCCTGCCACGCAATACGTGGCAGGCAACCGCGGGCATCACGGATGGAGGAAATGCAAAGGGATTGTCGGGAACAATCCTTGCCTTGTAGGGGCGGCGGACGCAGCGCGGTTCCCTCCCATGCCCCGTACGGGGCCGCGCTTCGGCTGCCCTTGTCCGCGGCGCGACCGAAGGGGCGGAAAAACACTAAAAGACGATCGGGGTGGCGACAATGTCAAACGCTGCACACGAGCAAACTTAGACAGTATTGCTATGGGTGGCGCTAACCATGCCGCTATATGGAAGGGCGCCGCCGACCGGAGTTATTACGTCCTGTCGGCGACACCGACTACGTTGATGGCGCCATATGGCTGATAATAGCAGTGTGGTCGGCCATTCGGCATTTCCAACCCCGGGGGCACCAGTGAACGACTCCATCTGGCTGTGCCATCGATCCTCGCGTCATTTTTCCTTATTGGCATTTCCGCCACGCTGTAGCCGGTATTTCATCTGCTGGAGCGTGGGAACGTTCGATACACGATCACCGAATCACGGATTGCCATACAAGGCGGGGTATTTATACGTAGAATCAACAGTATCGCCATTGAAAGTGTTGGCACGCTGGACAACGCCACGTATTTTGGGGTATGCGAAACCCAGAACGCGTGGCGACGACTTATGGAGACCCAGAGAAAAACGCACAAACAGCGAGCACGCTGATTTCATTTTACGGTGAAACAAGAACCGGAATTCGTTTATCCAGAGTGGGATGCACCGGCAAATGTGAGGGCGCTCACGACCACACGTATAGGTGGTTACAGCAAGCCACCGTTCGACTCGTTCAATTTCAGTTTAAAATCGGGGGATGGTGTCGAGGTCGTGAGAAGAAATCGCATGCTTTTGGTTGATAGTGCGGACCTGCCGTCCGAACCTGTGTGGTTACGCCAGGTACATGGCAATCAAGTTATCGATGCGGCCACCAGTGCACCGTACACCGAGGCGGATGGCAGCTATACACTGCGTGCCGGGGTTGTGTGTGTGGTGCTGACGGCCGACTGTTGTCCCGTTTTCCTATGCGATCGACAAGGCAGCCGGGTCGCCGTGTTGCACGCTGGTTGGCGAGGCCTGGCGCGCGGGGTCATCGAGGAGGGCGTGCGACGACTGGGCGTGCCTGGGACTGAGCTCATGGCTTGGTTGGGTCCGGCCATTGGCCCGACCGCGTTCGAGGTTGGCGATGACGTTTGTCATGCATTTAGCAAGCAAGATGTTGATGTGACATCGTCCTTTGTCAAGAAGCCGGATGGAAAGTGGTTGGCGGATATCTATCTGTTGGCAACCCAATACCTGAATACAGTTGGTGTACACGACGTGGTTGCAAACAACTTCTGCACGGTTGGCAATCAAGACAGATTTTTTTCCTACCGTCGCGACGGGCAATGTGGTCACATGGCTTCGGTGATTTGGTTGGATCACGACGCCGCTGTTTAGGCAGCGTCAAACTGCATCGAGTAGTCGACGGCTATAACATCCTTTGTTAAGGTGCCGATCGAAATGTAATCCACCCCGGTTTCGGCTACCGCCCGAATGTTATCAAGCGTGATGCCGCCCGAAGCTTCAATCTTGGCGCGCCCCTGGGTCTCCTTAACAGCCGCATACAGGCTATCTAAATCGAAGTTGTCTAAGAGTAAGCGCTCCGCACCGGCGGTCAGTGCTTCTCTAATTTGCTCAAGATTTTCTACCTCAACTTCGATCATCAGCCCAGCCGGTGCGGTGGCCTTTGCTTGTCGCACTGCCTGGGTGATCGAGCCGGCAGCAACGATATGGTTCTCCTTGATAAGGATGCCATCGTACAGTCCCATTCGATGGTTGTAACCGCCACCACAGGTCACTGCGTACTTTTGAGCGTTGCGCAAAGCTGGCAGTGTCTTTCGGGTATCAAGGATTTTCGCATGTGTACCATTGACGGCATCGACGTAACGGCGCGTCTGCGTAGCCGTGCCTGACAGCAACTGCAGAAAGTTCAACGCCGTACGTTCACCGCTCAGCACTGATCTTGCCGGCCCTCGTACTCGGCAAATCGTTTGCCCAGATCGCATGGCGTCATTGTCTTTCGCTTGCCATTCGATTGCTACTGTCGAATCGAGTTGATGAAAGACTTCATCGAACCAGGCAGTACCACAGAGAATCGCGTCCTCGCGTGTAATGGCATGCGCATTGGCCTTCGTATTTGTCGCAATTAACTCCGCCGTGAGATCACCATTACCGATGTCCTCGCGCAACGCTTGGCGAACGATCTCCTTGATATCGGTGGGAAGCATGGTGTAGAGATTCGCTTATTGCGGCGGTTGCTTCAAAATTAGCGTGTCGCCACGCTGGGTAAACTCGAGGTGTTTCAAAAAACTCATGCCAAGCAGCACCTCATTGCCACCCATGTGCGGGTTAATGCTGGCCTTAACGTCGTGCAGGGTAATGTCCCCCACGCTGACGCTCGTCAGGTGAGTTAGATAAGTAGTAATGGTGCCATTGGCGGTACTACTCAATATTGGCGGTCCTTGCTTGAGGCTCAATTTTTGCGCTACTGTCGCGGGAACGGATACGGTGGTGGCGCCCGTATCCAAAATGAATTCCACCTCACGTCCGTTGATCAATCCGCTCGTATTGTAGTGGCCGTAGCGGTTTCGTTCGAGGGTGACGGCGTACACGCCATCTTCGACTACGCTCTTTACCTGGCGATTGGGGTTACGCTGCGTGTCAAGCCAACCACTAAATATCCAAGTCAATAGGCCTAGTGCCAACAACCAGGCGACATAGATCATGCCTCTACCCATCCGTTGCTGGGGGTCGCTACGTGGGGATGGATCAGCTGGCTGGGTCATGCGGGCAAAATAGTCATTATCACACCATTGTGGACCGAAGCGAGTCGAGAAGATTCCAACCATTGGTATTGGCCGGTTACAAAGCATAGCTTTTCTGGCGCTTTTTGGCGTGATATCCGGCCCAACCACCGGGTTTGCGCACGCGGGAGGCCGGTCGTGGCGCTTCACAGCGTCGCGTAGCGCTCAATTGACCAGAACGGGTTTAAAATTGTTGACATATTACGCCAATTTATTATGCTGATGCCGTCGGTATGTCGGTGGCGCCCTCACCGACGACGTAGAACCAGATGTAGATGTAGATGAAAACCGAGTACGCTGAAAGCCTTCCCGATGGCTGGGGGGAGTTTGCCCGCTTTTTCTCGGCGCTTGGCGACCCAACACGGCAGAAGATCCTGCTCGTGTTCGAGCCAGGCGAAGAAATCTGCGTAAACAAGATCGCTCGCGTGTTCCAGCTAAGCCGCCCCGCCATCTCCCACCACCTCAAGGTCCTCAGAAACGCCGAGCTCCTCGTAAGCCAGAAACGCGGCAAGGAGGTCTATTACCGGGTCAACTACCCATATTGTGCTGAGGTCCTAAAGCTCGTCCAAGGGTTTGTGGCGAGCAAAGTCAACCGCGAGAAGGGCCCGGATTTGCTTAACACCCACGACCGTGGGGCTATCGGCTAAGCGCTGCCACCTCGCTCGGCGCATGCCGACCGCTAACCTCTGCGCTAATTTAATTCGGATCGTATCTCGACGCCGTGGCTGAGGCGTTCGCATCGTCGCCCGTTGGCCACGTCGCGCCGTCCCGCCAGATATTTGCCTGGGCGATGTTCGATTTTGCGAACTCCGGTTACACAACAGTTGTACTGACGGCAGTATTTAATGCTTATTTTGTTAGCGTGGTGGTGAATGCCAACGGCTCAACCGGCAGTAGCGGCACATTGTACTGGACCATTGCCATCGCTATTACCAACGCCCTTGTTTTGGTAAGCGCACCTGTACTCGGCGCTATTGCGGATCATCGTGCAAACAAGAAACGCTTTCTAGCGCTGACCACGACGGGGTGTGTCACATTTACCGCGTTGTTAGCGACGATTGGACCAGGCGATGTGTGGCTTGCAATGGTGTTCGTCATTGTTGCGAGCTTTATGTTTGCTACCGGTGAAAATCTCATTGCGGCTTTCCTGCCGGAGATCGCGCCACAAGCAGATATGGGTCGAATATCGGGGTACGGCTGGTCGCTGGGATACCTGGGCGGGCTGCTCGTACTCGGGGCGTGTCTTGCCTATGTTACCTGGGCTCAGGCGCACGGCCACAGCGCCCCGCAGTACGTCCCCGTTACGATGTTGATTACCGCGTCTATGTTCGCGTTGGCGGTGATGCCGACATTTTTGTGGCTTCCCGAACGCGCGGTCGCGTCTGCGCGACCCATTCAGCAGCATTATTTGTCTATCGGGATCGCCCGCTTGCGTCAGACGCTACAACATGCGCGCGACTTCCGTGATCTGTTTCGATTCCTGCTAAGCCTTGGTGTTTACTATTGCGGAATCTATACGGTCATTGTGTTGGCGGCAGTCTATGCGCGCGAGGTGATGGGGTTTGATACGCGCGATACGCTTGTCCTCATATTGGTTATCAATGTGACGGCTGCTATCGGGGCCTTTGTTTTCGGCCATGTTCAAGATCGTCTTGGTTCGCGGCGGACA
>JAOTYM010000113.1 GCA_029861845.1 Gammaproteobacteria bacterium | reverse complement strand
CGGCTCATGTACCGACAATTTTTCCCATTCTAGATCCTGCGCGACCGCTACACGGCGCGTACGATATGGGGTGCGATAGGGCATGGGATTCTGGCGGCCCTCGAGAAAGGCCTTCACGTAATAGGCGGCTCGCTGGCCATGGTGCATGGCCATAACAATGGTAGACCCGCCGAACGCGCCGTCACCGGCGGCAAATACCTTCGGATCATCTGTACGCATGCCATCGAAATCGGCGCGTACACGGTCGGGCAACATCATTCCACGTTGATCGAGATCGTCGCATTCTGATTTTTGCCCAACGGCGGCGATCACCATGCCGCAGACAATCTCGTGCTCGCTGCCCGCAACCTCGACCGGCCGCCGTCGGCCGTCTGTGTCCGGCTCCCCTAACTCTGTCTTTACGCAACGCAAACTGAGCTCCATGCCCCTTGGTTCGACCGCGACCTGCTTTGTGTTGTAGATGAACTCGATACCTTCTTTGATGGCACCCTCGAGCTCGATGGCACGGGCCGGGATTTCATGGGGTCCACGCCGGTAAATGACCTTCACGTATTTGCACCCGGGCAGACGTTTGGCCACACGACAGGCATCCATGGCGACATCACCGCCACCGACGATAACCACGGTCTCCGGCAATGTTGGGCGCTCGCCGCCATTGATGCCGCGAAGAAAGCCCACGCCATCGACGACACGGCCATCGCTCTCGCCGGGTATTTGCATGCGCTTACCCCACCAAGCGCCGATCGTCAGCAACACAGCATCGTGGCGTTGTTTGAGTTGGTCGAGGGTCAGCCCTTCCCCGAGCGCGGTGTTTAGGTGAATCTTCAGTCCCAGGCAACGGTTGGTTAACCTATCGATGTCTTCTTGGATTACGGCCGGTGGACAACGAAACGCGGGGATGCCCCAAATCATCATGCCGCCGAGACGATCGGTCAGCTCGTATACATGCACTTCGTAGCCGGCTACACACAGATCGTGGGCGGCGGTAAGGCCGGCCGGACCAGCACCGACGATGCCAACCGTTTGCTTCTTGGTGACCGGAACCGGTGGCGGATCATATTGATGGCCCACCTTGTCCATGATGAAGCGCTTGAGGTTGCGAATCTGCACTGGCCCGTCGCTATCGGCGCGGCGGCACGCCGGTTCGCACGGGGCATCACACACGCGCCCGCAGATGGAACTGAAGGGATTGGTCGACGTGATGGCCTCGAACGCGCGCTCAAACTTACCCTCCCAGATATACGCGAGGTAGGACGGTGCGTCGGTACCCACTGGACACGCCACCTGACACGGCGCCGGTACATAATGGGTCTGGGCCGTGTGGTCTTCGTACTCGGGCGGGGCATCCGGCACCAAGATGCGATCGATGTCGTAAACCGCCACGTCAACCTACCTTGGCTTTGAGTTCGAGGTGACGGTCACGATAACCTGGCTCGTAAGGCAAGCGTGTAATCGCCGCCACCTCGGGGGTTAGCGCGACTAGATCATCGCGATTAAGCTGCTTGACGTCGGTGTAACCAAGGGCATGCGTGACCGTCGCGATCTGCCAGCGCACGCTTTCAAGAAAACGATGAATGTTTTGCGCTTCGATTGCAGGTTGATAGCGCTTCTCATGTTCAGGGTCCTGGGTGGCAATACCGGTCACACACTGACCGACGTGACACTGCATACAGGCGATACAACCGCCAGCGATGATGGTCGATGTGCCGAACGCAATGGCATCGGGTCCTAGACATAGTGCCTTGGCGGCATCGATACCATCACGAATACCTCCCATGAGCACAATTTGAATCTTGTCGCGAACGCCTATTTCTTCTAATGCATCGAGCGCCTCCATGATGGCGGCCACCGTCGGTATCCCTACGTATTCCATTACCTCCGCGCCGCCGGCGCCGGTAGAGCCCTGCATACCGTCTAGCTCAACAAAATCGAAGCCGTCTTTCACGGCTATCTTCATGTCGTCGCGTACTCGTCCGGCCCCAAGCTTTACACTGACCGGTAACTTGTAACCAGTAGCTTCGCGAAACTCTTCAACCTTAATCACTAGATCATCGGCACCGAGAATATCGGGATGGCGTGACGGCGAGCGCAGGTCGATGCCGGCCGGGATACCGCGTATCTCGGCAAGCTCTTTGGTCACCTTCTTGGCCATGAGTTGGCCACCAAAACCGGGCTTGGCGCCCTGCGAGATATAGATCTCGAGCCCATTGGCGCGCTTCATATCATGGATATTCCAACCAAGCCGTCCGCCTAGACACTGGAAGATGAGCTGTTCGGCGGCATCGCGTTGGGCATCGCTCATGCCACCTTCGCCGGTATTCTCGGCAATACCGGATAAACTAGACGCCATACCGACCGCTTGCTTGGTTGCACGGCTGAGCGCACCGTAGCTCATGGGTGCGATCATCACCGGCATGCTCAGCTTGAGCGGGGTGGCACCGTTTATGCCGCCGATCTCGGTGTACATATTGACCTTAGATACGGGGTCAGGCTCATGGCCGCTTTGACTAAGGTCCTTTTTAAACGCGAGATCAGATAAGTGTGGTAGTTCGCGGGCACCGCCGTAGCCACGGATACGATAGCGGCCGATCTGTGCCTTAATGTAAAGGTCTTCTTGGACCTTGGCGTTCCAGTAATCGGTTTCGCCCGAAAACGTGAAGAACGGTATGCTGCGCACCTGTCTTTCGCTGGTAGCATAGCGTAGTTTCTTGCCGGCGTTTGCCACCTTCTTGAACGTTCCTTTGAACTTGAGCTGGTAGCGATCGAGAAATGCCCTGATTTCGTCGAGCTCAGGGCCGTCGACATCGACAACCTGCGCATCCGATCCAAGCGATTGCACGTCGCCACCGACATAGATCTCGCCGCCAGCCATGTCTTCGCCAACGCGTTCGCCCGAGTCACCGAGGATAATGATGCGACCACCGTACATCATGTAGCCGGCCATGAAGTTAGCGTTACCGGCACAACAGAGCGTGCCCGCCTTCATCACCTGGCCCGCGCGCGAGCCCATGTTGCCGCGAATCACCAAATCTGCGCCGCGAATGGCGACCCCGGCAATGGCGCCAGCATTACCGCCCACCACCACGCTGCCGCTGTACATATTGTCGCCCAACCCCCAGCCGACATTATTGTCGACTTCAAAATGCGCCTCGTCGGTAAGACCGGCACAAAAATAGCCGGCCGAGCCACGAATCTTGACGTTGATGGCCGAAGTCAAGCCGACGCCGATGTGGTGTCGGGCGTCGGGATTGATGACTTCGACGTCTTGACCCTCAGCGCCGTGCTGGCGAATGAGTTCATTCGCCTCGCGAACGGGTATTTTGGCTAAGTCGATCGTGACCACGTGTTGTAGCTCCCCGGCGGCGGCTCTTTGGTATTCAGCGCCTGGCCCGGAAACAGACGATTGAGCGAGACCTCTTCAGATGCCACGGCGATAAGGTCATCATTCTCGTACATGATCATTGGTTTCACCGCCAGTCGGTCCTTGGCATAACCGATTTCGTCCTTGGTTGACACCAAGAATGAAAACGTACCGTCGAGATCGTCGATCGAAGTCCTTAAGGCTTCCTTGAGCGCGATACCCTGCGAGAGCTTGTCGGCCAAATATACGGCGATCAATTCGCTGTCGTTGTCGGTACGGAATTCGAAATCGCGCTGTTCTAGGCGGCGCCGCATCTTCCAGTAGTTGGTAATCTGGCCATTGTGGACGATGGCGATGTCGGCAAAGCCGGTGGCCCAGAATGGATGTGCCGCCTCTGGCTTTACATCAGACTCGGTAGCGAGACGCACATGGCCGAGTCCGTGGGTACCCGTGAACTTGTGTACGGCGTAGCGCTCGTCGACCTCATGCGCCCCGCCGACATCCTTCACAATGTCCAGGCTCTCGCCGATCGATATCACCTTAGCCGCGTGCTCCATGGCGTAGGCGAACTCCTGCACGTCACCGCCGAACTCGACAACTACACGATAGTTGTCACCGATATGTTCATCTTCAATGATGGTTGCGTGGTGTTGGGCCAGGGTCTCTTGAATACGCGCCACCGCGGCGACCGCTTCGTCACCCTGTCCGACGAAGAAACGGAGCTTGAGCTCGCCTTTGGTCGCCTGACCATAAAGGGCGAACCCAGTGGAGTCGGGGCCGCGGTGTTGGCACCCATCGAGCATGTCTATCAGCGCTTGCGCGGCATGGAGGCCGTCGCGCTCGCCTTTGTACATGATTCCCGCAATTCCACACATCGCTAGGCCCTACGGTTAACGAGAATTTGGACCCTAACGAAATCGTTTGAAGGGCGCAAGATCGCGCAAACGGCCCGGCCCCTAGCGATGCGCTATGATCCAATCGATTGCGGCGGCCACGTCTGCGACTACCGTGGCATTGGTCGCTCCGAGCTCATTCTCATCACCCGGTCGATATTTGCCCGTTTGCACCAACACCCCTTGTAGACCAGCCGCTACGCCGCCTATCACATCGGCCGCCACATCATCCCCCACCATGACGACCTCGCTCGCCTCACAGCCAAGATCGGTCACTGCCGCTTGGAAAAATTCAGGGGCGGGCTTGCCCAGCACCTTCGCTTGTATCCCGGCTGCATATTCCAGGCCGGCCACAAACGGGCCAACGTCGAGGCTAAATCCGTCGCTCTCCTTAAAATACCGGTTGCTACCCATGGCCAGCAACGGTGCACCTTCGAGCAGCAGACGGAATGCGTAGTTCAAGTGCGCATAGGTAAATCCCTCGCCCGCATCACCTACCAATACCGCGTCATGTGGGCCCTCGCCCATCCCCGGGAAATCAGGCTTTAAGTTGGGATGGACCAATAGATAAGGGCTAAGCCCCTGCGATTCGATGTAGCGCCGTGCCGCCAGCGGTGCCGTATATAGCGAACCGGCTGCAATCGGCAATCCCATGCCCGACAAACGCTCAAGCGTGGCGACGCTTGTGCTGCGCGTTGTATTAGTAAGGTAGCGGGTGGATAGCTTCGCCTGATGTAACTTCTGCATCGCCTCGTGCGCGCCGGGAAGCGGTGTGCTACCGATGTACAGAACGCCGGCTAGATCGAGTAGTACGCCGCCGATCATCGTTTAACCAATACCTCCACATCAAAGTTAGGCACCCAGTCTTTAGTTGCGGGGCTTTCAGTTGACCTTAATGCGGTCCTAGGTCGAACTTGCAAGGAATTATAGAGGCTGGAACTTTTCATTATAGCCTCTAAGTGTTCTTTCAGTACACCGAAACGATGACAGCAGCTGTTGTAATAAACCGTTGGCGAGGGTATATAGGTGGCACGGCGATTTTGTTTGTTCGCCTTGCCAAGGAATGGCGCTTCACCAACCAAGACTAAATCCCAAGAATAGGCGGAGGTGAGTATTATGGATAATGAATTAACCGCACTAGGCATTATATTTACCGAGTTTTACTACTGGCTCACGGTAGTCATCATGTTCTTCATCCACGTTGGTTTTTGTATGTACGAGGTGGGTGTGTCAAGACACAAGAACCATATGCACACGTTGATGAAGAACACCATGCTGATACCGTTGGTAACTATTACCTTTTTCTTCTTCGGCTGGTGGATCTATTTTGCATTCCCGAATGGTCCTGGTATCACCGGCCCCCTGTTAGGGGGAGACGATACTGCCCACGCCGTGCCCTGGAGCGAACTCATGGGCGCGCATATGGGTGGCGCCGGCGACCCGGGCGGTTGGGCACGTATCAACGGTGTGTTCTGGGCCGCGTTCCTGTTGTTCTCGTGGACAGCAGCATCCATCGTCTCCGGTTCGGTTATCGAACGCATCAAGTCGGGTGCATTCTGGATCTTGGCGGTGGGCATCGGTTCGGTCTGGTGGATCATTGATGCTGCCTGGGGATGGCACTCGGCGGGTTGGATGGTGCAGAAGCTGGGCTATCATGACGCCTATGCCTCCGGTGTGATTCACGCCATCGCCGGTGGTTATGCACTAGGCATCTTGTTTGTGCTCGGACCACGTATCGGTAAGTTTACGGCCGACGGCACGCCGCGCAACATCAATCCTCGAAACCCATGGCTGGTCACGCTCGGCCTATTCTTGATCTATACCGGGTTCTGGGGTTTTTATGTTGCCTGTAATGTACCAATGTGGGACGTCCAGTCTGGCGACGGCGTGTTCTTCTCCGCTACCAATATCTACCTGGCGCCGACGACGCTGAGCGCGATCACCATGAACTTCCTGATGTCGCTGGCCGGCGGATTGCTCATGGGCTACATCGTTTCCCGGGGCGACGCCTTTTGGACATACTCATCCGGCCTCGCGGGTATTATTGCCGCCTCCGCCGGTAACGACCTCTATCATCCGATCCAGGCGATGCTCATCGCCGCCGTCGGTGTCTGGTTCATGTATAAGATGCATTACTGGGTCGAACGGACATTCAAGATCGACGATGCAGTCGGGGCGGTGGCCGTGCATGGTTACGCTGGTTTCTTCGGTGTAGTCATCGCCGGCTTCATGCTCTGGGGTTACCCGTCTTCGCCCGATGCAAGCTTTGCCTTGATCTCGCCTTGGGGTCAGTTCGTAGGCGCCCTGATCATGTTTGGCTTACTTGGCTTCCTGCCCGGCTGGATCACCGCCTTGATCATCAACGGGTTTGGCGCTTTGCGCATACCAAGAGAGATCGAACTCGCTGGGCTCGATGTCGGTGCCGAGCATGATCGCGCCAAAGACGAGCAAGGCATCATCGACGCCGAGCAGCAAGAAGTCGGTTGATCGGCTGAGAACATAAGGAGGACGACAATGATTACTACCTCGACTGGCCAGTTCACAGATTTCGCTGGAAACATTTCCGACATCGGCCCGCTCTACCCGTTTGTGGGTGGCGAGGTCTTATTCTTTCTCATCGGATTGGCGCTCTGGATTGTGTGGCATATCGTCCAGATCAATATCGAGAACAAGACCTATGATGATGAAATAAAGCGTTTTGGCAATAAGACTACGCTAAAGAAGATCATCAAACGCGAAGATCCCTACAATCCCTAAACGAATCGGGATTAATATAGTTAGCCCCCTACTGCCTTCAATGCAGTAGGGGGTTTTTGTTTTCTATCTTGGCGTTCGTGCCGTTCATGACCTAAGGCGGTTACCACGCACCCATCCATTCGCTATGATCGCTACAAACACGGCGGTCGGCAACGTGATCACGTGTTAGGAATGAAACAATGACCAATTTACTCGATCCCAGCCCACGGCCGGTAGTCGCGACCATGGAAACCAATGCGAAGCCGAGTTGTTTCTAGCAGCAAGATGCTGACAACGATCCTATGCTGGAAACTTCGAGTCGGTTATCGCTACCACAACGAACCAGCGGAAAGCGTAAGGTTTTGCATGGTCATACCGAGGGCCTCATCGCGACAGAGAAAGACGGCTAAGGCGCCGACTTCCTCCGGCTTGAGAAGCCGGCCCTGCGGGTTGGATTTTTCTACATCAGCGATGTATTCAGAACCGGAACGGTGTTCCTGCACCTCGGCGATATCGCCCATCCAGTCGCGGCCGAAGCTCGTATCGACCCAGGTGGGGCTGATGGCGTTGCAGGTCACACCGTACGGTGCGCCCTCTAGCGCCACACAACGAGTGAGCCCTACAACACCCGCCTTGGAAGCACAATAGGCGCCGGAGGTCACCGCGCCCACGTCAGCCGCGGTGGAAGCGATGTTGATGATCCGGCCCCACTTGCGCTCGATCATGCCAGGCAGCGCCCGCTTGATAGCGCGATAAGTACCGCTGAGGTTGACATCGATGACTTTGTGCCAAAGCGCATCGACGTGGCCCACGATTGTATGCTCGGCGGTAATGCCGGCGGCGTTGGCCAATATATCTACCTTACCAAACTCGTTAATCGTGGCATCGTAAAACCTCTGCACGGACTCGTCCGACGTCACATTTAACCCCATAGCGAGCGCCTTTACGCCTTGGGCCTCGATTTCTGCTTTAGTGGAGTCAAGCTCCTGTTGGCCCGGCAGATAGACGAGCTCGCCATTCGCCTTGCTATCGGCTTCGTCCACTAACAGCGAACCGATGGCAACGTTGGCCCCGGACGAGGCAAACGCCAATGCCATTGCTCGGCCCATACCGGAGGCGCCACCAGTTACCATGGCCACGCGGCCAGACAAAAACTTTTCAGTCATTTATAGTTCTCCTTGGCTACAAGGTTCACACAGATGCGTGTGGCCGACAATTAATCTTATTCGATTCCCATCAGATCGCTGCGCGCCTTTTCGAGGTGGCCGCTAATGGCTCGAACTGCGTGCTCGATATCGCGACTGGCAATTGCCGCGTAGAGCTCGCGATGTTGCTGATTGTACTCGGCGATGCGTGTGGCGGTAAGGATTTTGTCTTTGCGCGCGTCCCACTGGGTGTGCCGGCGTACCTCGTTAATATGTCGATAAAGCCATAGCAGAAGTGGGTTGCGGCTGCTCTCTGCCAGCGCCAAATGAAATGCCTCGTCAGCGCGCGAAAAATCTTCCACGTTATCGTCGACGCCCTCGACGATGGTAAGCGCTTCCAGCATGCGTTGAAGATCTTGCGCATTCGCATGCATGACGGCCAAACGTGCCATGTGCGGTTCCACCACGAGTCGAACGTCGATGAGCTCGAGCGGTGATGTCAGTTCCGCAATGTCCTCGTGGTCGGCATGACCACGGTAGCGAACGAAGGTACCGCTACCGACGCGACGCGACACCAGATGCATCTCCTCGAGTCGACGCAAGGCCTCACGCACCGTGCCGCGCGATGCGCCAAACTGGAGCGCCAGTGCACGTTCGGCCGGCAGGCGCTCGCGGTAGCCATAACCCCCATCGAGGATTTCTCGCCTGAGCTGGGCCGTAATGCCGGCCGAGTCACTGCCATGCGTGACGCTGGCGCTCGTTTTGGCGGCGCTATCGTTTGACACTTCGTTTAATTCGGCATTCTGCAGCCGGTGGCTGGTTGACATGGTGGTACCTTAATGGTCTTAGATTGGTTCAACAATGGTTCACTATACCTTGACGCAATGAACGCCTTCAAGTTATGTTGGCGATACTCGTTACTTGATCAAACGGCGCGTTTGTCGGTAAGATATTGTAATTAAAACCAAAAGAGCTTGTTCTCTCATTCATTCGTTACAGCACCACAGCCAATAATTGGTCCACTATTGGTACAACATAAGATCCTGGCGCCCAGCATAAACTCTCGAACGACCAAGGCTAAACACATCCATGGCATTTCCAGGCCAGACTCGCTACGTAATGATCGGCGCCGGCATCCACGGCCTCAGCACCGCCTATCACCTCGCACTCGAACTCAAACAACACGGCCGCGGCAGCGGCAAAGACATCCTTGTCATCGATAAGGGCGCGATTGGGGCCGGCGCCTCGGGTATCGCCTGCGGCGTAGTGCGCAACAACTATTTCCAACCGGCCATGCGCGAACTCATGGCGCAGTGTGTCGATGTGTGGGAAAGCGATCCTAAGGCCTATAGTTATCATCCTGTCGGCTATATGCAAATCAGCCCGGAATCCATGCGTGCCGATGTCGCGTCTATTGCCGAACAAAAAGAACAGATCGGTTATGAGTCGGTATTCATCGAAGGTGCGAAACAGTCCGCCGACTACATGAAGACCATATTCCACGATTGGCAGGCACAAGGCATTACTTCGGTGTTACACGAAAAACGCGGTGGTTATGCCAACAACCTAAAAAGTCTTTATGGCCTTGCAAGTAAAGCCGAAGCACAAGGTGTGCGTATCCTCACCGGTGCCAGTGTCACCGAATTCGAGAGTGCAAACGGCGCAACCGCGGTTACCGCGGTGGAGACTGACCGCGGTCGTATCGAATGTGAATACGTCGTCGTTGCCGCCGGCCCGTGGGTCAAAAGCATCTGGGAAATGCTAGGGCTCCCGAAAGCGATCGATGTAAAAGCGAACCATGGCACCGTGCACCGTGATATACCTATGTGGGTGTTTTGGTCTTTGCAAGAAGGCACTCTTGGCGTCGACCCAACGCTACAAAAAACCAATGACGGTGAATTTCCACCGGTCATCCATGTCGATAGCGATGTGCCGTTGTACTCCGATGTCGATGGTTCACTTATCACCGATCAGATGTGGGGTGTCTACTACAAGCCCGATTTCAACTTCGGTGGCATTCAGGGCGGTGCCGCACCGTTCAAAGTAGAGGCCCATCCAGACGAAGTCGCGGTTGACCCCTATGGGCCCGCCTCACCCGATTTCGTGGTGGGCGATGATTTTGCTCACATGTGGTGTTCGGCGCTGGCACGTTGCCAAAAACGCTTCCAAGGCCAGATCCCCAAATACAAGAACGAGCCCTCGGGCGGGATTGGTGCATTTACGCCCGATAGTTTCCCAGTATTCGACGTGTTTCGGGAGAACTGTTATGTGATTGCGGACTCGAACCACGGCTATAAGATGATCGGCGTGGGCAAGCTAGTCGCGAGCGAGATCTGCGGCACACGCAGTACCCTACTAGAACCATTCCGTTTTTCGCGCTACGCCGAAGGGAAGCTACATCCGGTTTCGAACAGCCCGTTTCCTTGGAGTTAAGGGGCGCGCATTGGCTGTGGATAAAAATCGCATAGTAAGCGCGGTCTGTTTGGCGGATAGCGCATCACACCAGAGGGGCAAGAAAAATGACTGACCTAGAAAATCATGTTAATCGGCCCGGCCGTGACAAGCTTGTCAAAGACGTGCGTAAGAAGATCGATGAACTGGGCATTGCCTATATCTATTATCAGTTCATTTCTATTACGGGACGAATCGTCGGAAAAGGCATACCGGCCGACCACTGGGAACGCACCGCCGAGCGTGGCTTTCAGTTAGTCTACGGTTCTACTGCCAATCTCTTTATCGACCGACACGGGCACTACATCGGTTATGGACCCGAGGCGCCGGAGTTAGTCGGCATCCCCGATCCTGAAACCTTTTGTCAGCTCCCCTGGGATAAACGGGTCGCGCGCGTGTACTGCACTTGCTTTCGCAACCGCGAAGAAAGAGAGAATCCCGGCGCCCACCTGGACTCGGACTGCCGTGGCAATCTTCGCATTATTCACGACGAGTTTCAGAAAAAGCATGGTGGCCTGCATCTGCGCCACGGCATGGAGCCGGAGATGATGTGGCTCAAACGCGGCGACGACGGCAAACCGGCCGGCGGATTTTCCAAACCGTTTTGCTATCACATCGATCAGTTCGAGTCGCTGCGACCGGTATTTATGAAGGTCATCGAGTACGCGCGCTTCATGGGGCTGGATATGATTCAGGGCGACCATGAAGATGCGCCCGGTCAGCTCGAGCTCAATTGGACGTTCGACGATGCGTTGCGCACCTGCGACCGTCTGTCTACCTACCGTCAGATCTGCGCACAAGTGGCACGCGAGCACAATCTCATTGCCTGTTTCATGTGCAAGCCATTCATGGGGGTGTCGGCGAACGGTTGTCATACCAATATCTCGCTTTGGACCGGTGGCGAAGAATCGCTCAACAAGCTCGGCAATGAGCCGCTAAACGGATCGCAAGGTTGCTACACCTACCTCACCGGTGGTGAAAATAAGTTCATGCCCGATACCGACGATCCCCAGATGCCGGGACAGATCGGACTGTATGCGGTGGCCGGGGTTATGGAGCATCTCGATGCCTTGACCGCGCTCGGCTGCCCCACCGTGAACTCCTACCGCCGCCTATGGGATACGGGGTTCTGGGCCCCGGTATATAAAGACTGGGGTTATCAAAATCGCACGACGGCACTACGCATCTCGGCCCCGGGTCGTTTCGAATACCGTGCCGTCGATTCATCCGTTAACCCATACATGTTGTGCGCCGGTCTGCTCAAGTCTTTCGATGACGGTATTGCACGCAAACTTGATCCCGGCAAACCCGAGCTTCGCAATATCTATGACGCCATGGAGGCCGGCAAAGTCGTGACCAAGCTGCCGATATACCTGGGCGAAG
>JAOTYM010000232.1 GCA_029861845.1 Gammaproteobacteria bacterium | reverse complement strand
TAATGCCAGGCAGCCAAAGGAAGTCGGTACGGTCTGCAACAGGTGTCATCAGATTGTCGCGAATTGTGATGATCATTTCCTTGGGCAACTTGTTGTGGCGCACCCACATTTCCGTCACGGCGAGCAGGTCTTCGTAATAGTCGCGATGAACATGGGAATTGTACAAATCCTTGCCCGGCAGCAGATTGACATGGGCTTCCTGCCAATGGCTTGCACCCAGGATTATCATTTCCGGGGTGAGCGGCATGCGCGAGATCGTGGCGTCGCGCAGATCGCGAATATTGAGATTGAGATCGAATACTGCAAAATTCTGGCCATTCACATGTGCCTCGGCGACCCGGTCAAGCAATTTGCGATCGAACAGCATTGGTGAGAAATATTTGTTGGCGTGCCCAATGCCGATCAGGCCAATAAAGCTCAGCACAACGAATTCGCAGGCAAATTGGGTTGCCGATCGGGTCTTCGCCGCGTTGTCCTTGAGGCGCAGCACATCGAATGCTGCTTCCTTATGCGCAACTTCCACGCGCTGAATGAGCGCACGGGCGTCTTCGCGCTCGCGGTCATATTGCAATTCATCGTTTGGCAACTGCGCGGTGACCTCTACGGGGGCGGACGCAACCTGGACTTGCGCGATTGCGTACTCGGCAGGCCTAGCCGTTGCAACGACGGTATTACCCACGGGACAATAGTCGTAGACAAGCTGCGGACTTACAGCGGTTTCCGAGGATGAGTCCCCATTTCCAGCTATATCATTCCCGGAAGGCTGGTGCACCGGCATCGCGTTTTGCGGCACTTCCACACCCTGGCTCGCTTCTTTATCCGCATCGGAGGGGAGTTGGTTCTTTCCGATGAACAGGTCAAAAAACAGCGGTGAGCAGAACATCGGGATCTGGCAAACTCCCACATAGACGGCGAGTTCCGGACCGGCATACTGACCCACCAGGCCGAAGGTAAGTCCGACATTGCGGAAACTCGTGAGGATCGTCGCAGTCATCGCCGACCGTGCGCCGAAACGGGCCATGACAATCCGCGTGAGAACCCCGATCAAGATCGCCGCCACGACCGCGACTGCGAGGTATTCGGCGACGACTTCCGGTTCGCTCTTGATTGCATAGGTGACTTCATTTTCAAGTGCGAAGCAGAACGCAATCAGAGCAAACACCGAGCCCCAACGCCCGACGCCATCCAATTTGTCTTTCGCGGCCTCCGTCCAGCCCCGGGTGAGGATTTTAACGATGCAGAAAATAGCGATCGGAACGGCAAGAAAGACGATCAGCCGGAATGCGAACATGTCGAACTGGAGATTTAAGTCGCTACCAAGCAGGAAGCTGAAGGTCAGGTAGATCGATATAGGTGCAGCGAATGTCGAAAGAACGACCGTCTGGACGGCCATTTTCTGTTCAAGCCCCATGAGTTGTACTAGTGTCGGCGATGCAAACAGAGAACCACTCGTTACCGTGATGAGCAGGAAGATTAGCCATATGCGGTCAATCTCAAATACGTGCCCCACTAGCAGGACCAAAGCCGGCAACACAAACTGCTGCCAACCGACAAGCGCTAGGACGATTGGATGCGGCCGAACGAGTTCTTCACCGCTGAGGCGTACGAACGGCAACAGCGAGAACACCATCACAAAAAACAGCGAGTGTAAAAGAAACGGCGCGAGCATGCGTGACACTTGCGGGAAGTAAAGCGCGCCCACCACACCTAGTGCCAACAATAGCGCAGCTAGCGATTTTTCGTGTTCCGCCTGCATCGTCGGCCCCGCCTGAAAAAATTCTTAGTCTTTGAGGAGATTGCCGCAAGCGATTCTTGGACATCCCCATTTATGCCCGGCACCCAACCAGGCGCGAACGGGGGCCAACTTGGATTAAACGGCTGAAACATTGCTTAACGCAGGACGGTCAATTGCACATACGGTGAACCCTCCGTTAACGGATTTCCGGCTATCGTAGAACTCGCTTAATGGTCTGACCCAAACAGATGTTGCCGTAACGTCAGCTAATTCAGCCTGCAAGCCATTATTCTGGTGGGGCGAGCGTTCCAACCGAATGGGAACTATCAGCGTAGGTTCGCAAGGGCCGTTGGAGGGCGGAAAAGCATGAGCGTGGTTGTATCCGATATTGCCCTAGAGACAGAAGCGGAGAGCCCGGAAACTGACCCTCTGCTGCACGATGTGTTTGATGGTGTGGACTTCGGCCTTGCCGTGTTTAACCGCCATTTTGAACTTGTTCGCGCTAACAACCACTATTTCGAGCTTTGCGGCTATCAGAAAGTTGAGACCCCCTGTGGAACTCCGTTACAGGACCTTATGCGTCGCTCGCTGGCAAGCCAAAACTACAATGAGTCGGAAATCGAAACAGCTGTTGCAACCGCCCTGTTGCGGTTAAAGGTCGGCGGTACGCACAAACTCCGATTTCAAACCGCCGCCGGCAAATACATCACCATTACGCGGTACCGTAATCCTAACGGCAATCTTGTAGAGACCGTTCAGGAAGTTACTGGCCTCGATACCGAAACGGATGGCCTCGACCGGCTAAAGTCCATTGCCGAAATTGCCCACTCCCGCATGATGCACGCGCTCGATGCCATGGCGGACGGCTTTGCGCTCTATGATTCCGACGACCGGCTCGTCGTCTACAATCAGCAATATGTCGAGCTGAACCCGCACATTGCCGACTTGATCAAACCGGGCGCACAATACGAAATGATGCTGAGAACCGGCGTCGAGCGCGGCGGACTCAACTTGCGTGGCATGGATGAGGAGGCTTTTATCCAGTGGGAGTTGCAGCACCACTTCAATCCTGGCGAACCATACGAGCGACAATCGAAAGACGGCCGTTGGATCCGGATTCTAGAAAGCCAGACTGAAGACGGAAGCATTGTCGGAACGCGCACGGACATCACGGAACTCAAAGAACGCGAGCTTGAGGTCGAGAAAATTTCCGGCATGCTTGACCGGACCAACGATCAATTCAATGTGGCTTTGAACAACATGATTCAAGGATTGTGTATGTTCGACGCAAACCAAAAACTCATCTTGTGCAATTGCCAATACCTTGAAATGTATGGATTTTCCGCGGAAGTCGTTAAACCTGGCATCACCCTGTCCGATATCATGCGTTACAGTATATCGCTGGGAAACTACCGGGACGAGGATGCCCAGGCGGCCTTGCAAGCCCGGCACGATCCGGATC
>JAOTYM010000024.1 GCA_029861845.1 Gammaproteobacteria bacterium | reverse complement strand
AGCCCGGTTTTGAGTATGTGGATATCGAAGATGTGCGGTCAGAAATCGAAAGACCTAGGGTTGACCAAGGGGCCGAACTGAAATCGCCAAGTGTGCCGGCTAACATCAACGGGACGCATGATGGCTTGTACCGTATCGCCGAAACACCGATCTATGCGGTGGACAATCTGGTGCGCCGCGCCCCGGCGTTGCAAGCAACGGCCGATAATCCGCTGCCGGCGGCGCGAATGAATGCGGCACAAGCCACTGCCCTCGGCCTCAACGGCGTAGAGCAGGTGGTTGTACGTGTTGGCGATGGTACTGCCACCTTGGATCTTGTCATCGACCCACGGGTTGCTGATCGTTGTGTGTTAGTGCCGGCCGGCTATCCGCAAACGGCTTCGCTGGCGGCTCACGGTGAGGCGGCAGTCGGGAAGACGAGCTGACCATGATCGAATCGCTGATCGAATCCGTACTGGCGTTCTGGGCGTGGTTCCCCGATTGGTCCCAGGTTGGACTGATCAACCTCGGGTTGATTGTGGCCATTGTCGTGCCGTTATTGCTGTGTGTGGCTTACCTTACGTTTGCCGAGCGCAAGCTGATTGGTTATATGCAGGTGCGCATCGGCCCCAATCGGGTGGGGCCCCGCGGTTGGCTGCAACCCATTGCCGATGCCCTCAAGCTCCTACTTAAAGAGATCATTATTCCCGCTAACGCCAATAAGTTTTTATTTGTCATTGCCCCCGTATTGGTGATCACGCCTGCCCTGGTGGCCTGGTCGGCGATCCCGTTTACCGACACCCTGGTGTTGGCCAACATCGATGCCAGCCTATTGTTTATCTTGGCGGTCACGTCGATGGGGGTGTACGGCGTTATCGTTGCCGGCTGGGCGTCGAACTCAAAATATGCGTTCCTCGGCTCCTTGCGTTCGGCCGCACAGATTGTCGCCTACGAGATTGCGATGGGATTCGCGCTCGTCGGCGTGTTAATGGCGGCGGAGAGCCTTAACTTGCGCGAGATCGTGTTGCGACAACAAGGCGGGTTCCACCAGTGGTATGTATTGCCACTATTTCCGTTGTTCCTCGTTTACTTTATCTCTGGGGTGGCGGAAACCAATCGCGCACCGTTCGACGTGGCCGAAGGTGAATCCGAGATTGTCGCCGGTTTTCATGTGGAGTACTCGGGCATGACCTTCGCCATATTCTTTTTGGCGGAATATGCCAACATGATTTTGATCGCGACCCTGGTCGCCATCATGTTTCTTGGCGGCTGGTTGTCGCCGGTTGATGGTCTAATTCCTGAGACTTGGGTCGCTGTGCCAATTGTTGGCGCCCTACTAGATAGCGGTATTCACTGGCTGTTGCTTAAGACGGGGTTTTTCCTGTTCTGCTTCTTATGGTTTAGGGCGACATTCCCGCGTTACCGCTACGACCAGATCATGCGTTTGGGTTGGAAGGTGTTTATCCCCGTAACCCTCGTATGGATCGCAGTGCTCGGTGCAGCCATGCAAACGCCATTCGGATATCTCTTTCACTAGACATGATCATATGAACGCATTTAAGCACTATGTAAATAGCTTCTTGCTCACCGAGCTGTGCAAGGGCTTAGGCGTGACCTTGCGCAACCTATTCGCGCGCAAGATAACGGTGCAATACCCCGATGAGAAGACGCCGATTTCGCCACGGTTTCGTGGGTTGCACGCGCTGCGTCGCTATCCCAACGGCGAGGAACGTTGTATCGCCTGTAAGCTATGTGAAGCAGTGTGCCCCGCCCTGGCCATTACCATCGAATCAGAAGAGCGCGAGGATGGTACACGGCGAACCACACGCTACGACATTGATCTCTTTAAGTGTATCTACTGCGGCTTTTGCGAGGAGTCCTGCCCAGTGGATTCGATTGTGGAGACATCGTTTTTTGAGTTTCACTTCGAAGGGCGGGGGGAGAACGTGATTACGAAACAGCAATTGCTGGCAGTGGGCGACAGATTCGAAAAACAGATCGCCGCCGATCGCAAAACCGATGCGGCCTATCGATAGAACTAATAAAGAACAAGTCTAACCAATGATCTTCGAGCAGATCGTCTTCTACTTCTTTGCAGTGGTGTTGCTGTTTGCGGCGAGTATGGTCATCACGATACGCAATCCAGTAAAGGCAGCATTATTCTTGGTGCTGGCATTCTTCACCGCCGCCAGCCTTTGGATTCTCTTAGAAGCGGAATTTCTTGCCATTACACTGGTGTTGGTCTACGCCGGGGCGGTGATGGTGTTGTTCTTGTTCGTCATCATGATGCTCGACATCAACCTGCTGCGCCTGCGTGAAGGATTTGGTGAGTACCTGCCGATAGGTGGCATTGTCGCCGTACTTCTGGTCATTGAGATGGCGATCATTCTTGGGCCACGACATTTCGGGCTACAAAAGATTGCCGCCCCCGCCGGTCATCCTGCCAGCTACAGCAACACCAAAGAGCTCGGCCGGGTGTTGTATATAGATTATGTCTACCCGTTCGAAATCGCCGCGTTCATACTGCTCATCGCTATCATTGCAGCCATCGCATTAACACTGCGCCGCCGCAAGGATACGAAATACCAGGATCCGCGCCAGCAGGTTCGCGTCCAACGTAGCGATCGGGTGCGCTTGGTAAAGATGCCGGCCGAAAAGAAACCCTAACCAGGAGCGCGAGCGAATGATATCCCTGTCCCATTACTTGGTATTAGGCGCGATTCTGTTCGCGCTCAGTGTCGTCGGGATATTCTTGAATCGAAAAAATGTCGTCATTTTGCTGATGGCGATCGAGCTTATGCTTCTTGCTGTCAACATAAATTTCATCGCCTTTTCGCACTATCTCAACGACATTGCCGGGCAGGTTTTTGTGTTTTTTATTCTTACTGTGGCGGCGGCGGAGGCAGCCATCGGCCTTGCCATCCTCGTGGTCCTTTTCCGTAATCGCCACACAATCAATGTCGAAGATCTCGACGCTTTGAAAGGCTAAGAATGTTTGGCTCGGACATCAAGACGATCTATCTGGCGATTCCACTAGCGAGCTTGGCCGGCGCGATTATTGCCGGCATGTTCGGCTGGAAGATTGGGCGACGCGGCGCCCATACAGCAGCGATATTGGGGGTAACCGTATCCTTTTTGCTTTCGCTGGCCGTGTTCAAGGACGTCATCATTGATGGTCACTACTTTAATGGGCCCGTGTACACCTGGGCGGTAAGCGGTGACATCCCATTTGAGATTGGTCTGCTCGTCGACCCCTTGACGGCTGTGATGTTGGCGGTGGTGACGTTTGTATCTTTGATGGTGCACATCTACACCATCGGCTATATGCATGACGATCCAGGATACCAGCGCTTCTTCTGCTACACGGCGCTGTTTACCTTCTTCATGCTTGTGCTGGTGATGTCGAATAACTTTCTACAGTTATTTTTCGGTTGGGAAGGTGTCGGCCTCGTATCGTATCTTTTGATCGGCTTTTGGTTCGAGCGCGACTCTGCGATCCATGCAAACTTGAAGGCCTTTCTCGTTAACCGTGTAGGTGATCTCGGCTTCCTGCTTGGGATTGCACTGATCTACGTGTCTTTCGAAAGTCTTGACTACGCGGCCGTGTTCGCCATTGCCCCGCAGGCCACCGTCACGACTGTTGAGGTCATACCGGGGCATGAATGGAATCTAATCACCATCATTTGCATCTTGTTGTTCGTCGGTGCCATGGGTAAGTCGGCGCAAGTCCCACTACATGTCTGGTTGCCTGATTCGATGGAAGGCCCGACACCGATTTCGGCCCTAATCCATGCCGCCACCATGGTGACAGCGGGCGTATTTATGGTGGCGCGCATGTCGCCACTGTTTGAACTTTCCGATGTTGCCCTCAGTGTGGTGATCATTGTCGGTACTATCACTGCGCTCTTTCTAGGGTTAGTAGCCATCGTTCAAAACGACATTAAGCGTGTGGTGGCTTATTCGACGATCTCGCAGCTGGGATACATGATGGTGGCGAATGGCGTATCTGCATACGCTGGCGCAATTTTCCATCTTATGACGCATGCCTTTTTCAAGGCGCTACTATTTCTCGCGGCCGGATCAGTCATTATTGCCCTGCACCATGAGCAGGACATGCGTAAGATGGGTGGTCTGCGAAAGGCCATGCCGGTAACGTATTGGACAACGTTAATCGGGGCACTCGCGCTTTGTGGTGTGCCACCTTTTGCCGGTTACTTCTCTAAGGACGCCATCATCGAAGCGGTCCACCATTCGCACCTGCCCGGTAGCGGCTTTGCCTATGTGGCCGTCATGAGCGGTGTGTTCATCACCGCGTTTTATACTTTCCGCATGGTGTTTATGACCTTCCATGGTAAGCCACGCATGGATGAGCACGTGCGCCAACATGTCAGGGAGTCGCCGTTAGTTGTGACCTTTCCACTCGTGATGTTAGCGATTCCATCGGTGCTGGCCGGCGGTATGTATATCGAACCCATGCTATTTGGCAATCTTTTCGGTAGTTCAATAGCCGTGGCCCCCGAGCATGCGGTGCTCGCCGAGATGGGTCGAGACTACCATGGTATAGGGCCGTTTATCGCCCATGGCCTCCAGGCACTACCGTTCTTCCTAGCCGTCGCCGGCATCGTTATCGCATGGCTTTTGTACATTCGTTATCCAGATCTGCCGAAAGCCATCACTGACAAACTCGCGTTTCTACACACGTTGTTGGTGCGCAAGTATTTCCTCGACGATTTCAATGAAATCGTACTGGCTGCCGGTGCCAGAAAGATTGGCACCTTCTTTTGGAAAGTGGGCGACGTAAACGTGATCGATGGACTCGCGGTCAATGGTACCGCGCGTGTCGTACGTTGGGTCGCATCTATCGTGAGGTATATGCAAACCGGCTACGTGTACCATTATGCATTCGCCATGATTCTCGGGTTGTTTCTCCTGATGACGTTTTTTCTCCGTCTGACGTAAGCAACGATTATGTTTGCCGAGCACTTGCTGAGCGTATGTATATGGCTACCGATCGTGGGTGGCATAGTCGTCCTTGCAACCGGCGGTGACCAAAATGCTACGGCCGCCAGGTATTTAGGTCTTATTTTCACAATCGCTACGTTCATCGTTACTTTGCTGCTTTATGCTGACTTTAATCCGCATACGGCGGCAATGCAGTTCGTTGAGAATCGTCCGTGGATTGATGCGTTCAGTATTCGTTATCACCTCGGCATAGATGGCATTTCTGTGCTGCTTATATTGTTAACGAGTTTTTGCACCGTGCTCGTGGTGATTGCGGGTTGGTCCGTGATTCAAAAGAAGGTGGGTCAGTACCTGGCGGCGTTCCTGATCATGGAAGGTCTGATGATCGGCGTGTTCTCCGCCCTTGATGCCATTCTGTTTTATGTCTTCTGGGAAAGCACGTTGATCCCGATGTTCGTTATTATCGGCTTGTGGGGCGGTCCGAACCGTGTATACGCAACCATCAAGTTCTTTCTTTACACATTTTTGGGTTCGGTCCTGATGCTGGTGGCGTTTATCTATCTGTATTATCAGGCTGACCGCACGTTCGACATCGCGACATTTCATCAGGTTCAGTTGGGCGAGAACGCACAGATCCTGATCTTCTTGGCACTGCTCGCGGCGTTTGCGGTCAAGGTGCCGATGTGGCCGGTGCATACCTGGCTTCCTGACGCGCATACTGAAGCGCCAACCGGTGGATCGGTGATTCTTGCTGCCATCTTATTGAAAATGGGGGCCTATGGCTTTCTACGTTTCAGTTTGCCCATCGTGCCGGATGCCAGCCATCAGCTCGCAGGTTTCATGATTGCATTGTCGCTTATCGCGGTCGTTTATATTGGCTTGGTAACCCTTATGCAGGACGACATGAAAAAGCTAATCGCTTATTCATCGATCGCGCATATGGGATTCGTCACGCTTGGTTTTTTCATATTCAACACACAGGGCATTGAGGGCGGAATCATCCAGATGATTTCGCACGGGTTCATCTCAGGCGCGCTATTTCTGTGTGTCGGGGTCTTGTATGATCGATTGCATTCACGCGAGATCAAGGATTACGGTGGGGTAGCAAACCGCATGCCGGTGTTTGCGTCGTTTATGATGTTGTTTGCCTTGGCCAATACCGGTTTGCCAGGTACGTCCGGTTTCGTAGGGGAGTTTTTGGTGATTCTTGGGTCCTATCAAGTTAACGTTTGGTATGCGGTGCTTGCCGCAACCACGCTGGTTTTAGGTGCCGCCTATACCTTGTGGATGTATAAGCGCGTCATCTTTGGGGCAGTCGTCAAAGATAGTGTGGCAGCCCTCGAGGATGTGACACCACGCGAAATCTTGTTCTTAGGGCTATTGGCGATCGCTGTGTTGGCGATGGGGCTATGGCCGTTCCCGTTTTTGGAGGTCATGCATGTGTCAGTGGACCATCTGCTTGAGCAGGTTGCCACGAAAAAAGTAATTTGAAGAAGAAATACTAGAGTCGAAGAGATGATGCCAGAAATTCCTAGTATGTGGCCGGCGCTACCCGAGATCTACGTATGCGCTATGGGTTGCTTGATTCTTTGCGTCGATCTGTTCGTGAGCAAGCAGGCCCGTACTGTGATCTATTGGCTTAGTCAGGTAGCGTTGCTTGGTGCGGCGGCATTGACATTGAGCCTGCTGATGACCCCGGCCGGCATGACATTTAGTGGTATGTTTGTCCACGACTCGCTATCAAATGTCATCAAGCTTGCCACCTACCTGATCGTGTTCTTCGTGTTCGTGTATTCCCGCGACTACATTCGTGAACGTGGAATGTTCCGCGGCGAGTATTTTGTGCTTGGCCTATTTGGTGTGGTTGGAATGATGATTATGGCTTCGGCCAGTCATTTCCTGACACTTTATCTTGGGCTTGAGTTGCTGGCGTTGAGTCTATACGCAATGGTCGCCTTCCAGCGTGATTCGGCACAGGCGACAGAAGCCGCCATGAAGTACTTCGTACTTGGCGCTATCTCTTCTGGGATATTACTCTATGGTATGTCGATACTCTATGGGCTGACCGGGACGCTGGATATTGCCGATGTCAGGCAGGCGGTTGCGCGCATGGAGGCTGACGATGTGGTGCTTATCTTCAGTCTAGTTTTCGTTATCGTCGGCATCGCCTTCAAGCTAGGTGCGGTGCCGTTCCACATGTGGGTGCCAGATGTTTATCACGGCGCACCGACTTCGGTCACGCTCTACATTGGCACGGCACCAAAAATCGCGGGTTTCGCTTTGGTCATGCGCCTGCTGGTCGGTGGCCTCGAGGACCTCGCCGTATCATGGCAAGACATGCTTACGATATTAGCGGTACTGTCTATGGCGGTTGGTAACGTGATTGCGATCGCACAGACCAACATAAAGCGCATGCTTGCGTACTCGTCGATTTCTCACATGGGGTTTTTCTTTTTAGGAGTGGTGAACGCCACGCCTAACGGTTATAGCTCGGCGCTCTTCTACGTGCTTGTCTATGCCGTAATGAGTCTAGGGACGTTTGGCATGGTTATCCTGCTTTCGCGATCGGGGTTTGAAGCCGAACGTCTGGATGATTTTAAGGGTCTTAATCAGAGAAGCCCTTGGTATGCGTTCTTGATGTTATTGCTGATGTTCTCGATGGCAGGGGTGCCGCCCACCATTGGGTTTTACGCAAAATTATTAGTTATCCAGTCGGTGATTGAGGTGGGTATGATCTGGCTTGCTATCCTTGCCGTGCTATTCGCAGTAATTGGCGTCTATTATTACATTCGGGTTGTGAAGCTCATGTATTTCGATGACGCCGAGGACAATACCCCCATCGGTGCAAGTCTGGACATGCGCGTGCTCATCGGGGTCAACGGGTTGGTATTGCTGCTGGCAATGCCATGGGTGGGAACTATCATCGACGTCTGTGGCCGGGCGGTGGCCGGCATTTACTAACCGATGCCAAGATTCTTCATTATGTCCTCGCCCTAGGGTTTCCACTTGATCGCTGACCTTGCTAGCGGGCCAAGGTATTTACTCCAAGGTTATCGCCTCATCTTTCGTCCAGGACTACGGCGTTTCTTTCTGATTCCACTATTGGTAAACGTTCTGGTATTCGCCGGACTGGTATGGCTTTTTATCGACCAGTTCGACGCGCTGCTGGATTGGTTTCTCCCAACTGTGGACAGCTGGTGGGCGCAGCTCGCGCGCGGATTACTCTGGTTTATTTTCGCTGTTGCGGCCAGCGCGTTCATGTTCTTCACGTTTACCTTGGCGGCCAATCTAATTGCAGCGCCATTCAATGGTACGCTGGCCGAGCGCGTAGCCTACGTACTCGATAAAGACAATATGCCGGTTCTGACAACAGATGTGTCGCTGTTGAAGAGTGTGGGGTTATCGTTGATTAGCGAGGTGCGTAAATCGATATATATGCTGGCAATGATTCTGTTGCCACTGTTTGTTACATTTGTCCCCATCGTTAACCTGTTGGCACCATTCCTATGGTTGATGGTGACTTCCTGGCTGTTGGCGCTTGAATATCTGGCCTATCCGCTGGAAAACCAAGGTATGCGGTTCTCAGAAGTGAGGCGCTATGCCAAGACGCGTACGGTGTTATCGTTTAGTTTCGGTGTCGCCGTTCTGCTTGCTACCTTAGTGCCCGTGGTTAACCTGACGATTATGCCTGCCGCGGTGGCTGGTGCTACTGTCATGTGGTTCGAACGTGGAAATCACCCGCAGGCCACAACATGATTTCAGCCGATAACTCTAAAGCCGTATAATCTTGGTATGCGCGTAGGGATCTTATCGGATACACATGGGTTTCTTGATCAGCGAATCATTGACATTGTTCACGACTGTGATCTTGCGATACACGCGGGTGATATTGGCAACGCATACGTGCTGCAAGTGTTACGGCTACGAGATAGGCGAGTGATGGCAGTTCGCGGAAACAATGATACCAAGCAAAAATGGCCACCAGAGGATCAATCCGCATTTGATGCATTGCCTGATCATCTATCGGTTGATCTGCCAGGTGGCTGCTTGGTGACGGTGCATGGGCACAATGCAGGTCGAGTGGCTCGTCGACATACGATATTGCGCAATTTGTATCCTGATGCGCGTGCAATCGTATATGGTCACAGTCACAGACTGATCTGTGATAGAAGCAAACGTCCCTGGGTGCTAAATCCAGGCGCCGCCGGCAAGAACCGAACGTTTGGTGGGCCATCTTGTTTGGTCCTGCGTGCACTTCATAATAACTGGCGGGTCGAGGTCTTCCGTTTTCCGGCCGCAGACCGCCGCCGATAGATGCCTTTGGCAGTTGGGCTGTTAAATGGCGAATAACCCAAGGCCAGTACGTGCGTCGATGAATCAGCAACTCACCCCAACTGAGAGCGAACAACGTATACGGGCGGCGGTCCGGGTCGTCTTGAGTCCGGGTGTTTGGTTGGTCATCGGTCTGCAAGTGGTTTTCGTGACACTTCGCACCCAAACAATCCTTCCCCTTGACGACACCGGTCCAACTGGCGTCGCGCTGGCGACTTTTGGCGCATTGCTGATCCTGATCTATCTGGTGAGCGGCACGTTCCGTTCCTTCGCACTTGGCGATAACACCGTGTCGATATACGAAACGCTGTCCCGTGGTAAGGAAGCGTTTACATCATTCTTGTGGCTACTTGTCCAGGTTGGGTTATTGCTGTTGTTAGTCTTGTTCGTGCTTCTGAGCCTGCTCTACTGGAGCCGCGCCATTGACGGCGCGAACACTGAACGACTCGTAACGGAAGTGGTCCGCAACGTCAGGGTGGTCGCCATGGTCATCCCATTTCTGTTTGTGTATTGGTTCCCGGTTGTGTTCTCGACTAACGATTTTCGGGTTTTCGCCACCCTGCGATCTGCATTACGAATCATATGGCAGCAGCTGTGGAAATCGGGTTTTCTGGCTTTCCTGATATTCTTCCCGCTCGTTGTTTTCTGGCTCGTACCCGATAACTCTCCACTGATCGTATTCTTGATTATCAATGTCATAGCCGAGGTGATGGGCTGGACCGCTTACGTCTATTGCGTTGAATCCCTAGCCCGCAACCCAAGTTGGGTGACCGGAACGACTTCAACCTGACGGCAAGCTCGGGCGGCCAACGCCCGAGAAAGCCAGTCTGTTACGCCACCGGTTGCGGGTCGGTTAGACTCACGAACGAGCCAGCTTGAAATTGCACGATTCGCTGGTAGACTTCGAACCGATTTTGCTGCGGGGTGGAGCAGTCTGGCAGCTCGTCGGGCTCATAACCCGAAGGTCGTAGGTTCAAATCCTACCCCCGCTACCAAATAGTGCGATTCAGGTCCCGTCGTGGTGGGGCCGGGATCATCGCCAGGGTAGGGCCCACTGTGCCAGAAAGGTAAGGGCCGGGCCGCCCCCCGTGGCGCCGAGCGTTGAGTTTTGTCCGGAAATGCTTATAATTTGCGCCGTTGGGGGGGCGAGCACAAAAAAGGGGTTTGAAAGAAGTGGGCTTGACGCCCACTTTTGCGTTTATGGGGCTCAGTGATGACAGCAGCGAGCGCGCAGCTTCGTAAGGTATTGGAACCCGGTGTCCAAGGCCAGGGTTTTGAACTCGTGGAAGTGGAGCTTTCCGGCACCGGTCGCCACACGCTGTTGCGAGTGTATATCGACAGTCCGGCCGGGGTCACGGTGGATGACTGTGCCCGCGTCAGTAACCAGCTGAGTGCGATTCTTGACGTCGAGGATTTGATCGATGGCCGCTACATGCTTGAGGTGTCCTCGCCGGGCTTGGACAGGCCGCTGGTTAAACCGGAAGACTTCACACGTTTCACCGGTGAGATGATTAGAGTGCGGTTGGGTCAACCGCTTAGTGGTCGAAAGAACTTTAAAGGTCGCCTGATTGCAGTGGCCCCCGAGTATGTGGTGCTGGGCTTAGACGGTGAAACGTTAGATCTGGCTTTTGACCGCATCGAAAAGGCCAGGCTTATACCGAAGTTCTAGGTATCGAATGGAGAATGAGCATGGGTAGTGAAGTGTTATTGATGGTGGATGCTCTATCCCGCGATAAAGGCGTCGATAAGGAGACCATCTTTCAGGCGATTGAAGCGGCTTTGGCGACCGCTACACGCAAACGTCACAAAGATGATATTGACGCCCGTGTGTCCATCCACCAAGACACCGGCGCGTACGATACATTCCGGCGGTGGGAAGTGTTTGCCGACGATTCCGAGGAAATCGAGTTTCCGGATCGCCAGTTGACGTTGAGCCAGGCCAGAGAGCGCGACGCCAATATCGAGGTCGGCGGATTCATCGAAGAACCGCTGGAACCGGTGGGGTTTGGTCGCATCGCGGCGCAGGCTGCTAAGCAGGTTATTCTGCAAAAGGTGCGTGAAGCAGAGCGCGAGCAGACGGTGAGGCAGTATCAAGAGCGCAAGGGCCAAATGGTTACTGGCGTTGTGAAACGCATGGAGCGTGGGGATGTGATCATCGATCTCGGCGATGCCGAGGCGTTGTTGCCCAAAACAAAGATGATTCCACGCGAAGGATTACGGCCAGGTGATCGCATCCGTGCATATCTTGAAGACGTCCAATCTGTGCCCCGGGGCCCGCAGTTGTTCTTGAGCCGGACTGCGCCGGCTTTACTGACCGAACTTTTCAAACTGGAGGTGCCGGAGGCGGGTGAAGGTCTGATTGATATACATGCGGCGGCACGCGATCCTGGTCTGCGCGCTAAAATTGCGGTGAGCACGAATGATCCACGCATAGATCCGATCGGTGCGTGCGTCGGTATGCGCGGCTCACGCGTGCAAAGCGTGTCAAACGAATTGGCGGGCGAACGTGTTGATATCATTCAGTGGGCGGAAGATCCCGCGCAGTTCGTGATTAATGCCTTGGCACCAGCTGAGGTGTTCTCTATTATGGTCGACGAAGAACTCAATAGCATGGATGTGATGGTAGATGAGATGCAGCTATCTCAGGCGATTGGTCGCGGCGGGCAGAATGTCCGGTTGGCGTCTGAATTGACGCAATGGGAGCTGAATATCATGACTGAAGAGGCCGCGACCGCAAAAACAACTTCGGAGGCGACCACCGCGGTCCAGCTTTTCATGCAGCAATTGGATGTCGATGAAGAAGTGGCGAACATCCTTGTGCAAGAGGGGTTCACAAACCTCGATGAGATCGCATACGTACCCAAGCAAGAATTACTAACAGTAGAAGGCTTTGACGAGGGCCTAGTTGATGAACTACGCAATCGTGCCCGCGACGCGTTACTGACCAACGCCATTGCAGTGGAAGAGAAGATTAGTTTGGCCGAGCCTGATGCCGATTTGCTCGAGATGGAAGGCATGGATGAGCATACGGCGCACCTTTTCGCCAGCCATGACATCAAAACGCGTGAAGAACTTGCCGAACGGTCGGTTGATGAGTTAATGGACATTGAAGGTATTGATGACGAGGAACGCATGAAACAGTTGATCATGACGGCGCGAAAACCTTGGTTCGAGAACCTGGACGAGGCAAAATAACTTCTCTATGGCGCAGATCACCGTAAAGGCGTTTGCTGAACGAATCGGGATACCTTCCGAGACGTTGCTGCGACAGCTCAATGCTGCTGGTATTGATAGCAAGGCTCCGGCCGACGCACTCAGCGAAGAAGAAAAAGTGACTTTGCTTAGTTTTCTGCGCGGCGGCGAAGAACAAGTGCCGACGCGGAAAAAGATTTCTGTAAAGCGCAAATCGACTACCCAGATTACGCAGAGTACGAGGTCAGGGGCAAGGCACACGGTTCAGGTGGAGGTGCGCAAGCGCCGTACGTTCGTTAAACGGGCGGAGGTTGAGCCAACGCCAGCGGTCGAACCAGCGGTGATTGAACCAGAAGAGCAACAACCACCGGTTGCGGCAGAGGCGAAGCTTGCCCCTGATACGGTCACCGAGGATGTTACCGCACAGCCGGAACAGCCCGTTGCAGAACCTGTTTCACAAGCACCAAGTGCCAAGGAAGAGTTCGCGCCGGACGTTGAGCCGATTTTGGCGCCTGTGCCTGAGGTGACTCCACCCGCGAAAGAAAAACGCAGTGCTGCACCGAAAGAGAAAAAGGAGAGAAAACGCAAGGCAGAGCGGCCGGAAGAGCCAGAGCGGGTCGAGTTGCACGTGGTCGACGGCAAAAAGAGTCGGCGGCGGGCGCGACCTATCTCCAAGAAGGCGGTCGTCACCAGCATGTCCGGTCAGCATGCTTTCGAGAAGCCAACCCAGCCGGTAGCGCGTGATGTTGTGTTACCCGAAACCATCACCGTAGCCGAGCTCGCTCAAAAGATGTCGGTAAAGGCGGCCGAGGTCATAAAGGCCCTAATGGGTCTCGGCAGTATGGTGACCATCAACCAGGTATTGGATCGCGATACGGCGACGATCGTCGTCGAGGAAATGGGCCACTCGGTTAAGGAAGCGCGACCAACAAGCCCTGAGGCATTGCTGACAGATACGACACGGATAGCTGCCGACGCTGAACCGCGTCCACCTGTCATCACCGTTATGGGTCACGTGGATCACGGCAAGACATCGTTGCTCGACTATATCCGCAAGACGCGGGTAGCAAGCGGTGAAGCCGGCGGCATCACGCAACACATCGGTGCCTACCATGTAAAGACAGAGAAGGGGGTCGTGACTTTTCTCGATACCCCGGGTCACGAGGCGTTTACGGCGATGCGTGCACGTGGTGCAAAGGCCACCGATTTAGTGATCCTGGTCGTGGCTGCGGACGATGGTGTCATGCCGCAGACGGTCGAGGCCATTCACCATGCTCGGGAGGCGCGTGTTCCGATTGTGGTCGCGGTGAATAAGATCGATAAGCCCGAAGCGGATCCGGAGCGCATAAAACAAGAGCTGACCAAGCACGAGGTCGTCCCCGAACAATGGGGTGGTGAAGACCTGTTTGTCAATGTATCTGCCAAGACAGGCGAGGGGGTTGATGAGCTACTTGATGCGATCTTACTTCAGGCCGAGTTGCTTGAGTTAAAGGCAGTTAATGTCGGTCCCGCTTCAGGAATCGTCATCGAAGCGCAGCTCGATAAGGGACGTGGGCCGGTGGCGACGGTACTCGTGCAACAGGGGGTCTTGCACAAGGGTGATATCGTCTTGGCTGGTAGCGAATATGGTCGCGTCCGCGCCATGCTCGATGAGAATGGTAAGCCGGTAAAAGAGGCTGGGCCTTCTATTCCAGTAGCGATACAGGGATTGTCCGGAGTACCTAGCGCCGGCGATGACGTTGTCAGCGTTGAGAGTGAGCGCAAGGCCCGGGAAATCGCGTTGTATCGTCAAGATCAGAGCAAAGATTCCAAGCTCGCGCGCCAGCAGGCAGCAAAACTGGCCAATGTCTTCGAAAAGATGCAAGAAGGTGAATTCAAGACCTTGAACTTGCTCATAAAAACGGACGTTCAGGGATCTGTGGAGGCGCTTACCGATACGCTCGAAAGACTATCTAACGAAGAAGTGAAAGTGAAAGTAGTTCATGGGATGGTCGGCGCAATCAGCGAGTCTGATGTGAATCTAGCAGTTGCTTCACAGGCGATCATAATCGGTTTTAATGTTAGAGCCGATAGTGTAACGAGAAGACTGATCGAAAGCGAAGGTGTCGATGTTCACTATTACAATGTTATCTACGACGCCGTAAACGATATCAAAGATGCTATCGAAGGGCTGCGCCAACCTAAGATGCGAGAACAGATCATCGGCTTGGCCGAAGTACGAGATGTTTTTCGAGCGAGGAAAATTGGAGCTATTGCAGGTTGTTACGTGACAGAAGGGGTGGTCAAACGCAATTGGCCGATTCGCGTGTTGCGAGATAATGTCGTCATCTTCGAGGGTGAGCTCGAGTCATTGCGTCGCTTTAAAGAGGACGCCGGTGAAGTGAAGGCAGGATTGGAGTGTGGTATCGGCGTGAAAAACTACAATGACGTCAATGTGGGCGACCAGATCGAAGTCTATGAACGAATCGAGGTGGCGCGCTCCGCCTAGCAGTTGCTGGCAGTTTTTGGGTATGAACAAGGCGGCAGTGAACTTGTTCGATATGGGTGAGTATCTATGTATCAAGATTCGAACCGCCGGCGACGCGTGGCTGAACTTCTTAAGCGGGAGCTCGCGGTCTTAATCCAACACGAACTCAATGATCCGCGGGTACAAGGTGTGACGCTCACCGCCACGGAGGTTACTCGCGACCTTTCTTCGGCCAAGGTTTACTTTACATGTCTGGCCGGTGCCCATCGCGTCAAGCCTTGTGTTACCGCACTGAACAAGGCAGCGCCCTTTTTGCGTCGACAGTTAATGGATCGACTCGAATTACGTGGTGTGCCGGCGTTACGTTTCTATTATGATGAGTCGGTTGAAAGGGGAGCTGCGCTCTCGAGTCTCATTGATCGCGCACGGTCACAAGACAAACGAAACGAAACCGATTAAGGGATAAAGACGTTGTCTAGGGGACGTCGAAACTGCATTCATGTCAATGGCATTTTTCTGCTCGATAAGCCAGCGTGGATGACCTCAAATCAGGCCTTGCAGGCCAGCAAGCTGAGTTTTAATGCCTGCAAGGCTGGCCACACCGGAAGCTTAGATCCAATCGCGACCGGTCTATTACCGCTTTGCTTTGGCGAAGCAACCAAGATATCTCAATTCCTGCTTGATGCGGACAAGCACTACCGGACTGTATTCAAGCTTGGTGAAACCACCAGCACTTACGATAGCGAGGGTGAGATTATTGAGAGGCGGCCGGTTAGCGTAAGCTGGGGGGCTGTTAAGCGGGCCGTGCGTCGATTTGAGGGCGAGATCGAACAGATCCCGCCCATGTATTCGGCCATCAAGCACGGCGGCAAGCCATTGTACAAATTAGCGCGCAAAGGCGTCGACGTGGATAGGAAGCCGCGTTGCATTACGGTCTACCGGATCAATTGCCTAGATTTCAAAGACCACCTCCTGGATCTGGAGATTCACTGCTCCAAGGGGACCTACGTTCGCACATTGGCGCATGATTTGGGCCAACTGCTTGGCTGTGGTGCGCATATCGCCAGTCTTCGGCGCCTCGCGGTAGGTGAGCTTTTGGTAGAGCAGGCGACAGGATTGGACGAACTCAATGCAATAACCACCCAGTCGGCACGTGAGGCGCTACTACTTCCAATAGACGTGGCTCTTTCAAGTCTACCGGATGTGCACCTTACGCCCTTGGCGGCGCACTACCTATGCCGGGGGCAACCGGTATCCGTGAGACACCCTCATGGCCCCGGGTGGGTTCGACTGTATGGTGAGGGCGCACGTTTTCTTGGGATGGGCCAGGTCTTGGATGACGGTCGGGTCGCACCGCGCCGGCTTATGGCGCAATCTAGCCGATCTGATTGAATATCTAGATTTTGTTGAGGGAACGCCAGGGCATGGGTAGAATACGCGCCTTCTAAGGGATGGCATAAACAACGTCAAGACGTTTGCTTAGTTATTATGAGGTGATGCTAGATGGCACTCGCGGCAGGAAATAAGGGCAAGGTGGTGGAAGATTACAGGATGCATCAGCGTGACACTGGTTCGCCGGAGGTTCAGATAGCCCTGTTGTCGGCACGAATCAACGACCTATCCGATCACTTTCAATTGCACCCGCACGATCGCCATTCGCGTTTAGGACTGCTGCGAATGGTCAACAAGCGAAGAAAGATGCTGGATTACCTGAAACGAATAGATGCGGGCCGCTATCGTACGCTCATTGAGCGGCTCGGTCTGCGTAAGTAAATCGAGACCGAGGAGAGAGCATTGGGCAAGACCACGAAATCCTTCCAGTATGGACAGCACACCATCACACTCGAAACCGGAGAAATCGCGAAACAGGCGAGCGGCGCAGTCGTAGCGAGCATGGGTCACACAGTAGTGCTTGCTACTGTCGTTGCCGAGAAGGAACCTAGGGCTGGTAAGGATTTCTTTCCGCTTACCGTCGACTATCAAGAAAAAACCTTCGCGGCCGGACAAATACCAGGTGGTTTCTTTAAGCGTGAAGGGCGCCCTTCGGAGAAAGAAATCCTCACCTGCCGTTTGATCGACCGACCGATACGTCCCTTGTTTCCCGACGGTTTCACCAATGAGGTTCAGGTTATTGTGACCGTGTTGTCGCTGGACCCTGATATCGATCCCGACATTGTCTCCATGATTGGTGTTTCAGCCGCGATATCCTTATCTGGCGCCCCTTTTCGGGGTCCGATCGGAGCGGCCAGGGTCGGCTATGCGGGCGGTGAGTATATTCTCAATCCAACCTACACGCAGCGTGCTGACTCGAAGCTTGATTTAGTGGTGGCCGGCACCGAAAGCGCCGTGTTGATGGTTGAATCCGAGGCTAAAGAACTCAGCGAAGACACCATGCTTGGCGCAGTTATGTTCGGCCACGAGCAAATGAAAATAGCGATTGAAGCTATTCGTGCCTTAGCGCAGGAAGCTGGAACAAAACCATGGGACTGGCAGGTGCCAGCTAAGGACACAGCGATGCTAGCGTCTGTACGCGCGGCAGTAGAGTCTGAAATCGGTGACGCTTATGGCATAGCGGAAAAGATGGCGCGGCAGAACAAACTGGCCGAGATACGTGAGCGTGCGCTTACACAATTGACCGCAGCCGACGCCGGTGACGAAGACATTGCGAACATCAAGAATGGCATTAAGGATGTCGAAAAAGATATAGTGCGCAGCCGTATCTTGCAGGGTGAGCCGCGTATAGACGGGCGTGATACCCGTACGGTGCGATCCATCAACATTCGTGTCGGCCTGCTACCACGCACCCACGGTTCGGCGCTATTCACACGTGGCGAGACCCAGGCGCTGGTAGTGACAACGCTAGGAACGGGACGCGACGCGCAACTGATCGATGCACTCGAGGGCGAACGCAAAGAACGCTTTATGCTGCATTACAATTTCCCGCCTTATAGCGTCGGCGAAAGCGGGAGAGTGGGCTCGCCCAAACGTCGAGAGATCGGTCATGGGCGACTCGCTAAGCGCGGCATTACGGCTGTTATGCCTGACATGAGTGAGTACCCTTACGTAGTTCGGGTTGTGTCTGAGGTTACTGAGTCGAATGGCTCAAGTTCTATGGCAACCGTATGCGGCACTAGCTTGTCGCTCATGGACGCAGGCGTAAAGACCAAGGCGCCGGTAGCGGGCGTGGCGATGGGGTTAATTAAAGATGATAATCGTTTCGCAGTGCTCACCGACATCCTTGGCGACGAAGATCATCTCGGTGATATGGATTTCAAGGTTGCGGGTACCAACGAAGGTGTTACCGCGCTACAGATGGATATCAAGATCGAGGGTATCACGAAGGAGATTATGGAAGCTGCTTTAGAGCAAGCTAAGGAAGGTCGCCTGCACATACTACGTGCCATGGATCAGGCGATCTCGGAGCCACGGGCGGAGCTCTCCGAGTATGCGCCCCGTATCATCACCTTCAAGATCAACCCGGAAAGAATTCGCGATGTTATTGGCAAAGGCGGAACAACGATTCGTGCGATCTGTGAAGAGACGAGTGCTACCATCGATATTTCCGATGATGGTACCGTTACGATCGCCTCGGCAGACAACGCTGCGGCTCAAGAAGCCCGTCGACGCGTTGAGCAACTAACAGCTGATGTTGAGGTCGGTACGATATATGAAGGTAGAGTCGCAAAGCTCATGGATTTCGGCGCGTTTGTCACGATCTTGCCGGGCCGGGACGGTCTGGTACACATTTCGCAGATATCCAATGAGCGTGTCGAAAATGTTAGTGACAAGCTCAAGGAAGGCGACCACGTGAAGGTGAAAGTTCTCGAGGTCGATAAGCAGGGCAGGATTCGGCTTAGCATGAAAGCTATCGAACAAGAGGCGGCGCAACAGGGATGATGGCGTAACCGGACTCGAGCGCCGATGGCGGCACGAGTGGGTGGACATTAACTTATTGATTTATAAATAAAATTATAGTGACATCGGATACCAAGCGCATGCATGGTCCGGCTGTTCCGGCTTTATTCTTTTAGCGATCTTTACGACCGTGGGTATTGCGCCCGCGAGTAGTTTAGTGCCATGAATTACTTTGCGTATGGCTCGAATCTCTACTGGCCGCGGATGAGGCAGCGTGTCCCGTCAGCCCGGTTTGTCGCCGTCGGAAAACTAACGGGGTATGTGCTCAAGTTCCACAAACGGGGCGCAGATGAGTCTGCTAAATGCAATGCGTACGCGACTGGCCTTTCCGATGACGAAGTGTATGGTGTCGTCTTTAATATAGATGCACAAGAAAGACCTTTACTAGACGCAGCTGAGGGTCTTGGTAACGGCTATAACCACACGCATATCAAGATAGTCACCGACGCCTCGGTACTAACCGCATTTACCTATACGACGGATCCCCGTTTTATCGACGATAGTCTGATCTTGTTTATCTGGTACAAGAAATATGTTGTCGAAGGCGCCAAGCGCTACGCGCTGCCCGCAAGCTATGTTCGTATGCTCGAGGATATAGACGCTGTTCCCGACGATAACCATCAACGGGCCCGCCGGCATGCCGATGTTCTAGCAGACACTGCCGCCGATTGGGATCCTTAGTGAGTATTTTATGCCGTGGCCGTTTTTCTGATGTTTAAGCGTAATATCAGATGTTCTATGATTCGGGTCTCCAGCCAGTAGTCGGTAAGCCAAGGCCAGGTCCCGGCCACAAAACCTACATGACCGCCACACGGATATAGTTCAAGCTTGGTTTTCTCTGACAGTTCTTCGGTGGTGGGTATGGCATCTGCCGTCATGAATGGGTCGTCGCGAGCATGTAGGATCAGTGTATCAACGTGTATGTCCTTTAAGTACTGCTGCGAGCTCGCGCTAGCGTAATAATGTTCTACATCCCTAAAGCCATGCAGTGGCGCCGTCACGGCATCATCGAACGCACGAAAGTTCTTGAGTGAATTCAGATCGCTAGTATGAACATTAAGCGGCATGCATTGTAGTTTTTGCTTGGTTTTGCGGCGCAAGCTGCGCAAGAGCTTCCATTGGTAAACTCTCGAGAAACCCTTATCCATTCGATCTGCTGATGATGCCAACAGAAATGGCACCGATACGGCAACCGCTGTTGTCAGCAACGCTTGCGTACCAGATTCTCCCAGCCATTTCAGAAGAACGTTACCGCCTAGTGAGTAGCCCACTGCGGCAATCATTACGTCCGGTTCCCGCTGCTTTAGTGTTTTGACAAGGTACGCAAAATCGGCTGTATCGCCGGAATGATAACTACGCGGCAGACGGTTAGGGGTACCGCTGCAGCCGCGAAAGTGCATAACTACCGAGCGTATTCCGCAGTTATGCAACGCTTTGAGAAGACCTCGTGCATAGACTGAGTTCGAAGACCCTTCGAGCCCATGTAAGACAATGACGATGGGGCCCATCTGCGCCTCGGTCCACTGCAAGTCTACAAAATCGCCATCCGGCAACTCTAAGTGCTCGTGTCTCAATTGTACGCGTGGCCTGCGTCGGATGAGCGTTGGCCATAGAGTCTGCATGTGTGGTCCACGACACCACCATGCGGGCTCAAAGGCCTTGCTGATAGGCATTACTCAAGGATTGCGACCCATGCCGCCTAGTTGTTATTTCAGTTCGGAAAGCTTTTTCCTAAGGACATCAAGCTCATACTCGAAGTCTAGACTTAGCTTGTTATTGCAGAGTTCGATCAAAGGCAAGACGGTCAGCACGAGATCGGACAGATAGGGGTCGAGTTTTCCAGAGTTGCCGTTCTGTAACATCCCCAAGGCAGTATCGATGTCCGGCTGCTCGACAATGACACTATCTTCGTTTTCGCTCTCTGCCAGATCGCTAACGCTTAACTGGTTACCACCGGCCGCTTTAGCAGACGCCACACGCTCCTCAGCCACCGTTAGCAATTCCTCAATGGAGTTTCCCTGGTCACGTCCCAGTGTCACCAGACCAATGCTTGCGGTTAGCGGTATTGTTGCACCATCGTGACTAAACGGTTCGGCGCTGATGGCACCGCGTAGGCGTTCGCAGAGGATGGCGGCATCGAGGCGTCCAGTAGTTGGCGCCATAATTGCGAATTCACCGCCACCGATGCGTGCAACTAAATCTTCGGCTCGGGTCTGAGCGACTAGAATCTTCGCCAGCCAGACCAACAACCGATCACCACAATCGTCACCCTGTTGGCTATAGATGACTTTGAAATCATCGATGTCGAGTTTAATTAAGGAAAATTCGTCGCTTTTGCCGGCTGTGTTAGCGAGCTCCTCATTACCACGCTGTAGTAGCATTCGGCGGCTATAGAGTTGCGTGAGTGGATCAATACTCGCCAATTCATCGTCTATGACTTCGACATCATGCGCCAGTTTACGTGCCGTCTGATCTAATTTCGCTTGCGTACGTGTACATGTGAGTAGGTGGGCGCCGTCGATCGGTTTGGTGATGAAATCGTTAGCACCGCACGCGAACGCACGTTCTCGCGTGTCATCGTCTTCGGCCCCAGTGATGACGATCACCGGTACATCGCGGATTCGAGTCTGGTCGGCAGCGCGAATCCGACATATCAAGGCATAGCCATCGAGCTTGGGCATGAGTACATCGGCAATAACAACCTGGATTTGGTTGTCTTCGGTTAGTTTTTGCCAGCCTGCCTCACCGTCCTCGGCCTCGGTTACGTCGAATTCACGCCGGATGAACTTATGTATGGCCTTGCGCATGACGCGCGAGTCGTCAACCACGAGCACACGTGGCTTATCTGGGCTTGTAGAGCCGTTCTGAGTAGTCATTCTTATCGATCTGTGCTGTAAAGGGTTGCATGGGTGTCGAACAGGGGAGCCGGTCGATCCGGTATATGTCCGTCTTTACTAAGATAGACCAGCCGAGCCAAGCATTCAAAGCAAACGGTTACCAGAAATAGATCAAGACTAGCAATCCAAATACAATTCTGTAGTAGGCAAAAGCGGCAAAATTGTGGCGCGCGACATAGGCCAGAAACGCCTTTATGACCATGAGTGCAGTCACGAAGGCCATAATAAATCCCACCGCAAACAGGGCTGTGCTTTCAGGACTGAGGAGGTGGCGGCTAGTGAATAGTTCATAACTTGTGGCAGCGAGCATCGTTGGGATTGCTAGGAAAAAGGAAAACTCGGTGGCCGTGGTACGTGAAAGGCCTGTCAGCAGTCCACCCATGATGGTCGCGCCGGCCCGCGATATACCGGGGAACAGGGATACCGTTTGCGCAATGCCGATCTTTACAGCATCACTTGGGTGTAAGGACTCAAAGTCTCGCACGCGAACGCGGCGTGGTGTTCGTTCTATCAGTAGAATAATTACGCCGCCAACGATGAGTGCCCCGGCCACCGTCACTGGATCGAAGAGATAGGCCTTTATTTGGTCGTGCAATGCGAATCCAACTAAGGCGGCAGGCGCGAAGGCGATAATCAGATTCAGCCAAAACCGTTGGGCGATACTCTGATTAAGCCCAGTGATAAAACTTCCGAGTCGCTTGCGATAGTGCCATACCACAGCCAGTATTGCGCCAAGTTGAATGAAGATTTGAAAGGTTTTTGCCTGCGCATCGTTGAAGCGAAGGAAATCGCCGACAATGATTAAATGGCCGGTGGAGGATACCGGCAGGAATTCGGTCAAGCCTTCGACAACACCAAGAATAAGTGCCGTTAGTAACAGTGCCAGGTCCATAAGTGATCAAGTAGTGAAGTTCAGCGCTTGACCGCGGACGTTGTCACGGATCGAGCCTTGGTCAAATGCAATACAGCCTCCAACGATAGTGTAGATGGGCCACCCCGTCAGCGGCCATCCATCATAGGGAGTCCACCCGGCCTTGGTGAACATGTCTTCATTACGCGCTGGCCGTACCGTATCAATATCAACGAGTGTCAGGTCAGCGTCCCAGCCCTCGATAATCTTTCCTTTGTTGGCGATTTGATAGGCTTGAGCTGGTCCCCAGCACATCCATTTTTGGAGTTCTGCCAATGTACATTTGCCAGCTTTCATGTGCGTTAACATCAGTGGTAATGAGGTTTCAACGCCGGGCATGCCGGACGGACTTCGCGGGTAGCGTTGTTTTTTTTCTTCAACAGAGTGCGGTGCGTGGTCGGTTGCAATGAAGTCAATCACACCATCATGAAGTGCTTGCCACAGGGCAGCGGTGTCCTCAGGTTGTCGGAGGGGGGGATTCATCTGCACTAGTGTGCCTTGCTTGGCGTAGTGTTCGACATTTAGATAGAGATGATTGGGAATGGCTTCGGCTGTAACCCATGATGGTTTGTGATTCTGTAGCTGCTCTACTTCGTCGTGGGTAGACAAATGTAGAATATGCAGGCGTCGCTCATAGCGCGTAGATAGTGTGAGCGCAAGTTCGGTGGCCAAGGCGGCGCATTGGTTGTCGCGGATTTTAGAGTGCACGGCAGGGTCGGTATCGTCTGCGAATAGGGCACGACGTTCCCGAATGCGTTCCTCATCTTCAGCATGCACTGCGATGAGTCGATCGCCATTGGCAAAGATGCGCTCAAGATCTTGCGGGTCGTGGACGAGCAGATCACCAGTACTCGCACCCATAAAGATCTTGATCCCGCAAACTGGTGATGCTGTGTTGATCTCATGGAGATTATTGGGTGTAGCGCCGATAAAAAACCCATAGTTGGCCACGCACTTACGCCTGGCGCTCGCGAGTTTATCGTTTAAAGCTTTCTGATTTATAGTCGGCGGATTGGTGTTTGGCATTTCCAAGAAACTGGTAACACCACCCTTGACGGCAGCACGTGAACCGCTAGCCAGATCTTCTTTATGGGGCGCGCCCGGCTCACGGAAGTGGACTTGTGGATCGATGGTGCCAGGCAGTAACAGTTTCCCACCAGCATCAATCATTTCATCTGCTTGTGCATCTAACGACGGCCCGATCTTCGCGATTAAGCCCCGTTCGCAAGCGAGATCGGATTCGTGTACAGATCCGTCCGGTTGCGCAATGCGGGCGTTGCGCACAAGCAAGCTATACAAATACGTCTCCCGAAAACGAGAAGGGGACAACTGTCCCCTTCTCGTTCTGTGTTCCTGATCTTTCGTTTGAAGTTGGGATCTTTATTGGATGATCAGGCCATTTGTTTTTCACGAATCTCGTCGAGTGTCTTGCAGTCAATACACAATTCTGCCGTGGGTCTCGCCTCGAGCCGCTCGATACCGATCTCGACGCCGCAAAGTTCACAATAGCCGTAATCGCCTGACTCAGTTCGTTCGAGTGCCTCGTCAATCTTCTTGACGAGCTTGCTTTCCCGGTCACGGCTTCGCAGTTCCAAAGAGATATCGGTCTCCCGACTTGCACGGTCATTCGGGTCCGAGTGGAGAGTCGCTTCGTCTCGCATCTGACTAACGGTGCGCGACAGCTCATCCAACAGATCTGCCTTCCAGGCAGATAGCATGATGCGAAAGTGCGCGAGCTGTTTCTTATTCATGTATTTCTCGCCCTTTTTTCGCGCATAGGGTTTGACACCGCCATGCAGTACACTGATCGTCGATGGTTGACCCTGTTTTCTGGCCGGCATATTTCTCACCCCTAACCTTGCTATGCCTGGAAAAAATTAAGCGCGAATCTATACCAGAAAGGCAGGGCCGGCGCAAGGAAGGCCTTCATCGCGAACTCACCTTGCCCGCACCACTAGCGCAGCGATGCTGGGTTCTCTTGTGCACCACACCCAGTTTACAACGGCCCTTCCTGGTAGGCGCCACGGACGGGGTTGCGCCCACCAGCCGCGGTTAGGGCAGTCCAATTTTTTGACGGCAGCCAGCTCCACACGCAGTAACGGGGCAAATTTGAATCATTAATACCGGCCTTATCTTGCTTTTGGCGACTTGGCATGGCCCTTACCTAGGCAAGGGGACCGTGTGTTTGTGCGACGTGTCATAGGCGATGAAAAATGCCAACCTGGCGGCATCTCTGGTACGAGAGATTAGTACGCTGATGGCCAAATGTGAGGCAATCGGCGATGCCCATCCTGAAATGCAGGATGTCGTGGCCATGGTCGACATTGGCGACATCTACTCGTTGAGGGAAGACACTCGCGGCGCTGACACCGCGGCCCGGCGGCCACGACCCTATGCCAGCGACTTGGATATTGCCGTGATCTAGCGGTGCCGCCTGGTCTTAGGCGATGGGCACCTCGGGGCTGTTGCCCCATTCTGACCAAGAGCCCGGGTATCCTCTCACTCGCTCGTAGCCAAGACTCTTTAGCGTAATATAAGTATGCGCGGATCGGTGGTGCGTATGACAGTAGGTCACTATCTCCTTCTCCGGGACAACACCCAGGCTGGTTAACCTTGACTTTAGTTCATCCGCTGTCCGCAAACGCAGATTGCGTGTCGGGTCCATGGCGTTTACCCAATCGAAGTTGACCGCTCCAGGAATGTGGCCCGCACGCTCGGCGCGTTGCTGTTGGCCATGGTATTCGGCTGGGCTACGGGTATCCACTAGTTGCACCGATGGGTCATCGAGGTGCCGCAAAATATAGGCCTTGTCCGCAATTGCATCGTCATTGATAGTTACTTGATACTGGTTCTGGGTGGGCGTGACCGCTTCGTTGTCGAGCCGCCGATTCTCGGCCACCCACGCATGCAAACCGCCATTTAGTAAGCTGCCCTGTGAGTGACCAACGGCATCGAGCGTCCATAAAAGTCGCGCCGCACGGCCGCCACCTTCGTCGTCGTAGGCGAAGACAGACGTGCTGTTTGAAAGGCCTAGAGCGCTTAGCACTTGCGTCAGCTGGACTTCGCTGGGGAGGCATCCCATGGCAGGTGGTTGTGGCGCAACCAAGTAACGATATTCCAGGTGCACCGCACCAGGAATATGCGATCGCGCGTAGGTTTCGGGTTTGCATAAATCCACGATCAGGGTTTCGCGCGTACCGAGTTGTTCCTCCAATTGCTCGGGCTCGATGATTAACGGAAGGCTTAAGGACATGTGACCTTCTCCAGTACTAGGGTCTTAGGCATGTATCAACCACGAACATTCTAGCCCGCGCCTAGCAGCAAACAAACTGAAACGCGTGTCCATTTATCTCGGTTGCCAGTAACGATAGACTCCTGGTCGTTTGAGTAACGAAAGGTCGTACAGGAATACCATGCTATGAGTTCAAATACTAATTCTTCCGCAGAATCGCTTGCTCTAGCCACGCCACCAGTTGAAATTGAGACAGCACCGAATCCGATCGCCAGCGTGATACTACTGCATGGCCTGGGCGCCGACGGACATGATTTCGAAGCTGTAGTACCTGAGCTTGGTTTGCCGCGCGATCTAGCGGTGCGTTTCGTGTTCCCACATGCACCCATGCGCGCAGTGACGATTAATGCAGGTTTTGTAATGCGAGCATGGTATGACATTCTGCCAGGGGCAGGCAATTTTCGTGACAACTCTCAGCATATCCGAGAGTCTCAGGAGATCGTCCATGTGTTTATCCGACGTGAACTTGAGCGCGGCATTCCCGCATCGCAGATTTTGTTGGCCGGATTCTCGCAGGGTGGCGCCATCGCTTTGTACACAGGCCTGCGTTACCCGCAACGCCTGGCTGGTCTGCTGATCCTGTCAAGTTACTTACCCATCCCTAGTCGTTTGGCGCAAGAGCGCCATGACGCCAATCGTGATATCCCTATCTTCATGGCGCACGGCGAAGACGATCCACTTATTCCGCTGTCGCGGGCATCGGAATCGCGGAAGCGTTTGCAACATTACGGATACGCAGTGGATTGGCGTACGTATCCTGTGGCACATGCGGTTTGTGCCGCAGAACTGGCAGATGCTGCTAGTTGGTTTACTCGTTTTTTTGTTGAGTGTGGTCCAGCCGCACGGTAAGGGGATATGTTTGCAGGTACAAGGAAGTACCACCGAGGACGAGAAACAGGACCACCCACTCCCAATTAAAACTAATGAACGTAGGTATGGACACCAACAGCAGTAACACCGCAGTTAGGGATGCGAAAGGTTGGAATCGGAAAACCGCGCCCGCCAAGGTGGCGATCAACAAAAAGCTTTGAATCATGGTGATGTTAAAACTCAGATCGGTCACAGCCGGAATACCCTGCCATGCCACATCGAAGTTGGGAAAAAGCTGGTCGTACCAAGGGCTTTCCTCCGCCGGTAAAATCTTTCTGAGGACCGGAACCTTCAGCCACTCGAGCGGGTAGCGCGTGCCCCCACCAATCAGGAGTTTGAAAAACAGCGATAGCATTAAGAAGTTGACGATGATCTGTGGCCAGCGCCAGTGGCCGGGCGCCAACGACCACAATTGACGGTGGTATACCAAGATGACGACTAGGCCAGCAAACAGCGGTTGATAGTAGTGTTGCGGTAGGCCCAGGCCCAGGTAGCCACACACCAGCACAAGCACCCCCAACCCGAGCGGAAGCGCCGGGTGAAACGCATTGGGCGTGATGGTGAGCTGGCGCTTTTCGCTGCCGGCAAGCAGCGTCACACGCTTTTCCAGGCGTCTGATGCGTTGCTCAAGCGTTCGTGGTGTTGCTTGGGTCGTACGTTTCATGTCGGCCATCGGCATCCTGCGCCCCTGCGCTGGCGGTGAGATTGGCCAAAATTGCCCATTCGGCCTGTTTCCCGCCAATTGTGGCCGCAAACGGCCATTATTTGTGACCACGGGCACGGATTTTGCATAATTCCCCCAAATAGGCCGGGATATTGGTATTTTTTGGGGCGCTAACCTTCGCGCTGGCGACGGTGCCGTTCACTAAGATAATAGCCGGTCGGCCGGCCCGCTGCAGGCGCGGCGGAAACCGACCACACAGCCTAGGTAAGGGAAGCTGAAAATAATGCGGACGCTACTAATGTTTGATTTGACGCGGCAGGGCTGTCGACTAGGCTCAGGCCATGATTAAGGTAAAATCGGTTTCAGACTGGGGACTGGTCATCGGGGTGGCGCTGATGAGCATTGGCGCCAATCTGCCGACCGCACTCGCTACCCAATGGGGTATAGACCGCAGGTACTTGCTTGGTGGGTTGATGTGTCTCGTCGGCGTGGCACTGGTCCGATACCTCAAGTTCACCCTCGTACTTGTCGTGGCAATCCTGAGCATTGGCGCCAATCTCCCCACAGACATGGCGATAGAATTTGGGGTTGACCGCCACATCATGATGTTCGCACTAATCGCTATGGTCGTGGTGTCGCTGGCGAGTCGATTCTTCAAGGTCCCAACTGGTATTGAGAGGCAAAGAGTAACCTCGACCCGGCACGGCGCCGTGGCGCTGTTCAACGCGGTTTCCAAGGGCCAACTATCGGTGGCGCAGTCCCTACTCAAGACTGGCGTTAACGTCAATGTCAAAACACTGAGTGGCACTACGCCACTTATGGCAGCGGCATCAAAGGGTTATTCCGATCTCGCCAAAGTGTTGATGGATGGCGGTGCCGATGTGCATGCCAAGGACGGTAAGGGTGAAACGGCCCTGGCGATTGCGGTCCGAGGTGGCTTTACCCGTACGGCCGACATGCTAAAAACCGGGGGCGCGAAGCGCTAGCCCGTGCCTACTGCGGGCACGGTTGGCCCACACTCAAACACCTGCTTTTATCTCGCCTTGGGCAATAACAAGGACTAAGCGCGTCTTAGACTGTTCGCACTAGTTGAGCGCCTGGGACAGTAGGTTGCGATACTTGCGGACCAGATCGTTGCTATCGCCGATCATATCGAACAACGCCACCATGTGCCTGCGTCCAGCATCATCGTCAAATTTCCGGTTTCGCTTTACGATCTCCAGAAGTTGTTGCAGAGCGGGCTCATAATCGTTTTTTAACACCTGCAGCGCACTTAGCTTGTGGCGCGCATCACAGTTGTTTGGATCCAAAGAAATCGCCCGTTCTAACTCTGCCATCGGCAATGCATTGGCAGCGATGCGTATAAATGTGATGCGCACAACCAGGGCAAGTCCCTCTGAGTCTAGCTTGGTGATACGGTCGAGCAGCTTTTCCGCGTCGTCAAGGCGCGACTGCTCGAGATATATCTTTGCGAGTTCGGTTTTGACCTGATCGTTATCGGGATCCGTGTCCATGGCATCTCGCAGTAGCTCAGTCGCTTCTTCTGTTTTGCCGTCGCGATGGGCCAGCAGGGCGGCCTCGACCATGGTGTCGGATTCGCGTGACACATGGCGATCGATGATTTGTCGGATCGCCGATTCTGGTTGCAGCCCCATAAATTCATCTGCAACTTCTCCGTTGCGGAAGATCTTTACAGTGGGCAGACTACGAATGCCATACGTCATCGCTAATTCACGCTCGCTGTCAGTATCTACCTTGGCAAGCAGAAATTTTCCTGCATAGGCATCGGCAAGCTTTGCCAACACAGGCATCAGCATATGACATGGCCTACACCATTGAGCCCAAAAATCCACGAGTACGGGCACTTCTCGTGACTTCTCTAATACTTGCGCCGCGAATTCCTTTTGGCTGACTGCCGAGATGTAGGGCGATGTGCTCATAGTAGTCATACAAAAAATGTGGCCCTTGTGTCTATGATTTCAAGGTATTTACAGGCATCGGCGGCGGTGGCGCTCCCTAGGGGACTCGAACCCCTGTTACCGGCGTGAGAGGCCGGTGTCCTAGGCCACTAGACGAAGGGAGCGTGTGTGTGATGCGGTATTCTGACCGCGTATTAAAGGGATGTTATTATACGGACGGACGAATTTTGAACAACAATGCGACCTATTTCCAGGTAATTCTCTTGCGGAGGTGAAGATTAGCGCCCCCGTTACCATTCCATGTTCTGAACACCCAATCTCACAGGCGCATATCGATCAAAACGCGCTTAAGGTCTTAAGCAGACTTAATGAGGCCGGGTTTGACAGTTACCTGGTGGGGGGCTGCGTACGTGATCTGTTGCTCGGTCGCGAACCGAAAGATTTCGATGTGGCGACCGATGCCAAGCCCGAAGAGGTCCGTAGACTTTTTCGTAGGGCGCGGCTAATTGGTCGTCGCTTTCGGCTTGCGCATGTGCGTTTTGGACGTGAAATTATCGAAGTTGCCACCTTTCGAGGTATGCCCAAACCGGTGTCTGCCGGTCCCCGGCAGACAGTAGAAGGCCGCATTCTGCAAGACAATGTGTTCGGGAGCCAAGGAGAGGATGCAATTAGGCGAGATTTCACAGTTAACGCATTGTATTACGACATCCGGGACCATTCGGTTATTGATTACGTCGGCGGTATCGATGATCTTAGCCGAGGACTGCTTCGGGTCATTGGCGACCCGGAGGTACGTTACCGTGAGGATCCAGTGCGTTTGTTACGGGCCCTGCGTTTCGCCGCGAAGTTGGGGTTCAAGATCGAACCGGCCACGGCGGCGCCAATTCGAGAGCTTGGACGCTTATTGTTGGGCGTGCCACCGGCACGGATGTTTGAAGAAGTCATCAAGCTATTCCACGGTGGATGCGCGTTGCAGACGTATGAGCTGCTGCGACATTATCGGCTGTTTGAATATCTCTTCCCGCTGACCGAAGAGGCGCTGGCGATAGAACGGGATGGATATCCGCTTACACTGGTACCCAACGCACTGGCCAACACGGATAGTCGTGTTCAAGCGGATAAACCGGTTACGCCCGCCTTTCTGTTCGCCGCCTTGTTGTGGGAACCGCTGTGTCGGCAACTTGAAACCCACATGGCTCGCGGCCATACGCGCCACGAGGCCGTACAAACAGCCACCACTTCTGTTCTTACACAACAGTCGCAACGCATCGCAATTCCCAGGCGTTTCTCGGCCGTCGTAAGAGAGATTTGGATGTTACAATCCCGATTTAACCGCCGCACTGGCAAGCAACCCTTTCGTTTGCTCGAACACCGCCGTTTTCGTGCTGCCTATGACTTTCTATTGTTGCGCATTGAGGTTGGCGAGGAGCGATCGGATTTGGGCGATTGGTGGACACGATTTCAGGCAGTTGAAGAGCCGGAACGCCGATCTATGGTGCGCAAGTTATCAGCTGGCAGAAAACGGGTACGTAAACGGCAAAGGGTATGAGTAAATCCAAATCACGGCGCGCGCGTGTCTATGTAGGTCTAGGGAGCAACCTCGATAATCCGATAGCTCAACTGCGAACAGCCAAGTCTGCGCTTAGCATGCTGCCGAGAACGCGCCTAGAAAGATGCTCTTCGTTATATCGCACAGCGCCGGTGGGCTATACTGAGCAGCCAGATTTCGTCAACGCAGTGTGTCGCCTTAGTACTGAGCTGGGTGCAGCTACGCTAGTCGAGCACTTGCTGGCAATAGAAGTGCAACACGGGCGCGTCGAGCGTAAACAAAGGTGGGGCCCCCGAATACTAGATCTTGACTTGCTTTTGTATGATCAATTTGTGATGAGCACGCCGGGTCTTACCGTGCCTCACCCCAGGCTCCACGAGCGTGCGTTCGTCCTGTATCCTTTGTCGGAGCTGGACCAAGACCTCATTGTGCCAGGGCGTGGCGGGGTCACCGAGCTGTTGGCGGCTTGTCGTGAGCAGCGGCTTGAGAAGATCGACACAGCTTGCCTGGGAAGTTTGTAAAACCTAGGCATCTGAAGGGCCCGAGCCCAGTGGTATAAATTTCCAACAAATGGCGTGATTTAAAGCATGAATCGTGACAACCCGGGCTATCTGGCGATTGAAGGACCGATCGGCGTGGGTAAGACTAGCCTGGCCCGTAGATTGGCAGACGCGTTCGGTAGCAAGGCGTTGCTAGAACAACCGGAAGAGAATCCGTTCTTGGATAGGTTCTATCAGGCGCGGGCGCGGTTCGCCCTACCTACACAGTTGTTTTTCTTGTTTCAACGTGCGCGTCAGATCCAGCAGCTTAAGCAGGGCGACATGTTTCGGCCCGGATGCGTTGCGGATTTTCTTTTGGAGAAAGATTCACTGTTCGCCCGCGTCAATCTGGATGATGATGAACTTCGGCTTTACCAGCAGGTCTACTCACATCTCAGTTTGGATCTACCGGTGCCGGACCAGGTGGTTTATCTACAGGCACCGGTCGAAGTGTTGATGCCCCGCATTCGACAGCGCGATGTTGGTTATGAACATCTGATCGAGCGCGAGTACCTACAGCAAGTAGTCGATGCCTATACACAGTTCTTTTATCATTACTCGGCTGGGCCGCTACTGGTAGTGAATGCAGCCGAGATAAACTTCGTGGATAATGATGACGATTTCGAGGTTTTAGTAGATCAGATTCGCAAGTATCGTAGCGGACGGCATTTTTTTAATCCACTTTCTGTAGGTCGATGAAACCCGTAACGATCACAACTCTACAGGCTATGAAGCAGGCAGGCGAAAAGATTACTTGCCTTACTGCCTACGATTACAGTTTTGCGCACCTGCTCGATAGCGCCGGCATTGACATGATCATTGTCGGTGATTCAGTCGGCATGGTTTGCCAAGGGCACGAAACAACGCTGCCCGTAACCCTTGATGACATGGTCTACCATACCCGATGTGTCGCCAGCGGCTGTCAGCGTACGCTTATTGTTGCCGATATGCCGTTTTTGAGTTACGAGGTCAGTCCGGACCTCACCTTTAGTAATGCTGGTCGCTTGATGAAAGAGGGTTATGCGCACGTAGTTAAGATTGAAGGCGGACGTACGATGGCGGAGACGGTGCGGTTTTTAACGGAGCGTGGGATTCCTGTCTGCGGTCACCTTGGGCTGACGCCACAGTCCGTCCATCAACTCGGCGGATTCCGTGTGCAGGGGCGCGACAAGGCGGCGGCTGAACGGTTGCTTAACGACGCCCGTGCGTTGCAGGAGGCCGGCGCCAGTATATTGGTGCTCGAGGCGATTCCATCTGAATTAGCGAAGCACGTCTCGGCCGAATTAACCATTCCCACCATCGGCATCGGAGCTGGCCCCGGTTGTGATGGACAAGTACTGGTGCTTCAAGACATGCTCGGCATCTATCCGCGGCGCAGTCCAAAATTTTCCAAGAATTTCATGGAGGAGAATGGCACCATACAGGCCGCGGTGAAGGCCTTTATCGCCGCCGTTCGTGAGCAGGAGTTTCCCGGCCCGGAGCATAGTTTTTGAATCGAATGATTGTCAGCGCCGGCAACAGTACTGGTAATTTGTTACCGCCAGCGTGGTGCCTCTTCGTCAGTTGCCGACAACAACTCGTTGGCTGGGGTCTTGCGATGTTGTGGTGCCGGGAGAGAGACTCGAACTCTCATGGTGTCGCCACCACCGGATTTTGAGTCCGGCGCGTCTACCAATTCCGCCATCCCGGCAGGCGAAGCAAGTATATCCGATTCCTCGCGGCTGTTAACAGCACGACGCGGTTGTGCCTGTAACGACTTTAGCCAGATTACGCCTGATGAAGAAGACCACGTTTCGTTACGAACTACCCAACGAGTTGATCGCACAGTATCCAGCGCAATCGCGTTCAGCCAGCCGATTGCTGGCGCTTGATGGTAGTAGCGGCGACATTCAAGATTTGCGATTCGTCGATCTAACGAAGATGTTGCATCCAGGGGACCTGCTCGTTTTCAATAACACTCGCGTGATTCCGGCGCGCCTTTTTGCAACCAAGGACACCGGTGGCCGCGTGGAAATACTCGTCGAACGCATATTGGGCGAACGCAACATTGTCGCGCAACTTGGGGTGAGTAAGCGACCGCGACCTGGGATGCGCTTAAGGATTGACGAAGCTGTATCAGTAGATGTTGTTTCACGCCGTGGAGATTTTTATGAGTTGCGTTTCGAGTGTACGGAAACAGTGACACACTTATTGGAGCGTGTGGGCCATGTTCCGCTGCCTCCCTATATCGACCGTGTCGATAAGGAGCATGATCGCGAACGATACCAGACAGTTTATGCTCAACACCCGGGCGCAGTGGCGGCCCCCACCGCCGGCCTTCATTTCGATGTCGCTATGTTCGGTCAGTTACGAGAGCTCGGCGTGGATACGGCGTTTCTAACGCTGCACGTTGGTGCGGGCACGTTTAAACCGATACGGGTCGAGGATATTCGTGAACATGAGATTCACCCAGAGTACCTGCAAATCGGCAGTGATGTATGTGTACGAATAGAAACTACCAAGGCACGGGGCGGGCGCATTATTGCGGTTGGCACCACTGTTGTTAGGGCGCTTGAGACAGCGGCGCAAAACGCCCGGGTAATTCCGTTTGAAGGTGAAACCGGGCTCTACATTCTTCCCGGTTATCGATTCCAAATCGTTGACGCGCTATTAACTAATTTTCACTTGCCAGAATCAACGTTGTTGGTATTGGTATGCGCATTTGCTGGTACTGAGCACACCCTTAATGCGTATCGTCATGCTGTCGACCAACGGTATCGATTCTACAGTTATGGTGATGCGATGTTTGTTACGCCCAGAGTAGCAAGTGGCAAGTAGCAAGTTCGAAGTGACGAGTTGTTGGTATTTCCTTACAACTTGCTACTTCCAACTTCGAGCTGACTTTCTATGAGATTTGAATTACTCAATACAGATGGAATGGCCCGTCGCGGGCGATTGCTGTTTGAACGCGGAACCGTACACACACCCGCCTTTATGCCGGTGGGCACTTATGGTTCGGTCAAGGCGATGACCCCGGAAGAGTTACTGGCGATCGGTAGCGAGATCATCCTGGGTAATACGTTTCATCTTTGGTTAAGGCCTGGTATGGAGGTCATACGCGCACACAGCGGGTTGCATGGTTTCATGAATTGGTCTGGTCCGATACTTACGGATTCTGGTGGCTTTCAGGTGTGGAGCCTTGGAAAGCTACGAAAAGTCACAGAACAAGGTGTTCACTTTCAATCACCGGTGGACGGTGACCGCGTTTTTCTCGGGCCGGAGGAAGCAATTCGAATACAGCATGACTTGGATGCCGATATAGTGATGGTTCTTGACGAATGTACGCCCTATCCAGTCAGTGAGGATGCTGCACGCGAATCGATGGAGCGATCTTTGCGGTGGGCCAACCAATGTAAGCATGTCCACCATGGACACGATGGCGCGCTTTTCGGGATTGTTCAGGGCGGCGTGTATGAACATTTACGCGATGCCTCGATCGCCGGGTTGAAACAGATTGGGTTCGATGGTTACGCGATCGGTGGCCTATCCGTTGGTGAGCCCAAGGACGATATGCTGCGCATCGTGCCGCATGTGGCGGCGCAAATGCCCGCTAGGCAACCACGCTACCTCATGGGCGTTGGTACACCAGAAGACCTTGTGGAAGCGGTGCGTCATGGTATGGATATGTTTGATTGCGTGTTGCCTACACGCAACGCGCGCAATGGTTGGCTCTTTACCCATAGCGGCGTGGTCAAGATCCGCAACCAGCGCTTCGCTACCGATACGGGCCCCGTAGATCCATACTGCGATTGCTACAATTGTAAGCATTATACCCGTGCATATCTGCGCCACCTGCACAGCCAAAACGAGATTCTGGGGGCGCGGCTGGCGACCATCCATAACCTACGGTACTACCAGGCCCTTATGCAGGGGCTGCGGGCCGCCATTGAGACAAAAAAACTGGATGATTTCGTCGATAAGTTTTATGGTATGCGCCGCCAGGACGACCCAGAATTATCCTGACAACGGTTGAATCATGGTAATGAATGTCTACAAGGAAAGACTATGAACATACTCTCTAACGCCTGGGCCCAGGGCGGCGGTGGGGCGCCAGGCGCCGGTCCGGGATTCGGTCTGCTATTCTGGATGGTGCTATTTTTCGCTATTTTCTATTTGATGGCCATACGGCCACAGCAAAAGCGTGCGAAAGAGCATAAATCTATGATAGCAGCGATTGCTAAGGGTGATGAAGTGGTAACTGGCGGCGGCACGTTAGGCCGGGTTACCCATGTTGGCGAACAATTCTTAACGCTAGAAATTGCTGAGGGTGTCTCTATCAAGGTACAGAGACAGTCAGTAGCAGCGGTGATGCCCAAGGGAACCATAAAGGCAAACTCTTAGTCATATGGTGCTTGTGTTGGTGCCAAGTTAGACCCTTATGAATCAATATCCGTTCTGGAAATATTTGCTCATCTTAGTAGTTATGGCGGTGGGATTGTTATATGCGGTCCCCAACCTCTACGGTGAAGACCCGGCGATTCAGATTTCAGCCACGCGTAGCTCGGTAGATGCCAGTACGCTTGCACGTGTTGAGAAAATCCTTAAGGACGGTGGCCTAACGCCAATCTCGAGCCAACTCGACGAGCTCGGGGCGAAGATTAGATTCGCTGACACGGAGACCCAGCTAAAGGCGCGGGAACGGGTGCAGAAAGAGCTCGGCGAGACCTATACCGTGGCGCTCAATCTACTGCCGGCTACTCCCAAGACGCTAAATGCCGTCGGCGGCAAACCCATGTATCTGGGCCTTGATTTGCGTGGCGGCGTTCATTTCCTGATGCAGGTGGACATGGCGGCGGTGCTCAAGAAGGCTGAGGCACGATATGTCAGTGACATTAAACGTACCTTGCGCGAAGCTGAGCGTATTCGCTATCTCACGGTCAAGCGCCTAGAACAAGGTGGTCTAGAAGTACGTTTTCGTGATGGCGGGGAACGCGAGCGTGCACGCACAGTGATCCGAACCGAACTCCCTGAGCTCGAATTAACCGAGCGCGACGGGGCCGATGGTCCGATATTGTTCGCCAAGTTAAACGAAACGGCGTTGCGCGAACAGCAGGAACAAGCACTCGAACAAAACATGACGTCGCTACGAAACCGCGTCAATGAGCTCGGTGTGGCGGAACCTATTATTCAACGCCAAGGTGCTGAGCGCATCGTTGTGCAGTTGCCAGGGGTGCAAGATACCGCGGAAGCCAAGCGTATCCTAGGCCGCACCGCAACACTAGAAATTCTTCTGGTCGATGAAGAGCATGATGCTTCAAGCGCTATTGCCGGTCGACCGCCACCGGGATCTAAGCTCTATCGGCAACGTGATGGCAGGCCTATTCTGCTCAAGAATCGATTGATCTACTCCGGTGACAATATCGTCAATGCTTCTCCTAGTTTTGACGGACGAACGAATGAACCCATTGTATCGATAACTCTCGATTCGCAAGGCGCCGCTATCAATCAGCGCGTGACCGGCAAGAACGTCGGCAAACGCATGGCTGTGGTTTACGTTGAAGTCCGATCTGAGGTCAAGCGCGACGACAATGGCAATCCTATCTTGGATGAGCTAGGCGAGCCGGTGCGAATCACACGTCGTATCGAAGAGGTCATTACGGCGCCGGTGATCAGACAACAGCTCGGTAAGCGATTTCAGATCGAGGGCGCATTCACGGTTGAGGAAGCCAACGAACTAGCATTGCTGCTACGCGCGGGGGCGCTGGCCGCCCCGGTCTCCATCGTCGAGGAACGAACAATCGGGCCCAGTCTCGGCCAAGAAAATGTTAAGCAAGGCTTTCAGGCGATCCTGATCGGTCTTATCGCCGTGATGATCTTCATGATCATCTATTATCGTGCGTTTGGCGTCATTGCCGATATGGCGTTAGCACTCAATCTCGTTTTGATCGTAGCGGTGCTGTCATTGTTTCAGGCCACATTGACGTTGCCGGGCGTTGCCGGCATCTTGCTTACTGTCGGTATGGCAGTTGACGCCAATGTTCTGATTTTCGAACGTATCCGTGAGGAGCTACGGGCTGGCAATACGCCCCAGGCCAGTATCCATGCTGGTTACGAAAAAGCGTTAGGTACGATTGCTGATGCCAACATCACAACATTGATCGCCGCTATCATGTTGTTTAATTTCGGCACAGGTCCGATTAAGGGATTCGCTATTACGTTGAGTATCGGCATCTTGACATCGATGTTCACCGCGATTCTTGGGTCCCGTGCAGTCGCTAATCTGATCTTTGGCGGACGCAAGCTCAGTTCGGTACCAGTTTAGAGGACCGTCGGTGATTCTCTTCAAGAAACAGACCACGTTTGATTTTATCGGTCGTCGTAGAATAGCGATAGCGGTATCAATGATATTGATCGCCATTACGATGGTATCTTTATTTGTGCGTGGTTTGAATCTCGGCCTAGATTTTACCGGCGGCACCCTGGTGGAACTCAGTTATGCGGAGTCGATAGAGATTTCAGATGTGCGCACGCAACTCGCAGCTGCTAATTTTGCGGACGCTGTGGTGCAGCATTTTGGTACGGCCCGCGATGTTATGGTCCGAATTCCACTGCAAGAGGGTAAAGATAGCGCAGTTTTGAGTAATACCGTGGTCCAAGTCCTGCACAACGCCCGCGACGAGGTCGTAGTTGAGAGCCGCCCGGGCCAACGGCAGCAGTGTACAACTGGGGGCAGTAAGACCATTGTCGATTGTAATTTACAAGTCAGACGTGTTGAGTTCGTTGGCCCGCAGATAGGGGACGAGCTTGTCGAGAAAGGTGGCCTAGCCCTTCTGTACACACTAATTGCGATATTGATCTATGTGCTCATTCGGTTTGAGTGGCGATTCGCAGTCGGATCCACCGTTGCAGTGGCACACGATGTCTTGCTTACATTTGGGTTTTTCTCATTTACGCAAATAGAGTTCTCGTTACCTGTGTTGGCGGCGATATTGGCAGTGCTTGGTTATTCACTAAACGATACGATTGTGGTGTTCGACCGTATCCGTGAGAACTTTCGGCGTATGCGTAAGGCGAAAGTGCCCGATATTATGAATGCTTCTATAAACCAAACCCTGGCTCGCACCATCATCACATCCGGGACCACAATGTTGACGGTATTGGCGCTATTTTTTCTGGGGGGTGAGATTATTCACGGGTTTTCGACCGCATTGATTGCGGGCATAATTGTGGGTACCTATTCGTCCATCTATATCGCCACGCCCACCGTTCTCGCCCTTGGAATTTCGCGCCAGGATATGTTGCCGGTAAAAAAGGAAGGGGCGGAGCCGAGCAGGCCCTCGGGGCAGAATCCCCCTATAATCTGAGGTTTCCCAGCCTTCGTCGGGGTGTCGTCGGCCAGCCCGGACGCCTCATACCCATCGGCTATACTTAACCTCGAAACGGGCGTTATCGCCCACCTTCTTGGGGGAAGATTTATGAGTGCTAACTGGTGGATGATCTGGCCAGGCAACCCGGCTTTGTCTGTGTTGGCTCTATATGCATTGTCTCTACTCTTCTTGTATCCCGCTCGTAGACCGCTACACGCGGTTATTCGCGCCATGAGTCGCGCAATTAGCGGCCCACTGCGTTTGGGTGCACGCTGGCTGATGTCGACGGCCGAGATGTTACGTGGCCGCAACAAGATACTGTTGTTAGCGCACGGTAGGGAAGAGATCACGCAAGGAATCGAACGCGAGTTCGAACGCGTGACCGCTGTTGTCCAACGCGATTTGCATGACTATCCGGTGTTACAGCGCAAGCTCATGGGCGAGATCACGCGAATCGAGGAAGACTACCAGAAGTGTGGCGAAGTGCCGCCGACACCACCGGAGTGGACCAAGGCGGTGGCAGCGGTTGCCAAGATCCCGCCAACTGGAGATGGCTTGGTGCAAAAGATTTTGGGGGATATCAATCACTCGATTGAGAAGATCGAGGATAAGGCGATTGCCGAATACCGTCGGAGTTACGAGAGTCGGCATAAGATCCTCAAGGGGTTTATGCCGTTTTGGCGTTCGCTAAATCAGACGCTGACCCAGGTCGACCGGAACTTGACTGGATTGCAAGAGAGCGCCTCGAGAATCGATGCGCAAATGGAGAAGTACGAACAAATCAGCGTGAACTCAGATAAGGTCGAGCATGCCCTGACCTCCTCGGCCACCACGCAATTCGCGATAGCAGCTATCGTACTTGCGATCGCTTTCGGTGGTGCGTTTGTTAACTATAAGCTCATCGCGCTACCGATGTCGGCAATGGTGGCTAACGACTATATCACCGCTAACTTGCAGGCATCGGATATCGCCGCCTTGGTGATCATTTTTGTCGAGGCGAGTATGGGGCTGTTCCTCATGGAGGCCTTGCGTATCACGCATCTGTTTCCGCGCATCAACAACATGCCGGATAAAATGCGTCGCCGCTTTATGTGGGTGGCGTTCTCATTGTTGCTCACCCTGGCGCTGGTCGAAGTGGCCCTGGCTGTATTGCGCGACTGGATCGTGGTGGAGGGTATCAAGCTCACCAGCGAGCTCGCCGGCGGCGAAGCGGCGGCCGCTGCCGCAGGGGATACCAGCGTGGTGAATAAGATTCCAACCGTCGGGCAAATGATCCTCGGTTTCATACTGCCGTTTGCCTTGGCCTTTATGGCGATACCACTGGAGTATTTTATCCACTCCGCACGTACCGTTCTTGGTGTCGGCCTAATCGTAGGTATTCGTGGTCTGGCGTTCGGATTGCGGATCGTGGCGAATGTCGCCAGGCAGGCGGGTAACTTGCTCGTCAACCTCTATGATGTCTTGATATTCCTGCCGCTGTTAGTCGAGCGCATGGTGAGATCTGACGGCGGACAAGATGCGGAGCCATCAAAATCCCGTCGCGTCGCCCCGTTCGCAGCGAAGCGAAGTTTGGGCGCTTGATTAATAGTTTTGGAGGTATAGGTGTCATGAAACGGAAAATCTCACATGTACTTATTATGGTGCTCGCCTTCGGGTTGGTGGCATGTTCGAGCGGAGATCAGCAGCAGCAGCAGCCGATCAATCATACGCAGGGTGTTTATATGCTGATCGATACGTCGGGTACGTATGCCCAGGAACTCGGCAAGGCGCTGGCGGTGATCAATTATCTATTGGGCACGATGAACCCAGGCGATGTGCTGGCCGTTGCTAAAGTGAGTAGTCGTAGCTTTAGTGAGAAGGATATTGTCGCCAAAGTCACGTTTACCAGTGACCCGGTACGGGCCAATCAGCAGAAACGTGCATTTCGCGACAAGGTCGACAAGTTTGCCAAGGGTGTGAAACGCGGTAGTGCCTATACGGATATCACCGGTGGCATCATCCAGGCCGCAGAATTCTTGAACGAAGCCAATCCTGGTAGGAAAACGGTATTGATCTTCTCGGACATGCAAGAAGAGCTCGGCAAAGGAACCGTTCGCGATTTCCCGATCGAGTTGAGCGGCCTACGTTTCGTCGCCCTTAACGTTACCAAGCTCAATGCCGATAACGTAGACCCGCGGCGCTATATGGGTCGGCTCGAGTGGTGGCAGGAGCGAGTGACCAATGCTGGAGCTTCAGAGTGGCGTGTCGTCAACGATCTTGCGCACTTAGAACGTGTGTTTGAGAGTTAATAATCTTGGCGGCCGGTGAGGGCCGTTGGTCGAGAACGCCCGGCACCAGCCGGGCGTTTTAGTTTTGGGTGTCTGATTCAAGCGTGGCGACTGGACTAGACGAGTTTGTCCGGTTGTTGCGGCATAGGCAATCTGTGTCAAATCATTTATCCTACTCCACGTTCAAACAAAGGTCTGCTGGGTCAGGCGGGCCGCGCCAGTTTGGTTGGGCAGGTTAGAAGAGGATGTATTGTCCGTTTTGTTCTGCTGTAGATACGCGCGTCGTAGACTCTCGCCTCGCCGACGAGGGCGATTCCGTGCGGCGTCGGCGCGAATGCAGTGTTTGTAGCGAACGATTTACTACTTACGAGCGCGCCGAACTTCGATTACCGCAGGTTATCAAATCCGATGGACGCCGGGAGCCCTTCAACGAAGCTAAGCTACGCGTGGGCATGGGTCGCGCCTTAGAAAAGCGCCCGATCGATGCGGAAGCGGTGGAGCACGTTGTGGGCCGGATTCGACATCAATTGTTGGCTAGTGGTGAACGCGAAATCGGATCGCGCACAATCGGTGAGTGGGTCATGCAAGAGTTAAAGGACTTAGATTTGGTCGCCTACGTCCGCTTTGCATCCGTATATCGCAGTTTTGAGGACCTGGAGGCCTTTAGCGAGGAGGTCCAGCGTCTACAGAAAGAACCGAGCCCAGAAACACGCCGCAGACAGCTCAAGCTCATCCCCGATAGTGGCGAGTCGGATGAGTGAATATGTCGGATGAAGCGCACATGGCACATGCCTTGCGGCTTGCGCGGCGTGGTCTTTACACAACAGACCCGAACCCACGCGTCGGGTGTGTGCTCGTCAATGAAGGCGTTACCGTAGGCGAAGGTTGGCACCAACGAGCCGGTGGGCCACACGCCGAGATACATGCCCTGCGTACGGCGGGGCGGAAAGCGCGTGGCGCCACGGTGTTTGTTACCCTCGAACCATGCTGCCATCATGGGCGCACAGCGCCTTGTAGTGATGCCCTGATCGACGCGAACCCGAGCCGCGTGGTCGTGGCTACGGAAGATCCAAATCCCGAGGTTGCCGGCCAAGGTCTAGCAGCACTGCGACAGGCGGGGATCACGGTAGATGTTGGCATACTCCAAGAGCAAGCACGGGCCCTGAATCCAGGCTTCGAGAGCCGCATGCGCCGCCAGCGACCTTTCGTGCGGGCGAAGCTTGCGGTGAGCCTAGATGGCCGCACCGCCATGGCGAGTGGGGAAAGTAAATGGATTAGCGGCGACGCGGCGCGGGCTGATGTGCAGCGCTGGCGGGCGCGCAGCTCCGCGATCCTGTGTGGGATTGGCACGGTGCTTCAGGATGACCCATCATTGACGGTACGCGCATTCGACATCGGTCGACAACCACTGCGAGTGGTCACAGACAGCAAGTTAAGGACGCCGTTGTCGGCGAAATTATTGGCGCATGAGGGTGCACTGATTGTGACCGCTTGCGACGACGGTGATCGCGCAGAACAGCTATG
>JAOTYM010000231.1 GCA_029861845.1 Gammaproteobacteria bacterium | reverse complement strand
TGAGAAATTTATGTAAGCGGAAACTATTTTTCCGCAAACTCATGGCTACATCTGCGTTGCCCGCAAGGACTGGTTCGGCAAGCCCAGTGATGTCCTCTTTCGTTAATCCAATGAGATCTGCGTCAAGCAGCATCACGAGGTCATTTAGAGCGTGGGTGATTCCGGTTGCTATGGCATAGCTTTTACCTTTATTTGTGCCATGAGTGATGACGTCGATTTTCGCGTGAATAAGAATTTGTTCTGCAGTCGTATCGGTAGATCCGTCGTCTACGACGATGACTTCATCGATGAGGGGATGATTGATGACAACGGAAAGGATATTCGCAATACGCGGTGCTTCGTTATACGCACACATGACGCAGGATATCTTGGCTTTCATATGTACAAGGTAGTCGCATCGTAGATACTTGTCATAGTTTTCTAAATTCCCTCGCGGCGCGCCGGATAGGCGAGTTGTCCGCATTCGCCGAAGCTTGCGTGGCCACCAGGGTTGACACTGAAGCATGTTGCGCCCAGCCAACCTGAGTACGGAACAAGACCTGCTGCAACGTCTGTAGCTGGCCCTCCTCGACGTTTCGTTGCAGCGCGGCGCGACGGCAGCTATCTGGGGGATGAGCGGACGTGCCGGCAAAGAAGTCTGATCGACGATGTTGACCCTTTTCGACCGCGCGGCCCGGTGTCCAAAGAAACGTTTAAACGAGCAGGGTTTATAGAAAACGTCAATCTGGAAAAGATTGAGCCAGAATTGTCGCCGCCTTTAGACGGGTAGTCCTGCCAGTCCATCAAACGAAGTAAGGGTTTCTGCAGCGTGGAACCGCTGCAGAAACCCTGTTGGACGGAACGGCGGGGCAGGGCGTTCGGGCTCTATGGATTTTTCAGGCGGGGGCTCGAGCACCATGGTCGGAATTGCCAGCCGAAGGTGCTGCCGGCGTCGTGGATCGAGGGGTGCTGCGGGGTCGGGTCTTGAGATAATGCAGCAGATCGATGCGCCGCGATGGTGTTGAGGCTGTTTCAGGCAAGCAGAAAGCAAGGGCCGGCCGTGGCATGGCGGCTCGCATGCATTGAAGACAACCGTGGTGCAAGCTCGGCAGGGTCATGGTCCACGGACCTGCTTGGGGTAGAGACGCTGGGTGCGAACGAGATGGCCGAACTGGCAGCATGGGCAGATGCGTGGCCGATCTGGCGGGGCGAGATGGGCCGAATGATCGGGGGCGTCCTTGCTGGTGTCGAGGGGGGCTGCGTTGTGGCATGCGGACACCGGGCGTTGGAGACGCAGCATGAGTTGGACGCGAGCCGCGTGGTCCCGCCGGGAGTGATGCCATAGGCCATAGTAGCGAACCTTGTGCAGGCCCTTGGGCAGCACATGCTGCAGGAACCGACGGATAAACTCTTGTCCACTCAGTCGCGTATTGCGCCATTGCCCTGATGCACGATGCTTGTGGCGGATGGTGACGCCACTGTCGTCGAGGCCGACAATGCGGTTGTTGGTAATGGCGACGCGGAACACGTAGCGCGCCAGATAGCGCAGCACCGCCTCGGCGCCATCGCCCCAGGTGGTACAATGCACGACCCAGGGCTTCGACCAGACAGCGGGCGGAACGACCAGATCGGGACGGCGCTTCTCCAGCGCAGCCTTGAGCTTGCTGCGCACGAGCTTGGCCAACGCCTTGGTGGCAACCAGGTAATTGCGGCGTGCCGGATACCAACTCTGACCATCATCGGACACGCCGCCGCCGGTGACCAAGCAATGCACGTGCGGATGGTAGACCAATTGCTGGGTCCAAGTGTGCAGCACGGCGAGCACGCCGACGGTGCCGCCGACGTGACGGCGATCTCGGGCCAGCTCGATGACGGCCTCGGCGACCACCTTCATGAGCGCGGCGTAGCCGTCGCGCTGGTTGGCGCGCAGCACATCGCGCAACTCCTCCGGCACGGTGACCGTGACATGGAAGTAGGGGCATGGCAGCAGTTCGGCCTTGCGCGCGGCAAGCCAGCGCTCGGTCTGATCACGATGGCATGTGGGACAGCTCCGGTTCTTGCAAGAATGATACGAATAGACCTCGGCGCTGCAGTGATTGCAGCGCCACAGATGCCCGCCGAGCGCCTCGGTTCGGCAGGCCAGGATGTCGGCGATGGCGCGGCCATGCGATGGCAGCAGCGATGCACCATGCGCCGCCAGATAGTCGCCCGCAAAACGGCGGAAGACGTCGCCAAGCTCGATCACGATCGACCTCCGAGATCAGAGGCCGGTCATCAGCTTGTCGAGGATCGTCTTAAGCGAGGTTTGGGTCGGCTCGGTCAGGTGCGTGTAGATGGCCGTCGTCGCAATGTTAACGTGACCGAGCAGGATCTGAACCACTCTGATATCGACACCGCTTTCCAGGAGCCGCGTCGCATAGCTATGGCGAAGCGTGTGTGGTGTGACCCGCGCAGTGATCCCGGCTGCGCGCGCAGCCGCACGGCAGGTGCGCTCCAGCACCTGCTGGTTGACCGGCTTGCGGCCGCAGCGATTGGGGAACAGCCAACGGCGGTTGCGGTGGCTCGGCCAGAAGTGGTGCAGGTCATCGAGAACCGGTGCAGGAAGCGGAACCAGCCGCTCCTTGTTGCCCTTGCCGATAATGCGCAACAGCAGACGGGCACTGTCGATGCCTGTGACCTCCAGGGTCGCGGCCTCGCTGATGCGCAGGCCGCAGGCATATATCAGGGCGAGGCAGGCCTTGTGGGTGGGGTTGCGGACGTGAGCAAGAAGGGCGCGGACCTGGGCGTCCGACAGCACGGCGGGCAGTCGCCTCTGCTTGGGAGGGCGAACTCTTTTTTTAAGAACAGCGGCCAGTCGCGCTCGAGCGTCCGACAATACAGAAACTGGATGCCGCCGTGATTGGTCTTGAAGGTGCCGAGCGCCACGCCGCGCTCGTCACGCAGATGTAGCAGATAGGCACGCACCTCCTCCTCGCCGAGTTCATCCGGCGAACGCATGTAATAGGCGGCCAACGCGCGGACGGCGTGCACGTAGATGGCCTGGGTGCCAGTCGCTAAACCGGCGACCCGCATGTCCTCGATCATCCTCTTACGCAATCGTGTCATCTCGGATCTCCTTTCGAGGTTCGAAGCCAGGACCCATGTCCCGGCACTCGAAAAGATACTCCCGAGCCACACACACTGCGATCGCCGCATCCATTACGGCGAAGCCGTTCAGTCCAACTCACGTTATGATG
>JAOTYM010000023.1 GCA_029861845.1 Gammaproteobacteria bacterium | reverse complement strand
CGTGCAGTAGGGCAAGTAGTCTGGAGTCGAGCTAAAGTCTTCATGCTGTAGCCGATCTCGCGAAGAGTATGCCAGGATCGAACCGCGACCTATTTGATTAACTGCGAGATTGTGTTTGTAAGAGGTGATGAGTGGGCCGATAACGGGCTCCCAGGGTTCAGTGACGAACGCCTCTTTCGGCATGCCGCGGATGGGAAGATCAACGCCGAGCGGTTTCAAGAGTTCAGGCGCCTGCCAGTCAGTACAGATCAATATCTTGTTTGCCAGGATCGATCCCGCTGTCGTGTCGGCTTGGAAACCATCACCGCGTTCGGTTAGGGTGCGTACATGTGTACCGAAGTTCACTTCCGCGCCTTCGCGACGACACGCGCGCAGTAATGCATCTAAAAAAAGAAAAGGCGAGGCCGCCGCGTCCTTGTGACAGAACGACCCACCCAAGATACCATCCGGGTTTAGCGCGGGCACGATCTTCAGGCACTCCTCCGGCGTTAGAATTTCGCTTGGAACATTGAACTCCTCATGCAAATGTCGACTGGCGCGTAAACTATTTAGCATTTTTTCGTCATGGGCCAGCAGCAAGTAGCCATCTTGCGTGAAGTCGATGCCGTCGGGATAGTCGAGCCGTTGTTTAACCTCCTCGAAGAAGGTGATGCTCTCTTGGCTCAGTCTTATATTAAATTCCAGGCCCCATTGCATGCGCATGCCGGCGAGGTTGCGCCCACTGCCACCCGATGCAAATTCCCCGGCATCGACGACAAGAATGCGATTGCTTGTTTTGTGCTGGGTCATCCACCACGCCGCCGACAACCCGTAGACACCGGCACCAACGATGAGGATGTCGGCATGGTTTGTGTTCATGTTTGGGCCGCCAACTTTCCGCTAGTTGCGGTGTTGGCCACGTCGGATTGTGCTCGGTGTTGGGCCAAGGCTGCTATCGAAACGGGCCTCGCCAGTGGGCGCGGCGTCATCGCCTTGATTGACGATGATGGGTGACCATCGGCTATGAGCGCGGCAACGGCTGACAGGCATGTGCGTCCCCCGCACCATCCCATGCCGGCCCGTGTGTTGCGCTTTATCGAATCCAGGGTGACGTGTCCGTCAGCCATCGCTTGTCGCAGGCGATCGCTGCAAACTCCCTCACACCGACAGACGATGGTGTCAGGATCGGCCCATGACCATACGGCGGGTGGTAGGCGCAGCGTTTCACGAACGGCTAACTGGAATTTTTTGTGACGATCCCGTTGTAAGAAATCAGCGGCGAGTTCCCGATTCAGGGATTCCAAGGCGTTGTTTTGTGCGCTCTGAACTGCAGCGGCGCCGGCAATACGCCCTTCCGCCGCCGCCGCCCAAGCACCACCGAGGCCAGCACCATCACCGGCAGCGAATATGTTAGCCACCGATGTGCGACAAAAACGATCCACTAGCGGCAACCAACCACCACGCTCGGGATCATATATAAGGTCTGCATCCGCCATGCTTACAAGCTCGCTATTGGCAGTGAAGCCAAAATTAATGGCAAGCAAATCACACTCGATGCGACGTTCGCTATGTGACAAAGGCCGCCCACTGCCATCGTGACGAACGAGTTTGACGCATTCGAGCCTTTCTTTGCCTTCGGCGCGCAGCGGCATCCATTCTTGAAGCACATTGACGCCGGCACGCCTTAGGATCTTGAGGTACTCGAATCCTTCACGAACAACCGCACGGCCTGCCAATAGTGACAAAGGTTTGCGGGTCATGCGTCGCATCGGATGTAACAGCGCTACGCTATGAACCCTGGCCCCTGCTTCTACCAGCTGAGCCGCGAGCACCACCGGAAGCGGGCCGGCGCCGGCGACCACGACATCGTCGCCGGCCTTGACGTATTGCGCCTTTAGTAGTGCCTGGGTGCCACCCGCATACAGAACCCCTGGCAGGGTCCAGCCGGGGAACGGTACCGCGCGTTCGCTGACCCCCGGGGCCAGAATCAGCCCATCCGGCCTTAGCGCCTCTGATTGCTCGCCGTGAGCGATATGGACCTCCGGTCCTGCATAGATGGCATAAGCGGTCGTGTTGGGTCGGTAATCAATATCGTTGGCAATGGATGCGAAGGTCTCAAGGATGGTGTTCTTGCGTTGCCGCTCGGTCACCAGGCCGATGGCAGCGGGGCCGAGAGCGGGGGCTGGTTGACGATAGATCTGTCCCCCTGGACGTAACGCCTCGTCGATCAGTATCACGTGAGCGCCACGGCGGTGTGCCTCGCAGGCCGCCATCAGCCCAGCGGGGCCGGCACCGACAATTAAGATGGTTGGCATCATTCAGAAAGGCCCCGTTGGCGGCGCACCTGCATGTCGGGACGGGCTTCCGTCATACACGCACGCGTATTGGGACGCCCATCGATCACGCAGCGGCATTCCCAGCAGACGCCAATACCACATAGGACACCACGCGCACCACCGTCTTCGGCCGTCCGTAGGTGGCGCTCGTCGGCGGCCAGCAGCGCCGCCGCTACGCTCTCGCCTGGCCAAGCCTCGACTGTACGTTGCTCAAACACGAACGTGAACGGCCTACCGTCACGCTTGCCAAAACGACGATCTGTCGCACGGCTCATTATCGTCTCGCTGCCTCCTTGGGCCAGGAGATATCGATATCATCAGATAGGTTTTGGTTTAAGTACTGAAGGAAACGAGAGCGAAAAAGTTCTGTGTGCGCATGGGCCAGTAATTCTGCGCGCTCAGCATCCTGCGCTTTGATGGCAGCAGTGATCGCCCTATGCTCCTTGACAATCTTTGCCACGTGCTGCTCTACGCCATTACTGCCGGCAGGGTCAAAGGCAAACGGGATGCGGAGCATGCGCATGCCCTCATCGAGTAGCCGGCAATATAACTCGGCGATATGCGTATTGTGTGAAGCACTAGCGATTGCGACATGGTAGTCGCGATTTCTTGCAGTCATGATCAGTGAATCTTTGCTACGTGTCGCTTGTTCAAAGGCGTCGCGGGCGGCAACTATACTTCGTAGCTCGGCGTGACTACGGCGCAGGGCGGCAAAACGTGAAACAGCCCGTTGCGCTAGGTCTAGCGCCTCAACGTAGCGCGGGAACTCCATCAGGTCTACGGTTGTCACCATGGCGCCTCGGTTAGGAAGAAGCGTTACCAAACCGTCTGCGGCAAGCCGAATCAATGCCTCCCTAACCGGGGTCCGCGACATCCCGAATCGTTCTACCAATCCGGCCTCATCCAAATTTGAACCTGGTGCCAGCGACAGATCGAGAATATCCTGCCGTAGTTCACTGTATACGTAAGCGGCACCGGTACCCTTGGCGTGCCGACTCGTCGCATTGTTGGTTATTTTGCGCCGAGGCATATGTCTATACGTTAAGTATCTTTACAGCTCAAACAAAAGCCCGGTGGCATCAAAGCCACCATCTACATTGAGTACGTGACCGGTGATATAGCGCGCCTCGTCGGAAGCCAGAAACAATGTTGCATCGGCCACTTCTTGTGGTTTGGCATAGCGCTTTATGGGCAGGGCGCGATACCAAGCCTCACGGGTCGCAGCGGTATGCATCTCCTCTACCATCGCGGTATCGACCGGACCCGGTGCGATGGCATTGACCGTTATGTTTTCGGGTCCGAGCTCCGCCGCCATGATCCTTGTCAGCATGATGACGCCGCCTTTAGCCGCCGTGTATGCACCGCGACCAGTAATCGCCCGCTGTCCATTGACGGATGCCAGATTGATAATACGTCCACTACCTGCATCAACCATACATCGGGCTGCCGCCTGCGCACAAAGAAACGTGCCGGTCAGGTTTATATTGATTACTTTGTTCCAGGTTTCAAAACTAATGTCGATGATCTTCGACACGCTCGGGACAGCGGCACTGTTAACGATGATATCAAGTCGACCGTTGGCATCGACGGTAGTGTCGACCATTTCCTGGACGCTTTTTGGATTGCTAACATCCACATTAACCGGCAGAGCGCGCCCACCCCTTGCAGAGATGGCTTCAACCGCATCTTGCGTCGATTCGCGGTTGATGTCGGCAACCACTACCGTCGCGCCTTCTTGTGCAAACTGTTCTGCAATGGCACGACCGATACCGCTGGCGCCGCCAGTGACAATGACTGATTTCTCCTTGAAGCGCATACCAGTCTCGTCACCTCATTTCATCGGGAAGCTCGTGCTCCCGCTTCGCTATGAACTCGCGCAACGCTTCGTCGATACCGGGATCGAGTGTCGGTTCTTCGTAGCGTTCGAGCATCGCCTTAGCAGCGGCAAGCCCTCTAGTATTGCTGTCGCTAGCACCATCCGCTAACCATTGCTCGTAGTTGTTGTTATCGAGCAAGTCGGGCATAAAGAATGCAGTCTGAAAATGTTCTTGTGTGTGAGCGGTGCCTAGGTAATGACCACCGGGCCCAACTTCGCGTACGGCCGCCATTGCCTCCTCGAAGTCATCGAAGCTGACCCGCTTTGCAAGTTTGTAGAACATTGCCATCTGTTCCGCATCGAGCGCAAACTTTGAGAAGCTCGCAGTTAATCCTGCCTCGCTCCAACCGGCGGCGTGGAAGACGTAGTTGGCGCCTGCTAGCAAAACTGAAAACATGGTTAGGTTTGATTCGTACGCGGCCTGGGCATCTACCACCTTAGAGCCAGTAATCATGCCGCTGGAGCGCCACGGCACACCATACTTTCGCGCCAGTTGACCGATGATGAAATTCATCTGACACGTTTCCGGTGTGCCCAACATCGGAGCCCCGGACCTCATAGAGACCACGGTCAGGAAGTTGCCGTATACCATTGGCGAACCCGGTTGCACCAATTGTCCAAAGGCGATGCCAGCCAACGCCTCTGCATTGAGTTGGGCAAGGGCCCCGGCGGTACTGGCGGGGGTGTTCGCACCGGCGAGCACAAACGGTGAACACAACACTGCCTGGTTATTACGCGCGTAGATTTTCAACGCGTTCAGCATGGTCTCATCCCATACCAACGGCGAATTGCAATTAATCACCGAGGTCATGACGGTGTGATTTTGCAAATAGTCATCGCCGAATACGATCTTGGCCATGTCTACCGTATCTTGGGCACGTTCGCGCGCGGTCGTCGCGCCCATAAAAGGCTTGTCAGAATACTTGAGCATGCTATAGGCGATGTGGAGGTGACGCTTCGGCACCGGGATGTCGATGGGCTCGCAGATAATACCGCCTGTCATATGTAGGCTCGGTGTTATGTATGCGAGTTTGTGAAAATTCTGTAAGTCCTCCAACGTCGAGTAGCGGCGTTCATTGTTCAAGTCGATAACGTAAGCAGAACCATAGGTCGGACAGAATATTGTGTTGCAACCCCCAACTGTGATGTTGCGTTCGGGATTACGCGCGTACATGGTATACATATCTGGCGTCTTGGCGACCAAGCTCATCAAGAGCTCGCGCGCAATGCGAACACGTTGGCCTTGTACGTCGGCGCCGGCTTGTTTCCAGATAGCCAAGGCTTCTTCATCACGAAAGTCGATGCCGACTTCCTCGAGAATTTTCATCGATCCATCATGGATCAACTCAACGCCTTCTTCATTGAGGATTTCATAGACCGGTATATCGCGCACCAACGTGGGCATGGATACGATAGGGGTTGCCGTGCGCAACTTGCGCCGGGCCGTGCGACCGCCTCTGCGCCCTTGTTCTACTGTCATGTGGGTTTCCTCGTTACGTGCGTTGGCGCTTGGTCTTGCCCTGGTGGTAATTTGTGCTCATATAATCGGCGCTAAATTTCTCGCTGCGAGCATCATCGGCAAGCTGTTCTGGGTCACGTTCGTGCGGCGCGCCATAGCCACCCGCCCCTGGCGTTTCGACAATGACGGCGTCTTTGGGCGTAACGACGATATCCGACGGCTTATCGTCGAGCCGCCTAGTTTTCCCGGTGGCCTCACGCAGAAAAAAGTGGCCCGACGCGCCAGCCTTCCCGCCGAACAAACCCCATGGCTGATGCCGAAAGCGTTCACCGACACCATTGAAGCTACAATCATGATCGACGGGGCGGACCACGCGGCGTAGTCCTGCACCGCCGCGATAGCGACCGGCGCCACCCGAATCGGGTACCAGACTATACTCCTCGACCAATAATGGGTACTCGGTTTCAATCGCCTCTACTGGCAGATTCGAGGTGTTGGTGATATGGACCTGAACCCCGTCCTTACCATCTTTCATGGGTCGTGCGCCCATACCGCCCCCCAGCGTTTCCAGATACACATAACCATCACCGCTACGTGGGTCGACGCCGGCAAACACAGCTGTTGTGTTGGCACCGTTTGCTGCCGCCACCACCCGGTCGGGCAAGGCCTGGGCGAGGGCGCCCAATACGACATCGACGATACGTTGGCAGGTATGAGCGCGCGCCGCCACTGGGGCGGGAAAGGCGCCGTTTAACATCGTGCCTTTTTCGGCCAGAATTTCGGCTGCGTCTAGTACGCCTTGGTTGCTCGGTAACTCGGGATCGAGTAGCGCCTTGAGGCTGTAACAGACACTAGCTTGGGTGGCGTTCATGGTTACGTTGATATTGCCGGGCACTTGTTTTGACGTGCCCGCAAAGTCGAACTGAATGCGTCTACCTTCAACCGTTATGCGTACACGGATTGGGATGTCGAAGGTCGCCAGTCCATCACCATCCATGACGTCCTCGAATTCATACACACCGTCCGGAATCTCATTGATTGCATCGCGCAGACGTTCCTCGGTGCGTCGAATGATCTCATCGAACGCTGTGCGTACAACTGGCAGGGAGTGTGTGGCTACCACTTCCGTGAGGCGACGTCGACCTAGGCGACAGGCGGCGATCTGCGCGAAATAATCGCCACGGCGCTCAAGTGGCACCCGCACGTTCAACAAAAGTAAGTCAAGGATATCTTGCTGGAGCTCACCTTCTCGGAATAGCTTGATAACCGGAATCCGTAGACCCTCTTGATATATTTCCGACATACCGCCGGCCATGCTGCCAGGCGACATGCCACCGATGTCGGCATGGTGAGCGATATTACACATGAAGGCGGTTAGTTCACCGTCGATAAACACCGGCATCGCCATGTTAACATCAGGTAAATGCGTACCGCCGGCGACATGGGGGTCGTTGGCAACGAAGATATCGCCCTCCCGAATATCGTGGCCGTATTTATCTAGCAAACTTGTCATTAACCCGCTCATCGAGGCGATATGTATCGGTAGCGATTCGACTGCCTGCACGACTAGACGGCCATTCGGATCCATGATTGCAGTCGAGTGATCGTGTCGTTCCTTGATATTGGTGGAGTAGGCCGACTTCATGAGCGCGACGTAGGTCTCGTCGGTAACGGACCGCAGCCCATTAAAGATGATCTCCAAGCCGATAGGATCAAGTTTGATATCTGTCATGATTCACTCGATAAGGATATTAGTATGTTGCCAACGGCGTCCACGCTGGCGTGATCACCCGGATAGACAGGGGTGGTGGTATCGAGTTGCTCGATAATCGCCGGGCCTTCGATCATTTGACCGGCACTCAGGCTGCTGCGTTCGTACACCTTACTTTCTACTGAGGCATCTGGCGAGAAGTAAACCGGCCGCGCACCTATAGGTTGTGGAGAAACACCGTTAGGTTTGTGCTTCTTTATTTCGAAACGATGTAGGCGCCCACGCGCGGTGAGGCGATAGTTCACTATTTCGACGGCGTCGTGTGGGTTGTGATAACCATAGGCGGTTTCATGAACATCAAAAAAACGTTTACGCAATCCTATCGCATCGGGTATCGAATCTGGTGTTAAGGCTGCACCAGACATAATGGGTACCGCCAATTCGAAATTCTGACCGACATAGCGCATGTCGAGACTAAGTTCGAGATTTTGTCCTTCCGGTGGAATCCTCTCTGCGTCAAACCAGCGCATAGCATTGGTACTCAAGCCGGTAGCGTACTCACGGATCTGTCGAAGGTTGGCATCTTCGATACCGGTACGATGACTGACTACGAAATCCTCCTTGAGATCCGACACGATTAGTCCTTCTGCGCACACGATCCCCGGTGCAGGGGGAACCAGAATTTCGCGGATACCTAGACTGGCGGCGACATCGCGCGCATGCAGCGGCCCGGCACCACCAAACGGCATGAGCGAAAACTGACGCGGGTCATGCCCGCGTTCGACCGAGATCGTACGGATGGCGCGCACCATGTTGGCGACAGTAATACCAAGCACGCCGTGGGCGGTACGCTCGACGGAAAAGCCGAGTCGCGATGCAATGGGGACGAACGAACGTTGGGCAAGGCCTAGATTTAAGGCCATTGCCCCGCCGAGTAGTCCATCGGGGGACAAACGGCCAAGTACCAGATTGGCATCGGTGACGGTAGGGTCTGTGCCATCGCGGCCATAACAGGCTGGACCCGGGTCAGCCCCCGCACTAGTGGGGCCTACTTTGAGCAGGCCATCGCGATCAAACCAAGCAATAGAGCCGCCACCGGCGCCGACGGTCTCAATATCCACCATCGGCAGGCGTATGGGAAAGCTTGCCACCTCGCGGTTGAAGGACACATCAGCCCGGTAGTCGCGAATCAATGCGACGTCAGCACTAGTACCGCCCATATCCAGCGTGATGACATTGGCGCGCTCGGCGGAACGGGCAACGTGCACCGCACCCACCGCCCCCGCCGCCGGCCCGGAGAGGGCAGTGCGCACCGGAAAGCGACGCGCACTATCGGGTGACATAAGACCACCACTCGATTGATTGATCCCGAACGTGGCCGCCGGCAGCGATTCGGACAAGCTTGTTTCCAGCTTTGCCATATAGTCAGCCATTATCGGTTGCATGTAGGCGTTCAGCACGGTTGTCGAAAAGCGTTCATACTCGCGGAACTCAGGCTGTACCTCAGACGAAAGTGAAAGGTTCAAATCGGGGCAGGCTGCGCGCAGCGCTTGCGCTACGGTGCGTTCGTGCTCGGGATTTATGTAGGCAAATAACAAACACACCGCACACGCATCGGCATTGGTGTCGCGTATGGCGGCGACGGCCGCCGCTATCGCTGGCGGGGTTAGCGGCTGTAGGACTTGTCCTTCGGCCATTATTCGCTCGGAGAGTTCGAATCGATGCTGGCGGGGCACCAACGGCGGCGGGTAGTCTTTATATAGATTGTACATATGCGGCCGCGTTTGACGGCCGATCTCCAGCAGGTCACGGAAGCCGCGGGTCGTGATCAAAGCGACGCGGCCGCCGCGCCGCTGGATGAGGGCGTTGGTGCCCACGGTTGTCCCGTGGGAAAGGCGATGTACCTGCGCGAGGTCTATATCGTGCTGGTGCGCGAGCTCGTCCAAGCCGGCGAGGATGGCATGGGCCGGGTTGTCCGGGGTTGACGGGCGCTTTGCCACCCGCATGGCGCCGGTGTCCTCATTGAGGGCGTAGAAATCAGTGAACGTACCACCCACATCGACGCCAATCGTCCAACCCACGACTCATCCCCTTAAGCGATGGCGCATCCATTTTGAATACGCAGTGTATACATAACCACCCCGGGGGGGCGGCTGTCAAGCTGTCGAGGTTAGGGTGCAATATGATCGCGCGTCAGTTTGCGCGGGCCACGACTGCGTGCAGCAACGTATTACAGCCGGCCGCGAGATCGTCCGGTTCTGCACTTTCTTCCTCGTTGTGACTGATGCCGCCGGCACAAGGGACGAAGATCATGCTCGTTGGTGCGACGCGAGCGATGTAGCAGGCGTCGTGACCGGCGCCTGAGAGCATATCCCGGTGTGAGTAGCCAAGCTTTTCGCAACTGCCACGCACCAGATCGATACAGCTAGGATCGAAATCGACGGGTGGCGTATACGCTACCTTGGCAATCGTCACATCGAGCCCTGCTCCTGACGCAATCTCCTGACAGTGAGTATGCAAAGTATTTTCCATTTCCCGCATGACGTCGGCATCAGGGTCCCGAATATCAACTGTGAAATAGACTCGCCCGGGCACCGTGTTTCGCGAGTTCGGTGAGACGCCGAGCTCACCCACGGTGGCGCGGCCCTGCTTCTGCGACCGCGCGATTGTGTTCACAGCCTCAATCATACGGGCGCTGCCAAGCAGCGCATCACGGCGTCGATCCATGGGAGTGGAGCCGGCGTGAGTATCTTGCCCGCGCACCGTCACGTCGTACCATGCAACCCCTTGCACGGCAGTAACGACGCCAACCGTCTTGCCTTCGTTTTCCAGTATCGGTCCTTGTTCGATATGGGCCTCGAAATAGGCATCGATGGAATGATCGCCGCTGCGTTCCGTTCCCGCGTAGCCGATCCTTTCGAGTTCCTTGCCTACCATTTTGCCGGCGCGATCCACTCGGCTCAGCGCGTACTCAAGATCGATGGCACCGGCGAAAGCGGCCGAGCCAGACATAGAAGGCGCGAAGCGCGCGCCTTCCTCGTTAGTCCACACGGCTACTTCGATGGGGGCTTGGGTATCTATGTCGTGGTCATTGAGGGTGCGGATGACTTCCAGCCCCGCTAATACGCCATAGACGCCGTCGAACTTACCACCGTGGGGTTGGGTATCAAGATGACTGCCGGCGACTACCGGGTGTCGTTTGCGGTCTTGGCCACGTCGGCGGGCGAAAATATTGCCGACGCTGTCAACGGTGACGTCACATCCGGCATCACGGCACCACTTGACGAATACATCCCGGCCCTGTTTATCCTCATCGGTCAGTGCCAGGCGACAGCTGCCACCTTTTGCGGTGGCCCCATATCGGGCCATGTCCATCAGGCTATCCCAAAGGCGCTTAGCATCTATGCGTAGATCCTGCATATTTAGCCCTATCGGAGAATTGTCCAGTCGAAACGTGCCGCTTGCGGCAGGTCAGGGTCTTATCGTATTGCGCTAAGTCGACGGCCAGTGAGTGTAAACGGTGTGCGTGCAATAGGCGAGAGGAGGTGGTGCCGTACCTGCCGGCCATCCATCAAGAAACGCAGGTCACCGTTGATGTTTCTTATTGGCCGAAACATGCAGCCGAAATAGCGAAGCCTGGCTGCCACGACAGAAGACCGACTAAGACGACTCGATGCGACTATACGCAAACCGCGCCGTCATCAGATCGAGGTGGCCGCCACCACCGTTCTTAAAAAATGTAATATCCTCGGCCTGTTCGCGACCAGGATGACGTCCACTACAAAGGTCGAAATGATCGGCCCGAATATCACTCTCGGTGATAATACCCGTGGCTATCGGGATGCAGATTTCACCACAATCCTTTATCGTGGTTGCACGGCAATCGACGAATAATTTGCCTCGGCGTACCGCATCATCGTCTGCTTCACGGGTCTCTTTTGTAAACGCCCCAACGAGATCGAGGTGGGCCCCTGGTTTTAGCCATTTGCCTTGGATAAGCGGCGAGGGGCTCATGGTTGCACAAGAGATCACATCGGCGTTGCCCGCGGCGCTCGCTAAATCGTCGGTGACACGGATTTCGAGATTGTCTAATGATAGGGCGCTAGCCAGCTTTTCTGCGGCCGCGGCGGTACGATTCCAGATAAGGACTTTGCGGATCGAGGGTCGCACCGCGCTGTGCGCCCTGATGAGGTGTGATGCCATAGCGCCGGCACCGACCATGAGCATTACCTCGGCATCCTCCCGCGCTAAGTACTTGGCCCCCAGAGCGGAATCTGCCGCCGTCTTTCGGTAAGTGATGGCGGTACCGTCTATGCAGGCCTTGGGTTGACCGTTGCTGCCGTCGAACAATAGATAGACTGCCTGCACCGCTGGCAGGCCGGCGTCGGCACCCTTATTCTCCGGAAAGATCGTGATCACTTTGGTGCCAAGGTCCTGTTGTGGTTGCCAGGCGGCGCGTAGAAAGAAATGGGTGGGGGTACCCGTTGCGCTAGGTTGTTGCAACAACAAATCCTCAAGCAGACAAATATCTTGTCGGTGGTAGTTGTCTAGTGCCTCGACCAACAACGGGTAATCGAGCAGCGCATGCACACGCTCGGCGTCGACCAGAATCATCGCTTTTCTCTCGAAGGTTTGTTTCGGCGCTAGTGTACCCGGCAACTCGCAGCCAGTCACAAGACAGTGCTATCGGCAGTTCTGCAAAGGAACGCAGAAAATTGGTAGGTGTGTCGCCGCGAATACGCCGAGGACCCTTGGCCCCCAGCGCATTCGTTAAGTCCCAAACTGGTTAGCTGTGCCCTATGCAGTAGCCAGCGCCCAAACTAGCGCTGCCAACCTGCTTGCCTGCTGCCCGCGTTTCAACCGCTTTGCGTGTAGTCAAGCTCTGTACAATCTCTGGTATTTCGTCTCGGGCGACACCGATATCGTCTAGCTGACTGTCGCTTAGGGCGCGTAGCTCGCGAATGGCAACCCGGCGCTCGTGGTTGCGATGCAGCGTGGCCCCCAGGTTATGCAGCCATCCTCGAAGCTGTGAAACTACCCCGTGACCTCGACCGGCGACGTCGAGCCTGGCTCTTGGGTGACCTGTGTAGGTGTTCATGATATATTTCCTCCGCATCATCTAATGTAACATTTGTGACCAAAGCTTCATCTGGTGCGCAATATAAGCGATAAACTGGACATTGACAAACGATGATTTCTAATGCAAGCGATAGAAAAACTTGGATGAAACAACGATTGCCTTCGCTCAATGCCCTGCGGGCGTTTGAGGCCGCCGGTCGTCATTTAAGCTTCACGAAGGCGGCGGCCGAGTTGTATGTAACCCCAGCCGCGGTCGGCCATCAGGTGAAGGCCTTGGAGCAGGACCTGGGGGTGCGGCTGTTCCAACGCCTCAACCGGGCCTTGGTGTTGACGGAGGCGGGTCGGGCCTTGTTACCGGGGTTAGAAGACATCTTTTATCAATTGGCGGTGGTGATCGAGGAATTTAAACGTCGCGATACGGACCGCCCGCTAACCGTGAGCCTGCCCCCGTCCCTAACTGCCAAGTGGCTATTGCCACGGTTAGACAGATTTAGACAATTGCACCCCGAGATCGATGTGCGCATAGATGCGAACAATGAGATCGTGGACCTCATCCGAGGCGGGGTCGATATTGGACTTCGCTACGGTTCGGGCGACTACCCGGGGTTGCGGGTGGATTGCCTGATGAGTGAAGAGGTGTTCCCGGTGTGCAGCCCGCGGTTACTGGCGGGGCAGCATCCGCTGCATGTTCCTGACGATCTGCGCTGGCATACACTGTTGCACGCTGATTATCCACCGCAGAACGACTACTGGCCCGATTGGTCCATGTGGTTATATACGGCCGGTGTCAAAGATGTGGATGCTAACCGTGGTCTGCGCTTTAACCGTACCGCATTATCACTACAGGCTGCCATCGAGGGCCAAGGGGTTGCGTTGGGGAGTCGCGTGCTGGCCGGGGACGATTTGAAGGCAGGTCGATTGGTACGACCCTTCGAGCTAACTACGCCGGTGGTGTTTGCTTATTATATGGTATGTGCGGAGGCGCGGTCTGATGAGCCCCGCATCGCGGCTTTTCGCGAGTGGATCATTGTCGAAGCGGGTGCATCGTGAGACACGGTCTTTCGAATTAATGTCGACACCAGCGGCAACCAATTCCTTTGAGTTGCTTGACGATAAAACCCTAAGCCACCCTGCTTCGGCTCAGCGAACGACAAGATTAATTAATCGGTCCGGTACCAAGATCGATTTATACAGTTCCTTCTCGCCAAGATGACGTTGAACGGCGGTATCGGCCAACGCTTTTGTTTTTACTTCTTCTTCGTTTGCACCTCGAGGCAGGCGGATTGTAGCCCGTAGACGACCGTTCACTTGCACCGCAATGTCGATCTCATCAGCCATCGTTAACTTTTCATCATAACTTGGCCAGTTAGCACCGGCAAAAACCGAATCCTCGTGTCCCAGCCGTTGCCACAACTCCTCAGCAAAATGAGGTGCCATTGGCGCTAGCATAGGCACCAGCGGCTCGATCTCGGAGCGACGGATGGTGCGATCACCAACTCGGACGACATTGAGATACTCCATCATTGCCGCAATGGCGGTGTTGTATTGCAAAGCTTCCAAGTCTTCGCTTACTTTTTTGATGGTGGCGTGTAGTTTTCGTTCGACATCACCTGCCTCCGGTGATCCCGCCGTTAGTTGTTCGACCGGTGCAATAATGGCCCATAGGCGATCGAAGAAACGGGAGATACCAGTAATCCCCTCTTGGCGAAAGTCACCGCCTTCTTCATATGGGCCCAGGAACATTAGGTACACGCGAAACGTATCGGCGCCATACTTTTCGACGAATTCGTCCGGGATCACGACGTTACCCCGTGACTTGGACATCTTGGTTCCATCACGGATGATTAACCCATGCTTACGAAACTTCTTGTAAGGTTCTTCGAATTCAAGGTGGCCCAGATCATGAAGCGCCATGGTCGTGAAACGGGAGTACATCAAATGCAATACGGCGTGTTCTTCACCGCCAATGTAGCTGTCCACGGGCAGCCAAGTTTTGTTGCGTTCTTTATCAAACGGGCGGTCATCAAGCTCGGTCGATGGATAGCGTAGAAAGTACCAGGCAGAATCAAGAAACGTGTCGGAAACGTCGGTTTCGCGCCTTGCGGAATTGCCACAAGTCGGGCACTGGACGGTAGAAAAATCTTGCGAGCGCCCTAATGGGCCGACGCCGCTTTCATCTGGTCGGAAATTTTCGAGATAGGGCAGTACCACCGGTAAATCTTCTTCGGGTACCGGCACGATGCCGCATGTATCACAATAAATGATAGGGATCGGTGGACCCCAATAGCGCTGTCTTGAAATACACCAGTCATGGATTCGGTAATTGACCGCCAGCTGACCGGCCCCCCGCTTTTCTAGCCAAGCCGTGATTTCGCCGATCGCCTGCGCAGCCGGGACGTCATCAAACTGGCCGGAGTTCGTAAGTATCTCGTTAACAGTATGCGCGGTGAACGCGTTTTCTCGCTCGACGCCATCGCCCGCATCGCTTTCAGCCGGCACCACCACGGTGCGAACGGGGAGACCGTATTGCTTAGCAAATTCGAAGTCGCGTTCGTCGTGTGCGGGCACCGCCATGATGGCACCATGACCATATTCCATTAATACATAGTCAGCGATCCAGATTTCGATCTCCTCGTCGCTAGCAGGATTGATGGCCTTGGCACCGGTACTGACACCAGTCTTAGCGCGCTCCTCGCCCGCCTTTCGGCGTTCTACCAGGTCCATGGCGGCAGCGTTTTGTACATATTTCTCTACCTGGGCTCGGCATGCATCGGTGGTGACGACTTCGACCAGGGGGTGTTCGGGTGCCAATACCATGAATGTCGCGCCAAATAGTGTGTCCGGTCGTGTCGTGAACACGCGTATGGTTTTGTCGGGTTGGCCGACAACGGGGAAATCTATATCTGCCCCTTCAGAGCGACCGATCCAGTTTCGCTGTAATCGTCTAGTCGATGATGACCAATCGATCCATTCTAGATTGTCGAGCAATCGTTGGGCGTATTGCGTAATCTTGAAGAACCACTGGTCCAAGAAGCGTTGCGTAACTTCAGATGTACAGCGCTCGCAACGACCATCGATAACTTGCTCATTCGCCAGTACTGTCTTACAGGACGGACACCAATTGACTGGGGCTTTGCGGCGTTCGGCGAGGCCGGCCTTGAACAGTTGCAAGAAAATCCATTGGGTCCACTTGTAGTACTGGGGTTGCGTGACGTCGACGGTTCGACTCCAGTCGTACATAAACCCCATGCGCTTGAGTTGGCGCGTAAAGTTTTCGATGTTCCGGGGTATCAATTCCATGGGGTGTATGCCCTGCTCGAGAGCAAAGTTTTCAGAATGTATACCGAAGGCATCGAAGCCGATGGGCTCAAACACGTCAAAGCCCTGCACGCGTTTGAAGCGCCCGTAAATGTCGGCACCGGTAAAGGCGTAGACGTTACCCACATGCAGGCCTTCGGCTGATGGGTATGGGTACATCATGAGGTTAAAGAACGGACGTTTGGCGCCGATGATATCAGTGCGATTGATACCGTGTTGCTCCCAATACGCCTGCCATTTGGCTTCAACGACGCCTGGGTTGTACCGTTCAGTCATCGAGTTGCTACCCTGTAGCGTGTACGTAGAACCGTAGCTTAGCAAAGGAATGTACTGCAAAATACTACTTGCCGTAGTGACGCCGATGATCAGCGTGCTGCCGTTACCATTATCTCTACGTCATATTTCGGCATCGCCAGTTTGGACTCAACGCAGGCACGTGCAGGCGGGTTTGCCGGATCGATCCATGCATCCCAGATCGCGTTCATTTCATCATAATATCGAATGTCGGTGAGCCAGATCGTAGCGGAAAGTAATCGTGATTTGTCTGTGCCGACCTCTGCTAGCAGCGTGTCGATCCTTGCTAGAATATCCTGTGTCTGTGCCGTTGCGGATTGATCAGGCGCCTCGAGTGCTACCTGGCCTGCCAGGTACACGACGTCGCCGTGTACCACTATTTGACTCATTCGAGCCCCTTTCTGCATACGTTCAATGGCCATCGTTTTCTCCGGGTGGTTTGCGCTTCTTAGAAGAGATTGTGCTGTCAGTCGGTTATAGGCTGGACTGCAAATGACCGCCATCGACGACGATTGTACTGCCGGTGATATACGAGGACGCGTCTGAGGCCAACAATAATAGTGCGCCGTCTAGATCCTCGGGGGTTCCGACTCGGCGCTGCGGAATTCGCTTAATGACGTCGGCGCCTTCGGCTCGCTGAAAGAAATCTCGATTCATGTCGGTGATGATATAGCCGGGCGCAATGGCGTTGACACGAATCTTGTGAGGCGCCCATTCCAATGACAACGACCGCGTAAGCTGTAACAGCGCCGCCTTTGAAGCTGCATAAGACGCGAGATGTTTGGCCACCCGGAAGGCGAGAATCGACACGATATTGATAATGCTGCCATGGGTTTCCGCCGCGACCATGTGTCTGGCTGCTTCTTGGGCAACCAACCATGCACCCTTTAAGTTGGTATCCATGGTGCGATTCCAATCCGCTTCGTCTATTTCGAGAGCAGGTGTGGCACTGGCGATACCGGAATTGTTTACCAAAATAGTGACCGTACCGAAGGCGCGCTCAGCTGCGACAAAGCCGTCGCGGATGCTGTCGGCATTTGTCACATCCATAACCACCGGCACGGCCTTGGCGCCGTTCGATTCTATTTCTTGCGCGAGTTGTTGCAGTCTGGTCTTTCTTCGTGCCGCCAGCACGACGCTGGCGCCGGCGCCGGATAGGGTTAATGCAAACTGCCGACCAAGCCCGCCCGAGGCGCCGGTCACTAGTGCCACGCGGCCTTTCAAACTGAATAGCTCAGACATCGGTCACTGGTTTTGCAGTCGCTCCAAGCTCACCTGGCAAGCATCGCGCCAGGCGGCTAATGCACCACGCTGGTCTAGAAGTGCAAGCCCCCGTTCGGTAATACCGCCTGGCGTGGCCAGTTTGTGAATCATATCAGCCGGTGAATCGTCTGGGCGCGCGAGCATCATGCCGGCGGCACCCCGAATCGCCTGTAGAACCAACGAGCGAGCGGCTGTATTCGGAACACCCGCGGTTTCCAACCAAGGCATTGTCTCGGCCACTAACGCGTAGATCCACGCGTAGTAGGCCCCGATTACGCTAGCCGCCTGAAAGCTGGATTCATCGGGTAAGGCGATGACAGGTCCCAGACGCGTGAATAGGGACCTCGCGTTGGCGTCGTCTGGGTACAACGAGGTTGGACTTTCGCCGATGGCTGCACATGAGACCGGCATGGCGCGAACGATGGTCGCCGGCGAGGCCACAGTCGAAAGTTCAGCACAAGAGACACCCGCGGCAACACAAATTAGGGTTTGTTTAGCTCGCCATGGCAGATCAGTGCCTGCGTTCAGCGCTTGTAGTGGGCGCGTGGCCAGGATGACAATGTCCGATTGACTAACGACCGAGCGATTGTCATTAGCGGTACGGACGCCGAAACGTTTGCTCAGTGCACGCGCGCGCTTCGCATTCCGGGGCGATAGCAATATATCTGGAGGATTGTTTACAGCGCACAGACCTTCAACAACACAGCTGGCAAGATGTCCTACGCCTATGATTCCAACACGCAACGTCATGGGTTTTCGACGCTCTTCGGCTCTACTCGTTTCATCTGTGCCAGCTGCTTCAGCATATCGTTCACTTCGTAACACACGATAGCGCCAGCAGCCCGCAGTTCGTGGCTAACGTCTACCGGTAGGCTATCCTGACTATTGTCGGGGACTTGGTTCAACTTACCGCCAATGAATACTGGGATGTTCGATTTGTGCCGACCCATCTCATTCCGCAATCGTTTGAGATAGTCAAGAGCAACCCCGTTGTATGTGCTAAGCGCGATGAAATCGACTTTGTTTCCGTGGGCGGTCTCTGCCAGCATATCGGGGTCGATGCTGACGCCAGCGTCCACCAGTTGGACACCTACTCGTTGTAGCACTGTTTCCAAGAGAAGTTTGCCATATTCATGGACATCGGTTGTAGCCAGGCAGCCCAACAACTGCGCATCGCGAATCATCTCATGTGTTTCTGGGTTTATGACATCGAGGCAGCGTTGCGCGTGATTTTGTAATTCCAAAATGGGGCTGGTCTTGACCATAGGTCGGCGCACGTCGGCATTGGATGGGCCAGGCTCTCCGGGCCCATAGAGTTGTTCGAGACGTTTGCCACCGATACGTCGCAGTGCCAATAACATCTCAAACGGGTTTTTCGTGTCGATGCCGATCCCCTCCAGGCCGGCCAAAATCGCCTTGAAGAACTGCCTTCCACCCGTTTCGATGAGTTCGGCCGCCTGGCTGGCGGCCTCCATATCAATCAGCGGTTCCAATTTACCGGCTTGTTCAATCAATCGATGGCAGAACATGTGAGCATCGATTATTTCTTGGATCTCTGGGATACGCAGGGCTTCACTAACTGGCACTGGGTTGACGGCGTGACCGGTCGGTGCGGTCCTTTGCGCGAGGATATCAACCAGCAGGTAGTTCGCAAGTATGGCGTAGTTTTCTACTGGTTCTGTCGTAAATGCAGTGGTGTTCCCGTAGATCATCGTACCGGGGGTTTCGCTTACGTTGGCGAGCGCTTGCTGAAAGGCGCTGCGGGTAAGCGGGTCTGAGAACGTATGCCCATAACAATGGCTGACGTGTCCACCGATCAGTTCCCCGACGATGTATCGTTCGACCAACACCGCCCCCAGGGTGCAGGCAAGATCATGGAACAATGAGGCAAAACCGTCATCGAGATTGGAATGAATCAGAACTTCATGCGATTGCGTGGCGGCCAGCGCCAATGCCTTGAGGGTAGACGCCGTGGTCTCAATATCGTCGTGCCAATGAGGCATACGAAAATTGAAATACTGACCGAGGTTGCCGATGGCAGTAGATCCCGCTGCCAGGGCAGCTTGGGTATTTTCTAGCGCCGCCGGCGTACCGATGACAAAATCGCCGAAGTGTGGTGCCACCGGCGCCTGTTGCGTGAGCGCGACGAAGTCATCGGGGGTATCAAGAATCAACCCTGTACCGCGGGGCATATCGCGCCGCACCGCAGCCGGATAACCCATGCTCCAATCTAAACAGATACCATATCGATCGACGTAGTAGCCGGCTTTGCTGAGGCTTTCATAGATCTCGGCATAGGCACGACGACTCTTCTGCGGATCGCGATAGCCGATCTGCGCATGCAACATAACCTTGCCCTGACTGGCCTGCGTCCGTTTGTAGGCAAATTCGGTGCTTACTTCGTTTTGTACGAGAAACGGACAGGGGCCAATGGACGTGCCGTTGGTGAGTTGTCGGCCCTCGGCAAGCAATGCACTCGCGTCTGGTAGCTCGGATTCGGGGAAAACCATGGCGCGAGTTAGCGGCGCTTTTGGTTGTCTGGCCATACGACGATGCCTGATTGAAACTTGCTATGCGTGGCAGACCCGAGCCATCAGCTGCGATGCAAACGCCTCACCTCGCGCAACTTGATCGAGGCTAATAAACTCATTCGGTTTGTGGGCTTGGTTAATGCTACCTGGACCGCAGACAACAGTGGGAATACCCGCAATCTGAAACAACCCGCCCTCGGTACCAAAACTCACTTTGGCCGAGCTGGGGTTGCCGCACAACCCTTTAGCGGTGTTGGCAACTTCACTGTTTTCATCGACGATCATACCGGGGTAGCTCGGCAAGGTTTCCCAAGAGAATCCGGCCTGATCTGACACCTTACGCATTTCTGGCAGCAGGTGTTGTTCAGCGTAATCTCTAATTTCGGCCAGCAGCGGCGTTACATCATGATCAGGTAGGTTTCGTATCTCGTATTCGAACCAGCAGCTCTTAGGTACGATGTTGAGTGCGGTGCCGCCTTGGATCAATCCTGTGTGTACAGTGGTAAACGGTGGCTCAAAAGCTTCGTCGAAGGGACCTTGTTCGCCCAAACGTTGGCCTATCTTACGCAACAGTGTGACTAACTCTGCCGCGATCTCGACGGCATTGACGCCTTGATGGGTGAGGGCCGAATGACATTCTAGGCCATGTACATGACAACGAACGCTGTATTTCCCTTTATGGCCAGTGACCACTTGTAAACTCGTCGGTTCGCCAACGAAACATAGCTTGGGTTTTGTCGGCATCGAATCTAGTTGTTCGATCAACCGATGAACGCCAATACAACCGATTTCCTCATCATAGGAAAACGCCAGATGGATGGGCGTCTTCAGACCACGTTCCAGCATTCGCGGCAGGGTAGCCAGCGTGATGGCAATAAATGACTTCATGTCGGTGGTACCGCGGCCATAGAGACGGCCCTCCTGTTCATGGACCGTGAACGGATCGGTGTTCCAGTCTTGCCCGTCGACAGGTACACAATCCGTATGCCCAGACATCAGAATGCCCGGGCGGTCTTGAGGGCCACAGGTGGCGTAGAGATTGGCCTTCTTGCCTTCGTCATCGAATGTGAGATGAGAATCGATATTAAGGTCCGCCAGGCAGTCGCGGATATACTCGATTAGCAACAAATTCGAGTTTCGACTAGTGGTATCAAATGACACCAACCGTTTGATCATGTCTATACTGATGAGATCTTTCGTATTCATTAGTACTCGAGCCCCTGATCACGGATCTTCGGTAACACCCCCGATCCCTAATATCGGCTATCTCCTAGCGAGTCTGATAGTTACACTTTTTTCTGTACCGGGCCGGGCCTAGCCGTCGTGCTCACCGGACAACTTATAACATGCTACCGCTTCAACGCGTGCGTGTATATTGCGTATACTGTCTGTCGGACAATAACATGGTGCGATTGTGGCTATCCATTTCGAAAGGCAGGAATTGGCGAATCGACGCCTGGCCACGGTAGCGCAACTAATTGCGCGCGGTCTCGATGGCCTACTTATTTTTCGCCAAGAGAGTATGTACTACCTGACAGGGTATGACACGTTTGGCTACTGTTTCTTTCAGTGTTTATATTTGGGCGCGGACGGTAAGATCACGCTACTTACACGAGCCCCCGATCTACGACAAGCCCAGCACACGTCGATAATCGAGGATATCCGTATTTGGGCCGACGCGGCCGGGAAGAATCCCGCCGATGACTTGTGTACGATACTCGCCGAGCACGGTTGTAAGGGATGCAAGCTCGGGATCGAATTTGATGCCTATGGGCTGACCGCCTATAACTGGCGACGGGTCGAAACCGCCTTGGATGGATTCTGTAGCCTTGAGGATGCCTCTGACCTGATTAGTCGACTGCGGTTAATTAAGAGTGCGGCGGAGATCGATTACGTCCGCCGCGCGGCAGAGCTCGCCGATGATGCCTTGGATGCGGCCATCGCGCTTACTGGACCAGGCGCGTTCGAAGGCGACATCCTCGCTGCTATGCACAGTGCCATTTTTCAAGGCGGTGGCGACTATCCGGGTAACGAGTTCATTATTGGTTCAGGCAAAAACGCGTTACTGTGTCGTTATTTTACCGGTCGGCGCCATCTATCGGATAACGACCAACTGACGCTCGAGTTCGCCGGTGTCTATCGGCATTACCATGCGTGTTTGATGCGCACATTTATCACTGGCGAGCCCGACTGTGAGCATACTTACATGCACAAGGCCAGCATAGACGCGATGAGTGCGTGCCTGGAAGCGCTCAAGCCGAGCCAGCCGATTGGCCAGGTTTTTGATGCGCATGCGCGGGTGATGGATACAGCCGGGCTAAAGGCGCATCGCATGAATGCCTGTGGCTATAGCTTGGGTACGACTTATACGCCCACCTGGATGGACTGGCCCATGTTCTATACCGGGAATCCAGTTGTGGCGGAACCAAACATGATCTTCTTTTTGCACATGATATTGATGAATAGCGACACCAATCGGGCAATGACACTGGGACAAACCGTGCGGGTGACCGAAACGGGATGTGAACGCCTCAGTCGGGCACCACTTGATCTCGTTGTAAAGAGCGCGTGAGTTTTGTAGGGTGAGGACGCTTTTGTGAGTACGTTTGAAGATAGGGCGGTTGAATTGCAACGACGCATGGCCGACGAGCATGTTGACGTCATGTTATTAAGCGATCCCGACTCTATTTATTACGTCTCCGGCTATTGGGGGTACTTAGGCGTCGAGTTTGGTCGCCCGACTCTCCTTGTTGTACCGCAGGCGGGTGATTGCGCAATCATTACGCCGCTCATGGAATCTGGCATGGCGAGCAACATGACCTGGATCCAGGATATTCGGAAATGGGAAGACGGTATCGATGGAGAATGGATGTCATTGCTTAGCGAGTTGCTTAGCCAATATGGGCAAACCTCCGTCGCGATCGAGCGATTGCGTATCCCGGCATTGGTTTCGGAATTCTTGCGTAGCGAATTTGCGAGCGCAAAGTTCGTCGATGGGTCACGTATGCTAGGCGAGATGCGCATGATCAAATCGCCCGATGAGATAGCGGTGATGCGACAAGCTGGACAGGTGGCGGTGGCAATGACGCAGGCAGCGGAGCAGGTTATTGCAGTAGGTGTGCCGGAATATGAGGTGGCGCTGGCGGTTATTGCCGGCGGTACGCGCAAGGCGGCGGAATTTCTTTCGCCCGGTGATGAAGATCGCTTTGTATCTCCAACCATTCATAATCTTCAGGTTCTGCAGTCGGGACACGATACTTGTTTTGTGCATCGTCGATCGAGCGTACGTCGCCTCGAGCACGGTGACCCAATATACCTGTGTTACTGTGGCATCACGAATTTTAAACAATACAAACTTGGTTTTGATCGTGAGTATTTTGTTGCCGAGGTGTCGGATGAGCAGGCACGCGCCTATGAAGTAACGATTAACGCGCAGCTAGCCGCCCTGGGTACCATGAGGCCGGGCGTCACGGCCGAGCAGGTTCATCTTGCAGCAGAGGTGGTTTATCGCGATGCTGGTTTCGAGGTTGGATACCGAACCGGTCGTGCCATTGGCTACTCGTTCCTCGAGCAGCCTGAACTCAAACGCGGTGATCAAACGTGTTTGCAAACTGGGATGACGTTCGCTGTCGATGGGGGAATCACGGTCGATGGGCAGTATGGGACACGGGTTGGTGATTCGGTTGTCGTTACCGATACAGGATTCGAATATCTCACGCCGTACCCGAAAGAATTGCGTGTCCTATCATAGCCAACGCGCTGCTGCGTCACTGTCGCTGGGCAGTATGGGACCCGGGTTGCTGCTTCCGTTGTCGTCACCAATAAGGGTTCGAGTACCTCAACCCATACCCGAAAGAAGTGCGCACTATCCTAGTGCTTGCGCCGAGCGAAAATCATGCGCTGATTTGGCTTAGGGCTGGCGTCTGCTCAGGCTGGGCTATCGAGACGATCGTCCCTGGAGAAACCCGCCCAGGTGTTTGTCGGATTCAAGAATGTGGCTAACGATCCAACTTTCCAGGAAGTCTGTTGTTTCAGGCCCGATTTCTATACCTCCAGTCACAAACTCTTGGCGCAGTTCGACGATCTCTTCTATCAACGCTTCGTGTATTCGCTTGTGGTGCTCGAACCAGTGATAATTGCTCTTTTCCATTTCTTTTTCTTCGCGAGTAAAGTGTCGTTGCGCAAAATCAATAAGCTTGTCCATTTTTTCCGTCACTATTTCTGTCGCGCTGCCGCCTCCAACTGCGTGGTGAAGGTCGTTAATCAGTAGCATGAGCTGTTTGTGATCGTTATCCATGAAGTCGATGCCGACGCTGAGATTAGGACTCCAATGTAATAACGCCATAGCCCCCGAGTCTCCGGTTATTCTAGGTTAGTGGAAACGCCTAGGACAATGTCTAACACCACAATCTCAAAGTCAACCTCGTCGAGAAATAATGTTGAAGTTGCCGCGGCTGGGCAGGTCGGCGATCTGGACGCGGGCTGCTAGAAGGTGATAATCGGGATGTCACGTGGCGCACGACGCGACAACAACTTTGCACGACCCTGGGTGATCACGATATTTTCCTCATGCACGAGGATCTTGCCATCTCCATACATGGCGTTCGGTTCTATCGTCAATACCATACCGGGGACAAGGGGTGTTTCATCACCGATCTTGTTGGAAGGCGGTTCGGTCAGCACCTTGCCTAATCCGTGCCCGAAACGCCCAACGTTGCCGAGCTCGATACCAGCATCGGTGAGTACGCGTGCTTGCGCTTTGAAAACATCAGCCGCGGTGTTACCGGGACGTGCCGTCTTGATACCAGCATCGGTCGCACGAAATAGAAGATCGTGAATACGTCGCACCTCATCTGAGGTTTTACCAATAGAGTAATTGCGATCGAAGTCGCAGAAATAACCGTCAAAACGGGCGCCGGTATCGATGAGAAAAATATCCCCCTTGCGGAGTCGTCGTGTCGTCGGGCCCATGATGATGCTCTCGTAGCCACCTTGACCTGAACCAATTGCGGTGTAGGGGGTTTTGTCCGCACCGCGCATCAGTAGATCGGCCTGAAACTTCCGCACCAGGTCTTTTTCGGTGTCATTAGGTGCGATAAACCCGGGCAGGGCTTCGAATGTATCGGCGGCGATTTGGCAGATATGGCGGATGCGGGCAATCTCGGCCGGTGATTTAACGAGACGCAACGTGCGCAAGACATGAAATCCGTCGACCATGGACAACGGGCGTAGCAATCGCTGGAGGCGTAATAGATCCGCCACCGGCATACCGATACGGGATTCGGCGCCCAGTTCAGCCCCGACCTGGCCATACCTACGTTTCACGCGGGAAAATACGTCCTTAAGTAAGTCAAGCCCCTCGTTTTCGGGCCGTGGCGATGGCCAGGTATGGATGTCTTTGACCCACGAGGTTTCTCGCCAATTGCTAAGGCCGACTTCGGGTATCACCGCGGTCGCCTTGCCCGTACGTGTGAGCACAAAATACCACGGGCGAGTTGGTGTATTCCACGCAAATTGGGTAACAAAGCCGGAGAGATATTCCATATTGGCTTCGGAGGTGATAAGCAGCGCATCGAGTCGCGCGCTTGTCATAAGTTTGCACGCTCGTTCGACGCGTTGCTCGAACTCAGCACGAGAAAATTGTGGCGGTTCGCGCCGGCGCGGTTTTTTGGCCACGTTCTCTTTGGTCATTGTCGCCTACCCCACTAAAAGGTACGCGTCACTTTTTGATAATGTTGTGTTCGGGGCCAAACGGAAACTTCGTTATGTTTTCAGCACCGTCCTCATTTAACACGAGAATGTCATGCTCGCGATAACCGCCGGCTCCGCCCAGACCTTGGGGCAGCATGATCATGGGCTCCATGGAAACGACCATGTTCGGTATCAGTACCGTTTCTACATCCTCTCTGAGCTCAAGACCAGCTTCTCGACCGTAGTAATGACACAACGTCCCAAACGAGTGTCCATAGCCAAAGGTTCGATACTGCAACAAATCGTGCTCACAATAAATCTCATTGAGCTCAGCCGCTATATCGCAACAGCGCACACCTGGCCTGATCAATTCCCGTCCCCGCCTATGGACCTGGCAGTTAATCTCCCAAAGTTCTATTTCTCTGTCTGTGGCCGAATCTAGGAACAGCGTACGTTCAAGCGCTGTATAGTAGCCGGCAATCATGGGAAAGCAATTAAGACTGAGGATATCGCCACGTTGAAGCTTTCTTGTAGTTAATGCATTGTGCGCACCGTCGGTGTTAATACCGGACTGAAACCAAGTCCAGGTATCCATTAATACGCTATTGGGGCAACTTTTGGCGATTTCTCGAATCATGGTGTGGGTTGCGTGTCTTGCTATTTCATATTCCGGCACACCTTCGGCTAGGGCTTCCACACACGCGGCACCGCCGATGTCGGCAATACGTGCACCCTCGCGGATGAGGTCGATTTCTTCCGATGATTTGATCATGCGCATAAACATAGTCGGCTTCCCGATATCGACTAATTCGACGTCAGGGAAGGCCGCCTGAAGTTTTCTGGCGTTTTCCATGCTCATGTGGTCAAACTCTATACCGATTGTTCCGCGGTTAGCGATAAGTTGTTTAACGGCGCGGAAATAGTTGTCTTGCTGCCAATCGGTATATACAAGGTTGTCACCGAATCCACGACGCCACGGCTCACCGCCGTCGACATTGGCAGTAATAGATGTCGAGCTATTCTGCGCGACAACGAGGCCGTAAGGTCTACCAAAGGAGCAGTAAAGGAAACCAGCGAAGTAGTTAATGTTATGGAAAGACGTAAAGAGAACAGTGTCGATGTCATTTTTGTTCATATGCTGTCTGAGTTTAGCGAGTCTCGCCGACATTTCTTCGGCAGAAAATGTCGGCGTCTTCTTTTCGCCATTTCTTATCTGTAGCGTTTGTGGTAGTTCCACTTCCGTTTGCTCCTTAGATTGGGTCAGGTTTTTATTTTGCCAAAAAAGAGCGTTAGGCTTATTGTGATTGTTTCCTTAGGCTCGCTATTGAATGCAGGGTCAGTGTACTCAACACAATGGTGCCACCGATAAAGGTCTGAATTGTCGGCACTTCACTTAGTATTGCCCACACCCAAAGCGGGCCGAGAATGGCCTCGAGCAACATAATAAGACTGACCTCAGCCGCAGGAATAAAGCGAGTAGCGAGCACGATCAGCGCGGTGGAGATCGGCAGCACGACGACTCCCAGGAGTAGCATTAATAGAAAACCCTGCGCATCGATAGAAGTTGGTGTCGCCAACGGCAGGATTGCGAGCGCGGCGATGAGACCACCGACGGCCACCGTCGGTACCATATTCACGGTGCGTGCGCGTCGCGCGATTGTCAAATGGCCTGCGATGCCGATGGCGGTGCCAATGGCACAGAGGTCGCCCAGCAGCGTGCCGCCGCCCAAACTGCCGCTAAATATCGTCGTGATGCCAACGAGGGTTGCGAATATCGCGAGCCAGGTCCGCACTGGTACCGGCTCATGCAGGAATATACCAGTTGAAATCGCCGTAAACAGCGGTGCAGCGCTGATAATCACTAGGGTGTTGGCGACACTCGTTAGTACGATCGACGTCACGAACAAGATACTACTGGTGGCAAAGATGAAACCACCAAGCAAGCCATATCTGCCGATAGCTCGAAGATATTTGAATACATCACGACGATAGATAGCGACGAAGCAGACCAATAAGGTGAGTGCCGTCAACAGCCCACGCCAGAAAATTAGCGACCATCGGTCCGTGCCGACCAATCGCAGAATTAGAGCGTCCGGGCTCAGTACAAATATGCCGACCAAGGCCATCAACACCCCGCGGGTGTGATCGGAGCGCAATCTCATCAATCTAAGGTGGGCCTCGTTATTATTAGTGTTTGTATTTTGTGGAATTAAAACCTATCGATCCGGTAGGGCGCCAGATCGATATTGCTTGCCCGATCAGCAATTTGATCGGCGACAAGACGACCGGTCACCGCGGCCAACGTTAACCCCAGATGCTGATGCCCAAACGCGAAGTAAACGTTTGCATGATGCGGCGATCGTCCGATGACCGGCAACGAGTCGGGCAAGGATGGGCGAAACCCCATCCATGTCGTATGGCCGGCTGCGTCTAACCCTGGCAATAGCTCGCGTGCATGATCAAGTAGGACCTGTGCGCGCTTATAGTTCGGCGGGGCGTTCAATCCTGCGAGTTCCACGGTACCCGCTAATCGGAGACCATGCTCCATCGGCGTGGCAACAAACTTGTATTCGGTGAAACTAATTGGCAGCTTAAGCTTGATGTTAGGGTTCGGCAACATGACGTGATAACCGCGCTCTGTGTCGAGCGGCACGCGGCTTCCCAATCGTGCGGCCAGTTTGCCGGACCAGGCGCCGAGTGCGATTAGGAGAGTATCGGTTTCGTATGGCCCGGCGTCGGTGAGCACGCGTATCCTATGCCGGTCCCTGACGTCGACATCAGTCACGATGGCGCGTTGTAGGAGCCCGCCTCGGCGCTGGAAGTCTTCTGCCAGAACCTGCACGAGTCGAAATGAATTGACGGAATGGGCGGCATCGGGATAAAGACTTCCTCGTCGCAGGCGCGGGCTCAGCGCGGGCACGAGCTCGTGAAGCTCGCTATCCGTCAGTTCCTTCACGTTTGTCCCATGCTGGCGCTGTAATTCGCGCTCCTTACGGTCAGCCACAAATGACTTTTCGGATTCGTAGGCGTAAACCCAACCGTTCGCATGAACCAAAGGGTGGGCACCCGCCTGATCCAGCAACGGCCAATAAGCATCGAGCGAGCCAGTCAGCAATGCCGCAAGCGCACGGCCGTTAGCCGCCACCGTCTTGGGTCTCGCACACGCCATGAAACGTAAAAGCCAGGGCAGTAGGCGCGGCAGATAACGCCAGCGAATGCACAGGGGTCCGCGGGGATCCAATAGCATTCTTGGTACCTGGCGCATGGTTTTCGGTGTTGCCAGTGGGGACATATACTCAGTGGCGAGGATGCCCGCATTGCCCTTAGAACAACCCTCCCCGGGGCCCTGTTGGTCGATGACGGTAACCGAGTGACCGTCGCGCTGTAGGTAGAGGGCACTGGCAATACCGACAATACCGGCCCCAAGGACCGTGATCTTGCGCGAGGCCGGTTTCGTGTTTGGTTTGGTGGTCAGCAGATCAGGCGTAATATGCGACGACATGACTTACTCGTGTTAAGACGTTGCCGGTGCGGAGAACAGCGGCTAGGGTATCGTGAAACCAGTGGTATAGTCACGATTCGGTGAGTCGGAGGCGTCGAATGGCTACAGCAGCGAATGTCAATCAGGGTTGTACGGTGCCGGTGGAGGTTGAGTATGAGTTGGATAAGCATGCTTCCCCATTCAAGATCGGTCTGATCGCACTGGCGACAGATCAAACGGTTGAACGAGATTTTCGAAATATACTGCCGACCGACGCTGCATTTTTTGTCAGTCGTATTGCCAACATAAATCCCTGTACAGTCGAGAATTTACGTACTATGGCCCCACAGCTGACGTCGGCGACCTCGTTGATCCTGCCCGGCGCAGACATTGATGTGGTGGCTTATTGTTGTACCTCGGGCACGGTAGCAATCGGTTTCGACAATATAGTGAAGAATATTCAGGCAGCGCGCCCAGGTATCCCCTGTACCACGCCGATTACGGCAGCACTCGCCGGTTTTGAGAAACTCGGTTTAAAGCGCATTGCGGTGTTGACCCCGTATATCGACGAAGTCAATCAACCGATGCGACGGTTTCTCGAGGAGAATGGGATTACCGTACTTAGTGTAAATAGCTTCAATCTTGAAGACGATGTGATCATGGGACGCATACCGACCGAGGCGATCTATGCCGCCGCACGAGAAATCGATCGGTCCGATGCTGATGGCATTTTCATTTCATGTACTGCAGTGCGCGCGGTCGACGTGATTGACCGACTAGAACAAGCTCTTGGCAAACCAGTGCTTAGCAGCAATCAGGCGCTAGCTTGGCAAGCATTGCGATTGGCGGGCTATAACAATCCGATATCCGGTTTCGGACGACTGCTGCGAGAGCACTAGGTCTATTCCTTTACGAATAGTTCACGCGGAAAATTAGCTAGAGTCTCCGAGCCGGATTCGGTTACGCGGAAGCATTCGCTGATTTCGATTCCCCAGTCATCAAGCCAAACACCCGGGATCATGTGTATGGTCATGTTTGGCTGCAATTCCGTTGTGTCGCCTGGACGCAGACTCAGCGTATGTTCTCCCCAATCAGGCGGATAGTTAAGCCCGGTTGAATATCCGATGCGTGATTCTTTGATGATGCCGTGTTTCTTGATGGTTTCGCGCCAGACGGCTTCGACCTCCTGGCACTGAACACCTGGCTTGGCCGCTGCTAGCGCATTGTTCAGACCTTCCACCACGACTGCTGCTGTATCGACGAGTCTCTTCGGTGGCTTGCCGAGATGTACCGTACGTGCCATCGGGCAATGATAGTGACGACGCGCCGCGGCCAGCTCAAGGATGGTTGCCTCACCGTTAACGAACGGTTGGTCGGTCCAGGTTAAGTGTGGCGTCGAAGTACCAATCCCCGTGGGTAACATCGGACAGAGACCCGTGTAGTCGCCCCCATATTCCTCAGTGCCGGAGATCTTAGCTTGGTATACGGCAGCCGCGGCATCGCATTGACGAACACCTGGGCGCACCATATCGACGGCAACCTGCATCGTTTTTTCGATAATGCGAGCGGCTTGCTGCATGTATTCGATTTCTTGTGCAGATTTGATGACGCGCACCCAATTCACCAGTGTTGTGGCATCTTTGAAAACGGTATCGGGCAAGTTACGTTTCAGCGATTCGTAGCACGCAGCCGTAAAATAATAACTGTCCATTTCAACCCCGACGGTGCCCTTGTGCCAACCGTGTTGCTTGAGAAAATCGGCAGCATAGTCCATGGGATGTTTAACGGGTGTCTGTACATAATCGTCGGGATATCCAGGATATTGTCGTGATTGAGGAAGGTCGTTACCTTGGCCGCGTTGGCATCCATACCGCGTCCTATCCAGATAGGTTCATCGGAATCCAGCGTTAGCGCCACCAATTGATGTACGTAGAAAGACCAACCATCGTAACCGGTGAGGTAGTTCATGTTGGCAGGATTGGTAGCCAATAACACATCGACCCCTTGATCGGCCATGCTTTTCTTGGTCTTTCCAATACGCTCGAGGTATTCGGATTTTTCGAACGGCACTGTCCCTCCCTTATGTAGCTGTAGGCGGATGCCGGATTATGCCATCGAACGGATGCTTCGCCGTAGTCGAGATTGCTTGTCTCGACGCTAATCGGTACTCTGTGGCGCACATTTCCCAGTGGTTGAGAGCAACGATGATGGAAACGGTGAGTTTCACAAGCATGAGCGAGGGTACACGTGAGGATTACGAGTTCCTAGAGCAGTTTAAGGGCGAAGATCGTGCCAAAGTGGCGGACAATTTGCTTTATATCTTAAAGAGAATGGATGGTCCCACGAATGGCCTAAAGATCAATCGCTATCAGCATTCGTTACAAACAGCCACGCGGGCCTATCGAGACGGTGCAGATGAGGAGACTGTAGTGTGTGCCTTGCTACATGATATCGGCGACATGCTAGCACCCGATAACCACAGTCAGATCGCGGCGGCCATATTGCGACCATTCGTAAGCGAGAAAAACTACTGGGTCATCCTCCATCACGGTCTTTTCCAGGGCTACTACTACTATCATCATATTGGTAAGGATCGAGACGGGCGCGAACAATTTCGGGAGCACCCGTACTACCAAGCGTGTGTGGACTTCTGTGCGCGTTGGGATCAATCGTCGTTTGACCCGGAATACGACACCCTAACGCTTGAATTCTTCGAACCCATGGTTCGACGTGTTTTTGCGGGTGAGTCGCGGGGTTTTGACTAGCTGCGAGCGGCGACTAACAGCGACCTCGGAGGCGTTCGTGAAGTGCGGCATAACCTCGGTAGCGAAGGCCTCGATTGAGGTCAACGTTTCAACCGGGCTGGCGCCAATATTTGCGTTTAAGTTGATTTCATGAATGCGAAGTTCGGCGTACTGTCGTAGTTTGTCGGCCATCTCCTCTGCCGGAAAACTGACATGCAAAAACGCTATCTTTATGGGCTCACTCTGGCGTGTCTACTGATTCAGGCAATCACGGCTACGCAGGCGGTTGCCGCCCCTAAGCCCAAATTGTGGGAGAAGTGGACGGCCCACAACCCGAACGATGCACGATCTATCGATCATACAAGGTGGGGTCGATTTCTAAATAAACACGTGCAGTCTCATGTTAGCGGGGTCAACCGTATCGCCTACGGGCAGGTCAGTGACTCGAGCCGGGCGAGCCTGCAGACGTATATCAATGGACTTGCGCAGATACCTATTAGTGAGTTTAACCGCCAGGAGCAGCTAGCCTATTGGGTTAATCTTTACAATGCGCTAACGGTGAAGGTCGTTCTAGGCCGCTACCCGGTAAGAAGTATTCGTGATATCAAGTCAGGACTATTTTCGTCCGGCCCCTGGGGTAAGAAACTTGTCACGGTAGAGGCCGAACAGCTGACGCTCGATGACATCGAGCACCGTATCTTGCGGCCGATCTGGAAAGATCCACGCATTCATTACGCGGTGAATTGCGCGGCCATTGGTTGCCCCAATCTTCAGCCTATCGCGTTCACGGCGGCTGCGATCTCAACGCTGCTCGACCAAGCAGCGGCTGAGTACATCAATCACCCCCGCGGGGTCACAGTAAACGGACGCATGTTAGTTGTGTCCAGCATCTATATCTGGTTTCAGACAGACTTTGGTGACAGCGACGAGGGTGTAATCCAACATCTACGGCAGTACGCCAGTGCAGACCTTTCGAAAGCGCTAGCGACAGTGATGAAGATTTCTGATGACGGCTACGACTGGACGCTCAATGACATCGCGGCGCCCTAGCCGCTGATCGCTATCACTACCGCTGGCACGCTTGCTTGCCGGTTGGGAATTTGCACGTCCTTATAGATAGGACTAGCTACAAAGCTGGCTGGTTGACCGTGACCTGCTAAAGCTTGAAGTGCAAGCGACGGCAAAAAGCGTTTGCCGGTGTAGAGGGTAGTAGGGCAGAATCGCGGCGGCGTTCTCGATGTAAGGCATTGTTCAATTCATGCGCACAGTAATCGTAGCCTCCTGGGCACTGTTCCTCGGTATTGCAATGATCATGCTTGGCAACGGGCTGCAAGGCTCGTTACTGGGTTTGCGCGCAACCGTGGAAGGCTTTGCGACGGCAACCACCGGGTTCGTCATGTCCGGTTATTATGTTGGCTTCTTGCTTGGGTCAAGCTTGACCCCCAAGCTCGTACAACGCGTAGGGCATATCCGTGTGTTTACGGCATTGGCGTCTATGGCATCGGCGGCGGTACTCCTGCATGCGATCTTTATTACGCCGACGGCGTGGACGGCCATGCGCATAGTGACAGGCTTCTGCTACGCTGGGCTGTACGTCGTGGCAGAGAGTTGGCTCAATGACCGCGCCACCAATGAGACGCGCGGTCAACTGTTGTCTGTATATATGGTCATTATGTTGGGCGGTCTCGCGAGTGGTCAGCTCTTACTTAACGTAGCTGACCCGGCGGGATTCGAACTTTTTATCCTCGTGTCCGTACTGGTATCGGCCGCGTTGGTACCGATTGCGTTGACTGCATTCGCGGCACCGAACTTCTCAGCGCCATCCCACGTCGGGGTAAAGCGGCTGTATGAGATCTCGCCGCTGGGGGTATTCGGGGCCTTCGGCACTGGCATCGCTCACGGCGCCGCGTTTGGTATGGGTGCAGTCTATGCGCGCAATATAGGGCTCTCGCTAGGGGAGATCTCCTACTTTATGGCGGCCCCGTTTTTAGGAGGTGTCCTACTGCAGTGGCCCATCGGTCATTTATCCGATCGCGTTGACCGTCGACGAATCATTACGATTGTTACCTTTGTGGCTGCGATCGTCGCGTTTGCTGCGATTCCTGTCTCTGGTTATTCTACTTTGGCGTTGCTTGTGTTGATGTGTCTATTTGGTGGTATGTCGTTGCCACTGTATTCACTGTGTTTGGCCTACACCAACGATCATTTGGAACCTTCGCAAATGGTCGCCGCCAGTGCCACGCTTGTTTTTGTTGGTGGCGCAGGCGCAATCTTCGGTCCTACGCTCGCGTCCGTGCTCATGTCCGTCATCGGATCAAGTGGTTTCTTTTGGTGGTTGGGCTCGATACATGCCGCCATCGGCGTATTCGCGATCTACCGTATGACCAAAAGTGAGGCCACCCCGGTTAATGAGCAAACACACTACGTGCCAGTACCACCGCGCGCCTCGCCAATATCTGCGTATCTCACCCACACTATGGTTCGCGATGAAATGGATAAAGATCTCGCGCGGTTAGGCCGGTCCAAGCGGTAATAATCGTTGCCCGTATTGATTTATACTATCGATTGTCATTAGTCCCCAGTCGAAATCACTGCTGAACGACTTAGAGAACTGTGAAGAATAAAGACTTCTACCATTGGGACGGGATGCATGCCGACGAAATCCCGTAAACGAAGCGGCGGCCAAGTTCTCGCTGAACAATTACGCATACATGGTGTCGAACGCGCGTTTTGTGTGCCCGGCGAGAGCTATCTTGCCTTGCTGGATGCGCTCTACGATGTGCCCGAAATCGGTCTAATCACCTGTCGTCAGGAAGGTGGGGCTGCCATGATGGCCGATGCCTATGGAAAGTTGACGGGAACGCCGGGGGTATGTCTGGTCACGCGCGGTCCTGGTGCCACTAACGCAAGCGCGGGTGTTCATATTGCGTTTCAAGATTCGACCCCACTCGTATTGTTGGTGGGCCAGGTCGCACGCGATATGACGGATCGAGAGGCATTCCAGGAGATCGATTACCGGCGTATGTATGGGCAGATGGCCAAATGGGTAGCACAGATCGATGATCCGGCGCGTATTCCTGAATATATCAGTCGTGCCTTTTATACAGCCACGTCCGGACGGCCAGGGCCTGTCGTGCTGGCGCTACCTGAGGATATGTTGACCGAAGTGGTCGAAGTTAGCGATGCCAAACCCTATCAGCGCGTGTACATACATCCAGGCGCGGGTGAAATGGCGACACTTCATAGAGCATTGGCCGAATCGAAACGACCACTCCTTATCTTAGGGAGTAGCAGCTGGACGCCTGAGGCCTGCAGCGACATCAAGCTATTCGCTGAGGCGAATCACTTGCCCGTGATTGCCGCATTCCGTTATCAGTATTTATTTGATAATACCCATGGCAATTACATTGGTGATCTAGGCCTTGCAACTAATCCAGCCCTGACAGAGCGCGTAAAGCAAGCTGACCTGTTGCTAGTGGTGGGTGCGCGGTTGGGGGAGATGACGACGAGTGGTTACACGTTAATCGACATACCTACACCAAAGCAGACATTGATACATGTGTACCCCGGCGTCGAAGAACTGGGCAGAGTTTATCAACCCAGCTTGGCGATCAATGCCAGTATGCCAGCCTTTGCCGCCGCTGCCCGTGCGCTCGCGCCCATGGACTCGCCTACGTGGATAGGGTCAGTGCAAGCAGCGAGGGACGATTACCTTAGACACATCTCTGTTATAAATGGGTCGGGTGATGTGCAATTAGATGAGGTACTCGCCTGGTTGCGTGACCATCTGCCGGCCGAGTCAACCGTAACAAATGGGGCGGGGAACTATACGGCATGGGTTCATCGCTTTTTTCAATATCGAACCTTTGGTTCGCAACTTGCACCCAGCGCAGGTTCCATGGGCTACGGTACGCCGGCGGCAATTGCAGCTAAGTCGCTTTATCCGGATCGGCCAGTAGTATGTTTTGCGGGTGATGGCTGTTTTCTCATGACAGGGCAGGAACTCGCAACGGCTGTGCAGTATGAACTAAACATTATCGTTGTCGTTGTAAACAATGGTATGTATGGGACTATCCGTATGCATCAGGAGCGTGAGTATCCGGGCCGAGTGATCGCTACCGATTTGCGTAACCCTGACTTTGCCGCGTTGGCAAAGGCGTATGGTGCCTACGGCGAGCGAGTCGAAAGAACGGGTGATTTTCCTGCCGCATTTGAGCGTGCAGTGAACGCTAAAAGGCCCGCACTACTGGAACTCATGGTTGATCCGGAGGCGATTACACCACATCGTACATTGACTGCGATTCGAAACAGAGCGAACTAGAAAGGGGCGTCCGCCCCTTTTAATCTACCGTAACGCCTGAGGACGGCAGGGCTACATATCGCCAGAGCGCTCTGTTGCTCGTAGCAAACGTACGCGGACACAGAATTACCAATGACAACTACTCAATCAACGGCTAAGGACAGCACGTATTCACGGGGGGTATTGATGGTGCTATGCGCCGGGATCTGTCTAAGCACCGGCGGGCTAATCGTGCGGCACATCGAGACAGCGGACGGTTGGCAAATCATGTTCTATCGGGCCACCTCCTTTGTCGTAACGCTGCTGATATTCCTCGCTGTCCGCTATCGTGGTCGCGTCGTTCAGCCATTCAAGAGTATTGGTGTGAACGGTTTATTGGTGGCCATGTTTTTAGGACTAGGTTCGATCTGTTACTTGTTTGCCATTCTCTTGACCACCGTAGCCAATGCCATGTTTATTATCAGCGCCGCACCGTTTTTCACGGCGGCGGCGGCATGGCTGTTGCTGGGCGAGCGCGTGAGAGCGATAACTTGGTGCTTCATGGCAGCGGCGTTGGCCGGTATTGGTCTCATGTTCGTCGATGGTTTTGTCACCGGCCGTTGGCTTGGCAATGTTCTGGCGCTGGGTGTGGTCGCGTCTTTTGTCGGCATGTTAGTCGTAATCCGACAGTCAAAAGCGATAGACATGGTGCCCGCCAGTTGCTTAGGCGGGGTCGTGGCCGGAATCATTTCTGTATTTATGGTCGACACCTTTTGGGTCTCTAGACAGGACTTGATCTTGTGTGTATTGCTGGGCTCCGCCCAGTTTGGCGCCGGATTCATTCTAATTACCATGGGAACCCGGCTAATCGCGGCGGCCGAGGTGGCGTTGTTAGCGCTTACCGAAACAGTGCTGGCGCCGATTTGGGTGTGGCTTGTGATCAACGAGATCCCAAGCGTGCTCACCCTGCTCGGTGGCGCCGTCGTGCTGTCGGCGGTTGTCTCGCAGGCAGTTTTAGGGATACGAATGGAGCGCAAGGCGTTTACTGATTGAGGCGAGCGCCAGCGCGTGGGCCCATTGATGCGTTGCAACATAAGGCGCCGGGTTTGCAGGCACGCTATGATCGTTTTACTATTCGCGCTTGTGCACGCGTGCTAGCAGCGGCGTTACGGGCAGCCACAAATAAACCACAACACTAGGGGCGGAGTCATGTCGGCAGAGAGCGACCATATTGTAAGATTTATCGGCGTTCAAAAGAGTTTTGACGGCGAGACGTTGGTCGTCAAGGATCTCAATCTCGACATCGCTCATGGCGAATTCCTAACCATGCTGGGCCCGTCTGGGTCCGGCAAGACAACTTGTCTATTGATGTTAGCTGGGTTCGAGGCCATCACGCACGGCGATGTCCTGCTGGCTGGGCAGTCGCTCAAGAATGTGCCGCCCTACAAGCGTGACATCGGCATGGTGTTCCAAAACTATGCATTGTTCCCGCATATGACGGTGGCAGAGAATCTGGCCTTTCCACTCGAGTCGCGCAAGCTTCCCAAAGACGAAATCGCGCAAAAGGTTGCACGTGCATTGGACATGGTTCAGTTGAGCGCATTCGGCCGACGTCGGCCCGGACAGTTGTCTGGCGGCCAGCAGCAACGCGTGGCTGTGGCTCGCGCGCTGGTACATGAACCAAAGCTAGTACTGATGGATGAGCCGCTCGGTGCACTCGACAAACAACTGCGTGAACAAATGCAGTTTGAGCTAAAACACATTCACGACAGTATCGGCGTGACCATCGTCTACGTGACGCATGACCAGAGCGAGGCGTTGACCATGTCGGATCGGATTGCCGTCTTCAACGAGGGGGTAATCCAGCAATTGGCAAGCCCCAGCGATCTATACGAGAGGCCTGAAAACGCCTTCGTGGCGCAGTTCATTGGCGAGAACAATCGCCTAATGGGCAAGATCGTGGAAACCAATGGCGCCAATTGCAAGGTAGAAATAGACGGTGGCGGCTTGGTTGAGGCGTTGGCTGTCAATATCGGTGGCGTGGGTAGTCGCACGACGTTATCGCTGCGGCCGGAGAGTGTGACCATAAACCCGCGCCAGGGTACTTGCCCCGATCGCTTCGAGGCGCGCGTCGAGGAGCTGATTTATCTCGGTGATCACACACGATTGCGGGTTAACGTGTGTCAACACGATGACTTTATCATCAAGGTGCCACGGACGAGTGATGCACCAAAACTGGAAGTCGGACAGACTTGGGCCATCGGCTGGAATGCCTCAGACTGCCGGGCATTAGATGCCACAGACTAGTCACTACGGATTATTCCTGAACCTCATGCCGCCGGAGTAGTTCGACGACCTCTCGATGGCCACTGGTATCCACCTGCTCTAACGCGGTGGTGCCGTCGCTACTCTTGATCTCAGTGTCGGCGGCATTCCTGAGTAACAGATCGACGATGGCCACGTGCCCATTTCCGGCCGCCCAGTGCAAGGGTGTATAGCCATCACCATTGGTCAGATTGACATCGGCACCGGCTGCAATTAGTAGTTGCGCAATTTCTTCGCGCCCGTTGCCGGCTGCGTAGTGTAATGGTGTACTGCCGTATATGTCTTTAGCCGTGTGACTAGCGCCGTGTTCGACGAGTAACGCTACGATATCCTTGACATTATGCGCCACGGCTGAATGTAATGGTGTACCGCGACTCTTTGCCCAAGCGTTAACGTTCGCTCCCTTCGAAATCAACAGCTCGGCGATTGCCTTGTCCTTAACCATGTGCAGAGGTACCACGCCGTACGTGCCCTTGGCACTGACATCAGCGCCTCGACGAATGAGCAATGAGGCAATCCCTACTTGGCGGGTATATACAGCTTCATGCAATGCGGTAAAACCGTTTGCGGGTTTCCAATTGATATCTGCACCATTGTCAAGCAGACGTTCTACTTCCAGCGCGTTCCCCTGGCTCACTGCGGTCTCAAGGGCGTTGGCATAAACTTTGCCTACGCCCATGGAAACCATGATGACTAGGACAACAAGAGAACAGCGAAGATTATTCACGAATCCAAGTGTAAATGATTCGACTGCTTAGCGCTCACGAAAGATGACCAAAGTCTGGAACCGTTCCAGAGTAGCAGGCAAGAGTAATGCGAACCATTTCAAGACAAGCGGATGCAGTCGGCTCGTTTTTGGAATCACGAAATCCCCTCGCTCTATGCCGATCTCGTCGATAAAAAATACAAACGCCTCCAAGAGCCCGTCTTGATGCTCACCAATAACACGGATATTCAACATTCTATCGGCTACCAGTAGTGGTGCATGTAGGCGCAGCCGTTCGAAAAGCCAATTTGGTTGGTTTGTGCAGTGTAGGGCGCCGAAGAGGGCGACATGCAGCTCCCCGGGGGTGAATGTCTCCCAGAAATTTACGAGGATAGAATCATCGCGAAAGGTTTTTTCTCCCTTGCGCTCCCGGGATTTTTCTTGTTCCTTCGTTTCCTCAATTCCCTCAAGGACAAGGCCTGGGTTCAGAGTCTTGGCGGCGCGAATGATCTTGGCAATATCGGCCTCGAGCAGGGGAACATAGGCTTCGCCACGTTCGATCTCTCGGTCAATCCGTACCATTTCACGGGGCGTGGCCTCTAAGAGCAGGGTGTGAACCTTAATATTCGCAAAGAATCGGTCCGCCAAGAATTCTCTAGTAGAGTCTTCATGGTTTTCGCCGAGGCAAATGACGCTGTGGTGCGACTCCTGTAGATCTTGTAGCCATTGTTTCGTCGATATCAGTGTTGACTCCAGGCTGTTTTTCACTGAAACCCGTTCAGACTTGGGCAGCGCCGAGTATTGCTCCACCGCCTGTAACCCCACTGAAGGATATTTAGGGGTTTGGACTTTGTTGGCTAATCGCTTTTCTTCCGCAGTAATGAAAAACTCGTCCCTGACCCAATCGAATGAAACGATAATCGCAAGAATGATCAGCGGCCAGGCAAGAACGAGAAAAAGAATCCTCATCATAAGTAAGGTCCTGCCACTCAGTGTGGCGACACGACAGCGGCCAAGCTGTTTGAGCGGCTTGCCTGGATCACGAGGGAATAATAACAGCTCCCACGGGAGGGACCTGATGGCGCGATTCGAGCCGTGGGCCAGTGGGCTGGCTCACATTCCGTCTAAGCTGGTGCGACGCCGCGCAGTCGCTCGTTTCGTCGCCGCAGCAGCTCTAACGCCACGAGCAAAGCGATAGACAGAATCACAAGACACGTAGCCACCGCCAGGATAGTTGGGCTGATTTCTTGGCGTATGCCGGCCCACATTTGACGTGGCAATGTGCGTTGTTCGAGGCCACCAAGGAACAGAATCACTACTACCTCGTCGAACGAAGTGATAAAGGCGAATAGGGCGCCCGATATGACCCCCGGCGTGATCAACGGGAGTTGAACCTTGAAAAAAGTCCTAACGGGGTCGCTCCCTAGGCTGGCCGCCGCTCTAACCAGGCTCTGATCGAATCCGACCAAGGTTGCGGTTACGGTGATGATGACGAAAGGGATGCCCAAAGCAGTGTGGGCGATGATGACGCCGGTGAAGGTGGCTACCAGTTTGTATTTCGCATAAAACAGGAACATGCCCGCTGCCGTGATGACCAGTGGTACGATTAGTGGCGAAATCAATAGTGCCATTATGAACTTTCGCGCTGGCATATGTGATTTGCTTAACCCCAACGCGGCGGTGGTACCCAGGATTGTCGCGAACAGCGTGGCGAAGAAGGCGATAAACAAACTATTTACGGTGCCGATCTTCCACCAGTCGCCGCAGGGGGTCGTCAACCCCGGATCGGAGCAATCGCCGATCATGTATCGGTACCACCTGGTGGAAAAGGCCTCGGGTTCCAGCGCAATCATACCGGGTGTAAAGCTCAAGAAGGGCTCGGCCGTAAAGGAAAGCGGCAAAATGACAACAAGCGGTGCGACCAAGAAAAACAACACAAGCGAGCATATGACCAAATACGTGTAGTGCCATATCTTTTCAAGCGGGGTTGCATATAGAGGAGCGGCCATCGCTTTAACCCATCTTCATCTTGTCGATGCCGACAAGCTTGTCGTAGATCCAATAAAGCACGAAGGTCGCCGCCAACAAATACACCCCCATGGCAGCGGCCAGGCCCCAGTTCAAGGTTGTCTTCATATGATAGGCGATCAGATTGCCAATCAACCTGCCATCCTTGCCGCCCACCAACTCCGGGGTTATGAAATAGCCGATCGCGACGATAAATACCAGTAGCACGCCCGCTCCCACGCCAGGAAATGTCTGTGGCATATAGACCCTGATGAATGCCCTAAACGGCGTCGCCCCCAGGTTCATGGCCGCTTTCATATAACTTGGCGGGATCGTCTTCATGACGCTATAGAGTGGCAATATCATGAACGGGAGCAATATCTGCACCATGACGATGATCGTGCCCGTCATATTGAACATCATAGGTAGACGGCTGTCATCGCCAATGATGTGCGAGGCCACCAGCACGTCGTTGATAACGCCTTGCTGCTGGAGCATGACAATCCATGCCGTTATCCTGACCAGCAGCGACGTCCAAAACGGTAGCAGCACACATATCATCAGCAGGTTGCTATAGCGCAGCGGTATCGTCGCCAGCAGGTGTGAAACCGGATACGCCAACAGCAGGCAGAATAGGGTGACGAGGAAGCTGACTAATAACGTTCTCCACCAGAGAAACAAATAAACACGCCGATCTTCCGGTTGCAGCACGACGTTCTTGAAGGCGTCATATCGACGGTCAATGGCATTCAAGTAATAGCCAAGCGTGTACTCATCTTTCATGGCCCCGAGGGCTTGCCAATAACTCGCATCGCCCCAGCGCTTGTCGGCCTTAATCATTTGTTCCTTGTACGGTGGGCCCTCGATTTTCTTGAACTTTCTCTTGGCTGACCGCATGAGACTGCTGTAGCCAGACTTCTCGTAGTTCATGCGCGTGGTGGATCGGCCCAGCGCTGTTTTGTCTGCGGTGGTGATATCCTCAAACAACGCCGCATAGAGTTCTTCATCGGGCAGTCCTTCTCGATCCCAGGTCTCAAAGTTCTCGAATGTTCTGGGGAGAACGGCATTGACCTGCCGGTCATCGATGCTGTAGAGCAAGAGATCGCCGATGGGGAGAACGAATGCGATTAGAATGAAGATGAGCAGCGGCGCCACGAGTGCGAATGCCTTGATGCGCGCGCGACGCAACGACCGTTGCATGCTAACTTTAAGCGGGACACCATCCGCCGTGGTAAGCACGTCTGGTTGGGTTGTGGCTAGCGCCATGGCACCGAGCTACCAGTAGTGGAACAAAGAGATCGGGTGAGGTCTGCCCTCACCCGATAACTGCTTTAGATTATATTTTAATTACTTAGCCATCCAGGCCGTGAAACGCTCTGAGATTTCGCCACTGTGATCCGCCCACCAGAACGGGTCGGCAACAACGCTAATCTTCAGTTTCTGCTTCGTATTGGGCATATGCGGCATGACGTTCTTGCCGTTATGAAAGAAGGGCTCGTTCTGACTGATAATCTTTAGCCCAGACTTTCTCAGCGGCCCGTAATTGATATATTTGGCCTGACCTGCCTGTTGTTGCGGGGCGCTGGCAAACTTCAGGAATTCCAGGGCCTCCTTGTACTTCTTGGTGCCCTTAACCATGACCATGTATTCCTGCTCGAGCACCTGGCCATCCCAGATCATTTCGAAT
>JAOTYM010000230.1 GCA_029861845.1 Gammaproteobacteria bacterium | reverse complement strand
AACACCGTGTCTACCATATGCTCCAGGACGCGCGGTCCCGCCAAGGTTCCCTCTTTCGTAACGTGGCCAACAAGAAACAGGCCGGTATTATTATGCTTGGCGAACCGAACCAGCTGCGCCGCTGACTCTCGGACCTGCGCCACACTACCGGGGGCGGATTGCAACAACTCCGTAAACACCGTCTGGATCGAGTCAATGACCACCATCTGCGGTTGCTCCGCCGCGGCGCACGACAGAATCGTTTCGATATGATTCTCGGCCAACAATCGAACCTGAGCGCCCTTAAGGCCCAGCCGGTCGGCACGCAGTGCAATCTGCTGAGCTGACTCTTCCCCCGTGATATACAACACCTTCGCATTCTGGCTGATGGCAGTCAGCGCCTGAATTAGCAGTGTCGACTTGCCGATGCCAGGATCACCGCCAATAAGAACGACAGATCCCACTACCATACCACCACCCAAGACGCGGTCGAGTTCTACCAGGCCAGTAGAAAATCGGCTAGCGCTATCCAGCGCCACCGTGTCCAAAGATTGACTAGATACCGTGGGGGTGCGGCCCTGAAGCCGGCCGCTACGATTCGAGTCGCTGACGGCGACGGTTTCTACGAGCGTGTTCCAGCTACTGCACCCTGGACATTGGCCGCTCCATTTAGATGCTTGCGCACCGCACTCGGTGCAACTAAATACGGACTTCGTCTTAACCGCCATGCTGGTTATGCCTCGCCTCGGTTAACCTGCACCCGTGGCACCCGCTTGGGCATGCGTGCGAGCAATTCGTAGGCTATCGTACCGGCACGAGCTGCGATCTCCTCAACCGGCAGACCTTGTCCCCACAACACGACCGAATCGCCAACCTGTGCATCGGGTCTGCCACGTAGATCCACCGTGATCATATCCATAGAAACACGCCCGATTAGCGGTACCCGCTTACCATTGACAAGCACCGGTGTTAAAGCTGAGGCCAGGCGTGGATAACCGTCCCCGTAACCGATGGCGACGACGCCGACCCGCATGTCCTCTGGGCAAACCCACTCACCACCATAACCAACACAATCACCTTTACGTCGATAATTCACGGCAATTAGCTGACTGGCAAGCGTCATTACCGGATGCAATCCCAACTCGGCGGCGCTATCCCCTTCCACTGGAGATGCGCCATACAACATGATTCCGGGTCTCACCCAGTCGAAATGACTTTGTGGCCACGCCACTACGCCGGCGGAATTCGCCAAACTGCACTCTAACTCCCGCCCCGTCGCCAGTTGCGTGAATAGTGTTATCTGGTCTTGCGTCACCTTGTCGGTACGGTCATCAGCCCGTGCCAAGTGTGACATTAGACGGACGCGACCAACCGCATTGCACTTTTGCAGTCTCGCCAGGACATCGGGCACCTCACCAGGTACAAATCCGATGCGATTCATACCGGTATCTGCCTTTAACCAAACATCAACCGGGCTCGAGCCTTGCCAGCGCTCCAGTTGTTCCAACTGCACGAAGTTGTGCACCACAGACGAGAATCGATAGTGGTTTAGCAGATTTAGCTCTTGCTCATCGAAGAATCCTTCTAGTAGACAAATAGGGTGAGCAACGCCGGCATTCCGCAGAACAAGGCCCTCATCGAAACTGGCCACCGCGAAGGCATGCGCCTGTGTCAGGGTGTTGGCGACCGCGGCCAGTCCATGCCCATAAGCATCGGCCTTGACCACGGCCATGACCTTTGAATTAGGCGCGGTCTCGCGAACTTGCTTGAGGTTGTGGCTGAGGGCTTGAGTATCAATCAGTGCGCGTACCGGCCTGGTCATCCATAGGCCTCGCCGATATCGCCACCGATATAGTTCTCGAACTTAGTATACTGTCCTAAGAATGTAAGCCTGATCGTGCCGGTCGGCCCGTTTCTTTGCTTGCCGATAATGATCTCCGCCGTTCCCTTCTCGACGCTGTCTTCGTTATAAACCTCGTCACGGTAAATGAAAAAGATTACATCCGCATCCTGCTCGATTGAACCCGACTCTCTTAAGTCTGACATCACTGGCCGCTTGTTCGGTCTCTGCTCCAAACTTCTATTGAGCTGCGACATAGCCATCAATGGAACATCTAGCTCCTTCGCTAGATTCTTAAGCGCACGCGTTATATAGGAGATCTCCGTTGCACGATTCTCATTTCCTTCTGTCGACTGCATCAGCTGCAAGTAATCGACAATAATGAGCCCAAGGCCATGCTCTCGTTTTAGTCGGCGGGCGCGGGCGCGCAGCTCCATCGGCGTTATTCCCGGTGTATCATCTGTAAATATAGGCGCCTCCGAAAGCAGACTGATAGCCGATGTCAATCTAGGCCAATCCTCGTCGTTTAGCTTGCCTGTACGAACTTTGTGAGTGTTGATACGCCCCAAAGAAGCCATCATGCGCATCGCCAATTGCTCACCGGGCATTTCCATACTAAAGATTGCGACCGGTAACCCGTGACCGACCGCTGCATTCTCGGCGATATTCATCGCCAACGAAGTCTTACCCATAGACGGCCGCCCCGCAACAATAATCAGATCAGAGGATTGCAGGCCGGAGGTCATCTCATCGAGATCAGCATAACCGGTTGGCACACCGGTAATAGACTTATCGGAGCGGTATAACGTATCAATGCGGTCAACGGCCGACGTCAAAAGATGCTGGATCGGCTGAAAGCCACCACGCTGATGAGCCCCCTGCTCACTGATTGAGAGAATACGACCCTCCGCGTAGTCTAAAATCTCAACTGCATTGCGCCCCTCAGGATCGTAGACACGGTGACTGATATCACCGGTTACGCTGAGTAGGTTCCTCAATATTGAACGCTCTCGTACGATATTTGCGTACGCACCGATATTCGCAGCACTTGGCGTATTTTTCGCCAGCGCCCCCAAATAGGCGAGGCCGCCGACATCTTCGAGTTCACCGCTGTTTTCCAATTGCTCAGACACGGTAACAATGTCGGCCGGGCTGTTTTCTTCACATAACCTACTGATCGCTCGATATATGAGTCGGTGTTCCTTGCGATAGAAGTCATCGGCAACCAATTTGTCCGCTATTTGATCTAGAGAACGATTGTCGAGCATAAGGCCGCCCAGGACGGACTGTTCAGCCTCGATTGATTGTGGTGGGACCTTGAGAATCTCGGCCTTCGCGCCGCTCTCGGCAAGGGAATAGCCTCGCTCTTCCATCGTTTCCCCCTTCCAGTTACTTGGA
>JAOTYM010000229.1 GCA_029861845.1 Gammaproteobacteria bacterium | reverse complement strand
ATCCCTATGTCTCCCGAGAATTCGGTATTCGCGGGACACGCGCACCACACGTTCTACGCCGGGTAGGCTTTCTATTTCGGCCTGGTCTAGGGTGTAGGTATCGCCCACCAGGTAGATCTCTGTGAGGCGCTGTTGCGAGCCGACTACTTCATGCACCTGAGGAGCGATGCCGGGTTTGTTGTTTAGAAAGGCCAGGATATGACGAGCCTCTGGCCCATCTTGTTCAATGTCCGGCTGGAGGATGACAATCATATGAATTAAAGACTCTCACGACTGCTATCTGTTGACAGCAATGGTCTCTGGTCCGAGTAAATGACCAATTGGATCTACTTTTCGGTAGGAGTGTCTGGATGATTGCCCCATTCAGACCACGACCCCGCATAGCCCTTGATTCGGGGATATCCTAGGTGCTTTAGCATGATATAGCTATGGGAAGAGCGATGATGGGTTTGACAGTAGGTGATGACCTCATTGTCCGGCGTCACCTGTCGCGCATCTAGCATGTCACGTAACTCGTCATCGGGTTTAAGCCGCAAGTTGCCTGATTGATCCAAGGTTTCCAACCAGTTGAGATTCACCGCGCCGGGAATATGTCCACCCTGCCGGGCGCGTACGTCAATGCCTGCATACTCGTTGGGAGTGCGGGCGTCCAACAGGATCACTTGAGGATCGTCGAGGTGCTGCATGATGTAGTCGCGATCAGCGGCAGCATGCTCACCAATGCTAACGGAATAATCGGATCCCGCGAGCTTCTCGACACTGCCACCCGACTGTGGATGTCCCTCGTTAACCCAAGCGTGCAACCCACCATTGAGTAGGGACATTTGTTTATGGCCTATGAGGTCCAAGGTCCACAGTAATCGACACGCATGGCCGCCGCCTTCGTCATCGTAGGCCACCACGTGATGCTGTGGTGTGAGTCCAAGGCCTGAAAACGTCACCTCGAGCTCAGCCTTGGTAGGCAATAGGCCGGGCGCGGGAGTTTGCCCGAGCACGAGCCTGGCGTATTCCAAGTGAACAGCTCCTGGGATGTGATCTTGGTTGTACACCTGGGGGCGGCACAAGTCGACGATGAGCAAATCATCGCGCCCCAAGTTTTGCTCCAGTTGCTCCGGTTCTAATACTAGCGGTAGCACTTAAGTAGTTTCTCGGCGGTAAATTTCTTATAGCTTGATTTGGTCAGTGATCTTACCAAAGTCGTTGACCAACTTGAGGACGTCGTGTGGCGGTGAGAATAGTGCCTGGAGTTGCCCTAAAGGATTGATAAGTAAGATCGACGCGGTATGGTCGACAAGATAACCTGAGCCTTGATCGGCTTCTATTTTAACGCGGAGGATCCCAAGCTCGTCGGCAAACTTGTTCAATTCATCAGTTTCTCCTGTTACGCCGACAAAGGATTCGTTGAAATAGGGAACATATTTACTGAGCACCTTTATGGTGTCGCGCTCTGGATCGACTGACACGAACACAACCTGGTGTTCCTTCGAATGCCGCTGTGCGATTTTACCCACCACCGTGTCTAGCAAACTCATGGTGTTGGGGCAAACGTCTGGACAAGATGTATAGCCGAAGAACAACCAGCTCCACCGTCCTTTTAGATTCTCCAAGGTAAAATCTTGACCGTGATGATCTATCAAAGAAAACGAACTTAGCTGCTTTGCCGGGCTCAAAACTGTGGCGCTCAAGTCGTCCGTCTGAATTGCGCGATCATTTGTACGTAGCCCCAGCCATACACCCGCACCCGTAGCAACAATCATGGCCACCGGGATTATGATCCACTTTAGTCGGTCGCTGGGAGAGTTTGGGGGCATCTGAGGTGTGATGGATAGTTATCGTAGTAACTCACTGTTAAACCCAGGGCACTGCATGTCTGAGCTGGATCTCCCTGCTCCGGATTGGTTCCAACGATTGGCTCACAGCGCTGGACCGCCCCGCACCACTGGGATGATAAAAACTCTCCCCGCAGATTTTGAAGTGCGTGAAGAGCTCGGATTTGAGCCCGAGGGCAAGGGGGACCACGTTTTGTTGCTGATCCGAAAGGAACAGTATAACACTGCGGAAGTTGGACGTTTGTTAGCGCAGTTTGCTGCGGTTCCTCTGGTGGACATTGGCTATTGTGGGTTGAAAGACCGTAACGCCGTCGCATATCAGTGGTTCAGCGTGAGACTTGCGGGCAGGAACGCACCACTGTGGTCTGACTTTGACTCGCCGCGCATCCGGGTGATCGAGGCGACCCGCCATCGGCGTAAGCTTAAGCGTGGAGCCCATCATTCTAACTGGTTTTGTATCGTTGTTCGACAATTACGCGGAGATTTGGCGTGGCTCAAGCAACGATTGCCGCAAGTGAGTCGACAGGGGGTGCCGAATTATTTTGGTGAGCAACGGTTTGGCTCCGATAATCTTTCCAGGGCATTCGCCCTGTTCTCCGGCGCCAAACCGACTCGAAACAGACAACGTCGTGGCTTCTATCTGTCCGCCGCTCGGTCCTTTCTATTCAATCAGATTTTGTCCGCAAGAGTGCAAGACGGTAGCTGGAACAAGTTGCTTCCGGGAGAAGCAGTATTGTTAGGTGGATCTCGCAGTTATTTTCAATACAGTGGCGAAGAGACAGGCTTGGCTCAACGTTTGCGATGTTTCGATGTGCACCCTAGCGGGGCACGGTGGGGAGCAGGTGCCCGACCCGTCAGCGATATGGCGAGCCAAGTAGAGGACAGTGCAGTGAACGCATACCCGTTGTTGCTGCAAGGACTAGCACGGGTGGGAATGAAGCAAGAGAGACGGGCGCTGCGGGTCCATGTTCAGGAACTGCGTTGGGAGTTCGATTCGCATGATACGCTGAAGTTAAACATGCGTCTCGACCGTGGCGTATATGCCACCGCTGTGCTGCGTGAGTGTGTGAGCTCCCCTACGTCTAATCCTCTGGTTGCGTCGGCTGTTTAGACGTTCCGGACCACACCGTTCAGTAGTAGTCTGGCTAAATAGCTCAGACCTTTTCAACTTTAAGTACAGCGCATCTGTACCAACGGCTTTGACTTGAGTGCGGTGCGCTTGTACCCGCCAAGTGAAATAATCTGCATGGACCCCACGACGGTACGTATGTTTGTCATGACGGGGCTGGGGATGGCTCGCTCTAAATCTCGCATTTCAACTCTGGACGAATTCGATATGCTGCGGCGTAGTTTTACGTGCACTGGTATAATAATCTCCCGGTGACGTATCT
>JAOTYM010000112.1 GCA_029861845.1 Gammaproteobacteria bacterium | reverse complement strand
AACTGCCATCGGCAAAGAAGCGGACGGCGCCCACTTTGTCACTCGAGAGCTCAGACTCAGCCGTCAGCAGCTTTAAGTTCAGGGCCGACGACAACCGGTGAATGTCCTTCAACCCGCTCGTCCGGTACGTACGCTGCTGGACGTCGAGGATCACGGCCACCTCTTGCCGTCGGGCAATCGCTTGACTGCGGGCGTGTCGCAGGGTTGAGGCAAGCTTGCGGGTATCGTTTTTCAGTTCGGCGACCATATCTGGGCTATCAGCTCGAAAATCGTCAGGCATTTGCCGTCGGAACCGCACCGCACCCCCGTCGACCGGCTGGTTATTTGGATCACTAACAGGCGCTTCGACAGCTGGCATCCGCGCCTTGGCGACCGGTTTCTTGGTCGCGTTAACCGTCTCGCTAGGGTGGGTCGCGCTGTTGCGTGTAGTTTTATTAGAAGCGAGAATTCGCGCCTGCTCTTTCAATTCGCCCACTGCCGGTCTAGCCGCTAGTAACTTTACCGGCAGTGCCGTTTTTGTTCGTGTCGCGGTTTCTGCCTGCTTGTTCGCCACCGCTTCGGCCTTCTTGGGCGCTGGCGTCATCGTCGCCACCGGTTCTTCTGCTGCCGGTAGACCGACGGCGGAGTTCGCGCTGTCGATGTACCACCAAAGGGCTGGCCCCGCCAGCGTTACTATCAGCCCCAATCCGATAACCATTGACCCCATGCGCGATCGTACCGGCGCTGGTCGGGCTTCGCCTTCGGCTGGCCCCAGCGTACGGCTGAGTTCATGTTGGTCTTGTGCCTTCTGAAGCGCCTCAAGTATGTAAGACATGGCTACCCCGTACCTTCCAACGCACCTGCCAGCGCCAGAATCGCAAACGCAACGACTACCTCGAGCAGCGAAAACCCGGCGCAGTTGCTGATGTTGCAAGACCGCCTAATCATGGATCACCACTGTGCCCGTAAGCCAGTTCACATCGACAAAGTAGGCGTGCCCGTTGGCCGCGAGGGTAATCCGCCCCCCCGTCGAACTGCCATCGGCAAAGAAGCGGACGGCGCCCACTTTGTCACTCGAGAGCTCAGACTCAGCCGTCAGCAGCTTTAAGTTCAGGGCCGACGACAACCGGTGAATGTCCTTCAACCCGCTCGTCCGGTAGGTACGCTGCTGAACGTCGAGGATCACGGCCACCTCTTGCCGTCGGGCGATCGCTTGACTGCGGGCGTGTCGCAGGGTTGAGGCAAGCTTGCGGGTATCGTTTTTCAGTTCGACCACGGTCATGGCGTTGGAGAACTGGGGCAATGCCAACGTCACGATGGACGCCGCGATCACCAGCACGACGAGCAATTCCAACAGGGTAAATCCCCCATCGATGCTGTGGCACAAACCACCTGTTTCTGTGCAGGACCTGTATTGCAATGCCAGTCCTCAATTTTGCGATACGCTAGCGCCAACTCACGACATCGGTGTTCTCTCCATTGCCACCTTCCGTACTATCAGCCCCCAGGGAGTACAGATCGTATCCGCCGTTTTCTCCCGGTGACCGGTAGCGGTACGCCTGACCCCATGGGTCTTTTGGTAATACACGTTTCCTGAGATACGGGCCGTTCCACTTATCGCTGTTGGCAGGCTTCTGTATCAGGACCTCAAGACCCTCGTCACTACTTGGATACTGACCGGTCTCCAATCGATACACGTCAAGCGCCGTACTCAACTCCTCGATCTGTAAACGCGCGGTCTTGGTCTTCGATGCGCCCACATGTTTCATAACCTGCGGACCGACCAGTCCAGCCAGCAGGCCCAGAATGACCATAACCACCAAGAGCTCGAGCAGGGTGAAGCCGCGTGCCGCACGATACCTATTATTAGCGCACTCCAAATCTTCAAACCATTGCATAACCCATTCTCCCCTCGCTAGTCCTTTGCTACAGCGGAAGCTCGTTAACACTGACAATAGCGACCAGAATCGACATAATGATGCCGGCAATAAGCAACCCCAATCCGACAATGAGGATGGGTTCAAGCAGGGCCAGCATCCGCTGAATCGCAGTTGTCACTTCCCGATCATAAATATCAGCGACGCGAAGCAGCATCTCGTCAAGCCGCCCGGTTTCCTCGCCAACCTTAATCATCTGCAGCCCCAGCGCCGGAAATAGCCCGGTTGACATCAGCTGTTCAGCCAGGCTGCGCCCGGCCTTCAGCGTGTCAGCCGCAACGTCCAAAGTGTCAGACAACACACGATTAGACAGAATATCTTTGACGATCGACAAGCCAGCTAGCAGCGGTATGCCGCTAGCGAGCAATGTTCCCAGGCTGCGGCTGAAGCGCGCCATGTCCATTCTTTTTATTAACTCACCAACCATGGGCAGACGCAGCAGCAGGCGATCCCATCGGTAACGGCCCCACGGCGTGGCAAGCTGCCAGCGGACATAGAGTGCTAGCGTCATCACCGCCAATACCAACAACCACCAGTAATCTCTTAACAGCGCCGCCGTGTTCACCACGACCTGGGTGGATAAAGGCAGGGCGCGCCCCGCCTCGGCAAAAAGCTGTGTAAACTGCGGCACGACGTAGGTCAGGATGATCAGCAGGGATACGCCAGAAACCGTAACCAGGATGCTCGGATAGATCAGCGCCGAAAGTACGCTCTCTTTGAGCGCCCGAGCGCGTTCCAGGTACTCGACGAGACGAGCTAAACCCAGATCCAGCGTTCCGCCCGCCTCTGAGGCGCGCACCATGTTCACATAGAACCGCGAAAATATGCCTTTGTGCGTCTCTAGTGCATCGGAAAACGCGGCACCACCACGAACCGCTTCCTGGATGCTGCTGGTGAGGCTGCGCACGTGATTGTCATCGGCAACGTCGATCATGATCTGGAGGGCACGATCCAACGGCAAGCCGGCGTGAAGTAACGATGAAAGCTCTTGGGTAAAAACCGCGAGCTCTCGCCGCGCGATGCGGCGTGGATACAACAGCTTGCGTTGGAAAGGAAATCCGAAATGTTGAACGCCGACTGGCGTAGCACGGATGGGGATATATCCGGAGCTCTGGATCTGAGCGATGATGGCGGCCTGGTCGGACCCTTCCATCTCACCTTGCAGCAGCTCACCATCTGTGGTCACGGCCTTGTAGCGGTAAAGTGCCATTCACCTTAGCCCTCATGTGTTACGCGCATCACTTCCTCTATCGTGGTCGTCCCCGCCAACGCTTTGCACAAACCATCCTCGTACATGGTTCGCATCCCTTCCTCCCGTGCCGCCCGCTGGATCGCAACCGCATCGGCACGCTGGAGCACCAACCGGCGGATAACGTCAGTGACCACTATCAATTCCAGTACGGCGGTGCGGCCACGGTATCCGGTCTCGTTACACTGCTCACATCCTGTCGCCCGGTAGAGCACGGGCGTATCTCCGGAGGTGACGCGTTCAAGCCCCGTCTTCTCGACGGTTTCGCGCAACGGTTCGTAGGCGCTGCGGCAATCTTCACACAGTATGCGCACCAAGCGTTGGCCGACGACCGCATTAAGGGTGGATGTCAGCAGGTAGTCTTCCACCCCCATCTCGACCAGGCGTGTGACGCTGCTTGCGGCGTCATTGGTGTGCAAGGTCGACAGCACCAGATGGCCTGTGAGTGCCGACTGAACGCAGATGCGTGCCGTTTCCAAATCACGCATCTCACCCACCATAATGACATCAGGATCCTGTCGCACGATGGATCGGAGCGCGCTCGCGAATGTCAGACCGATGGCCGGCTTGACCTGTATCTGGTTGATACCCTCAAGCTGGTATTCAACCGGATCCTCTACGGTGATGATCTTTCGCTCCGAGATATTCAGTCTGTGCAGCGCCGTATAAAGTGTCGTTGTCTTGCCGCTGCCGGTGGGGCCGGTAACAAGAATCATTCCATGCGGCAATGTGAGAATCTCGGCAAAGCGCCGCAGATCGTCGTCAGCAAAGCCGAGTTCCGAGAAATCTAAGGCAACGTTTTCTTGATTTAACAATCGCAGGACAACGCTTTCGCCATGCATAGTGGGTACCGTCGATACCCGCACATCCAATTCCTTACCCTGCGCCCGCAGTCTGATCCTTCCATCCTGCGGCAGCCGGCGCTCGGCGATGTTGAGGTTTGCCATGATCTTGATGCGGGAGATGACAGCGGCAGTGAAATGCGCGGGTGGTGCCTCGGCTTCCTGCAACACACCGTCGATGCGATAGCGCACCTTGAGGCGATTCTCGAAGGGCTCGATGTGAACATCCGACGCACCGGCATCGGTGGCCCGTTGTATGATCAAACTGACCAAGCGTATGACGGGGGCTTCGCTCGCGAGATCCTTAAGTTGTTCTACGTCGTCCGGGGCGACTTCGTCGTTGCTGTCGACCTGTTCGAGGATTTGGCCCATACGTGACTTGCCGTCGCCATAAAGTCGCTCGATCGCCGCCTCGATCTCCGCCGGCACCCCTACCCATGCTAGGACAGGCTTCCTGCAGGCGAGACCAAAGGCAGCGCTGACGTAATGGTCCTGCGGGTCGGCCATCGCCAGCGTCACTTTGTCCGCATCCTCGGCGATGGGTACCGCCAGGTTTTCCTTGAGAAAACGCGCTGAAACCTCTCCGTTCAACACGCTAAGGTCGGGATAATCCACAGTTTGTGTTAACGGCAGCTCAAGCAGACCCGATAGCGCCTCCGCCGTATCGCGCTCGGAAACCATGCCGAGCTTAACGATCAAGCGAGACAGGTGTTCGCGCTGTTGTTGTCCTGCCTGAACGCGAGCAACGCGTGCCAAGTCGGTATCCCGCAGCTTGCCGCGCGCAATCAGCAGCGCCGCGAGACGCTCATCCACGGCTGCGGTGTCGAGTGTCGGTTCGCATCGATCGAGCATGGCAAGTGGTCTGTCCCCCCTAGCTAACGAACAATATGAAGTCTTGCGGCGCACCAGCCCTGGCAGTCGGGCCATTTCGGGTTCGTACACGGGCCCAAACGTAAGCTACCTGATCCAGTCCGTACTACAGGTAGGTAAACCCTGTATCTGGTGGGAGGGAAATGCCGTATTCCATATTGGTGCAAATTCGCCTATTAGCGCTGCCGGCTTGGCGTATGCAGCCGGTGTACGAAGGCCTGAACCGTCAACGGCGGCGACAACGCGGACGGTAGCCTCCCGCTATGAGTCGTATCCACATATCGCCGAATAGGTGGCGTTTATCCGCTATTTCCTGACTCGCCTTATCGCCGACACCATACTGTTTGGTGTAGGCATGCAGGATTTTCGCTCTGTGCGACAACGGCCGCGTGTCGCCGTAGCGCTTGTCGGGGTCACACCATGCATGCATACCCGATCACTCAGTCGCCAAACGCAGGCCGGCTTGCGCCCGCCAGCGTCGTACTTAGGGCCGCGGTCATGCCGTTAGCAGCGCTGACTCCCGACTAACGGCTAGCGGCACGAGAACAGCGGCAGCGAGTTTTCGGGAAGTCAGTTCCAAGAGCTGCCAAAATAAGGGGGCGTTAACGGTGAATAACCGGCAAATTTGGAATGGATCTCCCAATAATGGGTATCACCCCCTGGCAAGCATTGTCGACGGCGATCCTGCGCATATTGCGCCGCTTAGTGCGCCTGCTGCTGCACCACGGGGTCGGATATCAGGCGTTTGCCGATCTCGTCAAGTGGGTCTATGTGGACGTGGCGACCAACATGGAAGAGTTCGGTATCGCGGGGCGCAAGCAGTCAATCTCACGGGCCGCCGTCATTACAGGCTTATCGCGGCGCGAGGTCGTGCGGGTGCGCGCGCTCCCGAGCCCAGAAGAGGACAAAGCCAGCGCGCAAAACCTCAATCGTGCCGCGCGCGTGATCGCCGCCTGGTTGCGCGAGCCTGATTTCCTCGACGGTGAAGGAAGGCCGAGAGTGTTACCGGTAGAGGGCAGCGACGCCAGCTTCAGCGAATTGGTGCGGCGCCGCGGCGGCGACCTGCTGGTTCGCCCGATCCTGGATGAGCTGGCCCGGGCCGGCACGGTAGAACGGCTCGAAGACGGCCGCGTGCGGTTAGTGGTGCACAGCTATATCCCACAAGCCAGCGAGCCGGGAAAGCTCTATATCCTCGGCACCGACGTGGCCTTCCTACTGTCGACCATCGCTCACAACCTGACGGAAAGCGGTGAACCGCGGTTTCAGCGCAAGGTGATGTACGACAACCTGCCCGATGACGTGCTGGCAGAATTTCGCGAGTTATCGGCAAGCCAGGCGCAGTCCATGCTCGACATGTGGGGCAGCTGGCTGGCCAAGCATGATCGTGATGAGACACCGTCGGTCGAAGGCAAAGGCCGCAACCGCGCCGGTATCGGTATCTATTACTTCGAAGAACCCTACGAGGGAGGCGCCTAGCGATGGGTTCACGACGGATCACCCTCGCACTGTTTTGCGTCATCTTTCTGGTTTCCTGCGGCACTGAAGACTCGAACCTCGCCGAAGGCGGTTCTACCGGTACCGGTATCAGCAACGGATCGATTACAGCCATCGGCAGCGTCTCGGTCAATGGTGTTAAGTTCGACACCAGCGACGCCAGGATCATCGTCGAAGGCGATGACGTGGGCGTCGGTGATTTAGCGGTATTGGCACACCTAGCCACTGGCCAGGTGGTCACGGTCGAAGGCGAGATAAACGGCACTTCCGGTACCGCGCTGCGAGTCAGATTCAAGGGCAAAGTTAGGGGACCGGTCACCGACGTCATTGACGTCGATGCCAATACAAAACGGCTGGTCGTGCTGGACCAGAGGGTGATTATCGACGACAACACGGGCTACCAGGACACCAGCTTCAACGCCGTGGCGTTCGACAATTTCGTCGAAGTCAGTGGTCTCACCGATGAGCTGGGCGTCATTCAAGCAACCCACCTCAAGAACAAGGCCGATGTGTTTGATCGCAACCAGGAGGTGAAGGTCAAGGGCACCATCAGCAAACTAGATGTGGTTCCGCAAACCTTCCAGATCAATGCGCTGATGGTGGACTATTCATCGACCAATGCGCTGCCGCTGGGCGGGCTCGCCAACGATCAGTTCGTCGAAGTCAAGGGCCTATTGGATACCAAGGACGTGTTGATGGCAACCAAAGTCGAGCTCGAGGATGACATCGGGGTGGACAATGCGGACAGGATAGAGATCGAAGGCTTTGTTACCGCCCCCGATCTCAATCCATTAAACCCGGTCAAAGCATTCACGGTTGGCACTCAGCCGGTAATGACCACTGCCGGCACGCGGTATGAGGCTGGCGAGTCCTTCGAGATCGCGCTTGGCGCCAAGCTCGAGGTCGAAGGTGCCCTGGTCGATCGTGTGCTCATCGCCGATGAGGTGTCCTTCCGCGACAATGCCAAGCTCAAATCCGTTGTCGCGATGCGCGATTCCTCCGGTTCGTCGGCCGGTACCCTCACGCTACAGGGCCTGGGCCTCGATGACATCACCGTCATCGTCAATGAACTGACGAAGATCATAGGAGATGCTCAGAGCTTCACTGATATCGAGGTTGGCGACCATGTCGATGTTCGCGGCCGCACAAGTACCGGCACACCCACCGTTACTGTGATCGCGAGGGAAATCAAGGTCAAAAATTTCAATCCGAACATCCCCAATCTTGAGGTCGAGCTACAGGGGCCGGTCGATGAGAAGAAGCCGATATCTGATCCGTATATTATCGTGATTCTCGGCATCGACATCGACACGCGCCCGGTGGGGGAATTCGAGGGCATCGATGACACACAGATGCTCACCCGTGAGCAGTTCTTTGACATGGTGATGGCCGGTGACGTGGTCGAGGCCAGCGGGCACTTGCAAGACCGGGCCAGCCGTATCGTCGACTGGACCGAGGTCGGGCTCGAGGACGATGATTAGGGAGATCAGCATGAATGACCATGGTCAACATATTGACACGTACGAACCGTCAGCAATTTTCATCCTTTGGTCAGGCCTGGCCCTTGTGCTCTTGCTAAAAAGCGCAAATATACGAGGTTTATCTTGATGGAACGCATTATCGGCAGTGGCTGGCGATCGCTATATTTTCTGATCACGACTTCTTTGTGGAGCAAGGAAAATGGACATATGTTGGAAAAGGATCTCAGGACTTCCCATGATCCTGCTAGTTACCAGTTTCGCTGCCGCTGCCGTCCTTACCGCCACCCTAAATTTGGACGGTGAGTCCGCTATTAAGAAGCGCGATCCCGTTTTTGATGCCCTGTCACGGCAGCCGAGCCCACGACTGGGTTGGTCGGGCGAGGCGAACTTCGCCATGGGCGGCACTACTGCGCCGACACCGCAGGCCATATCCGACACATCTAATAACGTCGCGAGCCTGGCCGACCTCGTTCCCGGGCTGGAGGCCAAGGTAGCGGCTAATCCCGATGACGCAGACCTGCAGGTTCTTCTTGCCCAGACCTACGTCGAGCTTGACCGACGTGAGAAGGCGACTCAGCTCTTAGATAAGTTGGACCGGCGATTCCCCGGGGATGACCGTGTTCCTTTTATTCGTGCTAGCACATTGATGGAAAACGATGACGCCGCCGATCTTCGAAAAGCGATTCACCTGTTTGAAGAAGGCACGCGCAGACGCCCAGCCGTGCTTCATATGGCGCGTTTACACCAGGGGCAAATTCTAATCAAACTTGGCGACCGAAAACGGGCGATCACGCTGTGGCAGGATTTCATCACTACATTACCCGCCGGCGATGCACGCCGGACACTGATAGAGGCCGAGCTAGCGAAGGCAACCGCCGGCGAAGGCGCTCCTGGTAGTTCCCCATGAGTCAACAACAGGCGGTCCTTCGCGCTCAAGCTACCGGTAGTTTAATAGCTTCGGGCAGGAAGCGACGCAATCCGTCGTTAAGAAACTTTCTATTGGTTTGCGCGCTATTGGGCACAGCGAGCTGGTGGTTTGCTATCAATTACGATTATAAGCCCGGCTCAGACCTCGGCTACAACCTGGGGCTTGTGGGCGGTGTGGCGATGCTGTTCACACTGCTTTATACCGCAGCCAAACGTATCCGTTTCCTGTATGCCTGGATAAACATGAAACAATGGTTTTACGCCCATATGGTCCTCGGCATTGTCGGGCCTGTTCTTATCCTTTTACATTCGAAGTTTATCCTTCAATCCATTAACGGTCAGCTCGCCTTTTGGTCTATGTGGTTGGTGTTTTTCAGTGGCATCACTGGCCGTTACCTGCATACAAAAATCTGTCACGATCTCCAGAGCAGGCGTGCGGCCCTGCTGGCGCTAAAACAGAAAATGGGGATAAGCACAGAGGATGTGCGATCCAAATTCCATTTTGCCCCCCTTATAAACGAGCATCTGGACCAATTCGAGGCCTCAGTGCTCATTCCTTCGAAAGGCTTGTGGCTGAATCTCTGGCATTTTCTGACACTACCGTTCCGCTTTGAACGGACTTACCTGTCGGCGTGTCGGCATTTGAAACGTGCGATCAAAAAGCGGGCGCAGAAAAGAGGGTGGGATTCGAGGAAAACGCGTAAGCGTTTGGCCTACGGAAAGAAGATCACCCGTACCTATTTGGAAGCCGTTCGATCGGTGGCACGAAGCAGCGCTTACGCCCAGCTTTTTTCCTTATGGCACCTTGTCCATATCCCTTTGCTGTTTTGGCTTGCAATATCGGGGGCGTTTCATGTTCTCGCTGTGCATATGTATTAGCCGGATTGAATGCCGTGTTCGTAGTGCGTGTTTCGAGATTGCTTTTCGGGCTAGCTATGTTCCTCGGCTTGCCCTCGACCACGGCGGCGTTCCACTTTGGTCCCTTAGAGAAAATGGTCATGCCGGGCGAGCTTATTAAGGGACATGCGGAGCTTGAAAAGGAGTGCCTTAATTGTCACGTGTATTTTAAAAAAGAGGCTCAGCCCGATTTGTGCCTGGATTGTCACGACCATAGGGACGTGGCGGAGGATATTGCTACAGGACGGGGATATCACGGGCGCCTTGAAGACAACAGATGTAAGCCCTGTCACGACGAGCATCAGGGACGAAACATGAATATCGCGCCTTTCGACAAAAAGACCTTTGATCACTACTCGACCGACTACCCTTTGGAAGGGGCGCATGTCGACCCAAAGGTCAAGTGCGAGGACTGCCATAAGCCGAGGCTTAAGTACCGTGATGCCCCGTCTACCTGCTACGGCTGCCACAAGAAAGATAGTGATGATGCTCATAAGGGAAAGAAGGGCAAGGACTGTGTGAAATGTCATGTAGACAGTAATTGGAAGGAAATTCGCTTCGACCATAGCGAAACAGACTTTCCCTTAGAAGGGAGACACCTGTTCTTGAAATGTGACGACTGTCATGTCGACGAGCGCCACGAAGGCACCCCGAAGAGGTGTTACGCGTGCCACAAGAAGGACGATAACAAGAAGGGGCACAAGGGTCGGCGTGGCAAGAAGTGCGATACCTGCCACATACCGGACAAGTGGGGGATGTCGATTTTTGACCATGCTCGCGATACGGAGTTCCCCTTAAAAGGAAAACATAGACGTGCGAAGTGCACTGCCTGCCACAAGGAGCCCTTCTATAAAGATAAAGTGAAATTGAAAACGAACTGTTACGCATGTCACGAAAGTGACGACGACGAGGAAGGTCACAAGGGCGAGCGGGGAGAAGAGTGTGAAACCTGTCACACGCCGAGGGACTGGAAGCGGATCGTGTTCGACCATAATCGGGGTACGGACTATCCGCTGCGTGGCAAACACAGGGAAATAGAGTGTAAAGACTGCCATGAGGGCGTCTTTGATAAGGAAGAACTCAAGACTGACTGCTTTAGTTGTCACGAACAGGACGATGCGCACAAAGGCCAGCAAGGGGAGCAATGTGAACGATGCCACAACGAACAATCTTGGAAAGAGAAAGTATTTTTCGACCACGGCTTAACCCGATTTCCCCTTCTTGGCAAGCATGCCGAGGCCGTATGTGAAGATTGCCACCAAGACACAGCGTATAAAGATGCCGACATTGCGTGTCTGTCATGTCATAAAGAGAATGATGAGGATGTACACAAGCGTCGCCTGGGACCGCTCTGTGACCAGTGCCACGATCCCAGAGACTGGCAGCAGTGGCATTTCGACCATAACACGCAGACCGACTTTCCACTCGATGGCGAACATGAAGGTCTTCATTGCCACGCGTGTCACAGGACGCGGGTAAAGAAGAAAATCCGAGAATCGGCGTCGTGTGTCAGCTGTCACCGCGCAGATGACATTCACCGAGGGGACTTCGGGCGCGTCTGCGAGCGATGTCATGTGGCATCGTCTTTTAGTGATGTCGACAAAACTCTTGGGACCATACAGTAACGAATGTCTAATACACAGAGGCGCGTGAAAAGCAAACAACGGTAGCATGCCCAATGCAATGGTTGGGACCGCTCTTCGCTTTGGTGGGGGAGGAGTAATATGACATGGAACGACGTAATAGCTGTACGATCTGTGGAGTAGTGGCAACGCCCGTATGCCACGCAGTTCTTATAACGTTCCTTTGCGCATTCCCTCCTGCCTACGTGTCGACAACACAAGCGCTAGCAGATCAAGAAGGGGTGCCCACTTCTGAGTTACTGTTAGTTGCTGCCAACAAAACAATAAGGACCGCTCAAACTCAGCAGACATCAAAGCCGCGCAAAGAATTTGATCACTTGAAGACAGGCTTTCCGCTGACAGGGGCCCATGTACGGGCGAGATGCGAGTCTTGTCATATTCAGGGCGTATTCAAAGGCACGCCAACCCAATGCAACATCTGCCATGCCGGCGGAAGAGGCATAGCCCAGACTGCGAAGTTGCAGGACCACATACCCACTAACGCCGAGTGTGACCAGTGTCACACAACTGATGCCTGGCAGGTGGCAGGTTTTGACCACAATGTGCTGGGTCTAAGCGGCACACCACGCACATGTACCACCTGTCACAACGGACGCATGGCCACGGGCAAGTCCACCAATCACATGCCGACCTCCGCGTCGTGTGACGCGTGTCATACCACCTTGGCGTGGGTGCCGGCTAGCGGATTCGATCACGCCGGCATCGCCCCGGGCACGTGTGCCAGCTGCCATAACGGTACCCGGGCAACCGGTAAGTCCGGGAATCACATTCCCACGACCGCCTCGTGCGACAGCTGTCACAGCACCAATGCCTGGCTCCCGGCCACCTTCGATCACGCCGGCGTCGCCCCCAACTCCTGCGGCACCTGTCAC
>JAOTYM010000022.1 GCA_029861845.1 Gammaproteobacteria bacterium | reverse complement strand
GCATCGATTGCAGCCAAATCCTTGTCAATAGCGGAGTCATAGGCCATCTTGGCCACGATACCGATACCCATTCCAAGCCGCACATAAGTCTTTATCACGTCAGCATCCAACGCGGTGCAGACAATGTTGGGCTCTAGCGTAGGATCACTGCCATTGACTTCGCCTGGTGAGCCGCTCGTGAAATCGAAGTCACAGGTAACGATGGGGTACTCCATCATCGCCTCTAACGTGACCGGTTGCTTCTTGGTTAGGGGATGATCACGCGGTGTAACGATCGTGCGACTCCATCTATAACAGGGCATCATCACCAGACTTTCAAAATGTTCGAGTCCCTCGGAGGCGATTACAAAGTCGGCGTCACCTTTGGCTGCCAACCCAGCTATCTGAATAGGATTCCCCTGATGCAGTCGCAGCCCTACTTTGGGATATCTTTGAACGAAGTTCCTGATGATCGGCGGTAAGACGTAACGCGCCTGGGTATGGGTGGTGGCGATGGATAGCGTGCCCCGCTCGGGATCGCTGTACTCTTTCGCCAGCTGCGGAATGCTTTCTGCGCCATTTAGTACGCGCTCGGCCATTTCAATGATGGCCTTGCCGGCTGGTGTAATGCGCGTAAGTTGCTTGCCGTTTCGCTCGAAGATCTGAACGCCTAATTCCTCCTCTAGCTGCTGGATCTGCTTGCTCACTCCAGGCTGTGAGGTAAACAGGATCTCCGCTGTCGCCGAGACGTTAAGCCCGTTGCGGGCAACGGCGGAAATATAACGGAGCTGGCGCAGATTCATGATCCACCACTATCGGGCTTGATCAGCCGCAAGCCTTGCCTGTTCTTCCAGCAAATAATTTAACCACATATACGAAAGCTTCTCTTGCGCCGAATTTTGCCTTAGGCGGGCACTAAGATTGGTGAAATCAACCCGATCGAGTGGCTGATCCTGGTTGTAACAGGAATACACAAAATACTCCTCACCCGTTTCCGGGTCGATGTGCTTGCACAGACACTGGGCGCATACGCCCTTCATCATACACTGCATCGGCGAGTTGATTGAGCCAATAGCAGTGTGGTTATTCTTCAAATAAGGCTTTAGCACCCCGTGGCGTGCGGCCTTAACCGCTGCCATCATACGATCAGACCCAATTACGATGATGTTATCGATATCCTGCATCGGCACAGACGTCTCGCCTAGTTCTGCTTTCGCATACGCCTGCATTGCCTCAACGATATCACCGACGAAAGACTTGTCCTGTGGCCGCGTAGTTGCAATCTTTTCTGCGCCTGGGGCTTTATCTACAGCCCACACGATCACGTCCGAAGCCGCCTCGATATCTTTAACCTTGAAAACGTCCTCCCGACTCTTGTAGCCCGCAAAGTAAACCACCTTATTGCCAGCCGCCCGCAGTGCTTTGCCGATAGAGAAAAGTACGGCATTACCAAGGCCGCCGCCCACGAGCATTACACTTCGACCATGCGGTACCTCGGTCGGCGCGCCGGTAACCCCCATGACCACGATGGGGTCCCCCGGTTGCCACGAGGCAAAAAGCCGCGACGACGTCCCCATCTCCAGGGCCACTAACCCGATTAAGCCCTTTTCCTTATCTACCCACGCCCCCGTCAAGGCGATGCCTTCTGCCGTTAGGGTAGTGCCCTCCACTACCGGCGCGTGGGTTTCGAAATTCTGAACCCGATAGAACTGCCCCGGATGAAATTTACGCGCCTGCCGTGGGGCCTTGACCACAACCTCGATGATGGTCGGGGTTAGGCGATTAACTTCAACCACCGTAGCAGTGAGCTCGTCATCGAATCGCTTTCTTAATACGGCTAGCTTTCCATCACGCTCATATTGTTTGCCCGGATCTAAATCTTGTAGCTTCTTATCGAATAACTTAACGACATATGGATAACCGTCGCGGGCGCTGGCCATGGCCTTGACCACGTTACCAGCGTAAACTGGATGATTATCTCCATAGAAACTGATGTATTTTCCGTTCTTGTGATACGACGTCAGTGGCGCTGGCTTGCCGATCTTGGGCCAACGTTTGTCGTGCATGGCCGCAAGTGTTGGCGCGCCATTATTGGTAACTGGCTCAAATCGTTGGAAAAAATCCCCATCCAATGCGAATGTACCGGGGTATTCGTGTTCATAGATGATGTTCGGCGAAGTGCCGGCCGCGATCAGCAGACTACGCAAGGGCAGCTTGACGTGCTCACCGGAATTCACCCACTTGCCGTCTACCTGGATCATCTTTGAAAACCTAACTGCTTGCAGATGACCGTGTTCATTGGGGATTGTCTCGGTGGGTCTCATCCCCTCTGCCCACGCAATACCTTCCTCTAAGGCCTTGATCACCTCCTCATGGTTCTGCCGATAGGCCGGTGCATCCTTCATACCCTTGCGATAAAAAAGTGTCACACCACCCCATTTCTCTATCAATGGTTGAAAGTTTGGCGATTCACCTGCGGTCTTGGCACGCTCTCTTTCCGCTTGTACCTCGCGCCCGTGCGCCAAGAACTCATCCAATATTTCCCTTTCTTCAGCATCGAATCGTGCGAGTACGCTATCCTCCTCGTACCTGTCTATCAGCCGCTGATAGCGATGGAGCATTTTCTCCACCTGCACCGGGTAGTAGGCCATAAGTTCTGTGGCCGTATCGATAGCAGTCAGCCCACCGCCGATCACACCCGCCGGTAGACGCAATTGCAGATTTGCCAACGATGACTCCTTGGCGGCACCGGTAAGCTGTAGTGCCATAAGAAAGTCAGAGGCCTTTCGAATACCCCGGATGAGGTTATTCTTGATATCGATGATAGTCGGCTTACCGGCCCCGCTGCTGATAGCAATATGGTCGATACCCAAATCCCAGGCGCCATCGATGGTAAGCGTACCGCCAAAACGCACGCCGCCATAACACAAAAAACTCTCGCGCCTAGCGAGCGTAAGGTAAATAACCTTGAGGAAATTCTTGTCCCAGCGCACGGTGATACCGTATTCCGCCACCCCGCCGAAGCCAGTCATGATGCGTTGGTCTAGTTCTTCGTAGAGATCATTGAAATCCTTAACCGGTATTGGCAGGCTATTGGCATCACCAGTTAGCTCGACTGGCAGCGGTTCAATCTTTAGGGCATCGATACCTACCACCGCAAAACCTTCATTTAGCAGATAGTGCGCAAGCGTATAACCCGCGGGACCGAGGCCCACGACCAGCACGTTCTTGCCGTTATACGGCAACGCATATGGGCGCTTTACATTCAACGGATTCCAGCGAGTCAGCAAGCTATAGATTTCAAAGCCATAGGGCATAAACAGCACATCAGTCAATACGTTCGTTTCGATCTGGGGAATATTGACCGGTTCCGTCTTCTGATAGATGCAACCCTTCATGCAGTCGTTACAAATGCGGTGTCCGGTCCCCGGGCACATAGGGTTGTCGATCATAATCAATGCCAACGCGCCGACATTGTCGCCCTGGCGTTTGACAACATGCATTTCAGAAATCTTTTCTTCCAACGGACATCCCGTTTGATCTACACCGAGGGCATTGACCTTAAATGTCCCGGTCTTCTTGTCGGGCATCCCCTTGGAGCAATAGTCAGTATCGGTTTCATGGCAGTATATGCAGTGATCAAGCTCATAGAGTATCTCGCGCTGGTTGAAGCGTTTGTCAGTCAGCGCAAAGCCGTCGCGTCGTCGGCGGGTTGCCTTTGGCCCAACCAGTGTCACATAGTCTTCTTTTTTAACGACCTCATAGGGCACAAGATGCTCAAAGTCGGTCTTTGCTGGCTTCTTAAAACTCGCCCATCCGGCAACCCGCTTTGCCAATGCTGGGTCATTCAGTGCTGCGTAACTCCATCTCTGTATAACGTCGAGTAAACGTTCTGCAAACACCAACGGTTCCTGCTGGCTCAATATCTTAGCGAGCACCTGTTTGGCTTCAGCGTCTTTGGCCAGTCGCCCACGCAGAACCTTCAAATCCTCGTCAGCATCGCTGTATTCGCCGTGCTTCCCGTTCTCCACCTGACGGTAGTGTTCGGCCAGGCGATAGATTCTAGTGGCAAGGATGCTGAGCCCTCGCTCCGCGTCCTCATCGGCCGCAATCTCTGGAAACACCACACGCCTGAGGGTTTCAAGCTCACGCTCGAGCCCAGCGATATCCCACTCGGCCACATTTTGACCTTTGTATTGTCTGGCCACCCGCATCACGACTTCGTTGCGATAGGTGAGGATGTGTTCCACTTCACCCCGTATCGACTCGGTCTGCACCTGATGAAAGGCTTCGACATCGAACAGCCGCGTAACAAAACGTCCGACGTACGGTGCCATGCGTACCAGTAGGCTCGAGGTTTCTTTGGGCGATAAACCATCGCCATGAGACTCTCGGTAGGCCTTGTACTCGGAGAAAAGTCCTGCGTCCCGCTGCCGCACGGTATCGTCAAATGCTGCGAGCAAGTCTTGCAAGTGCGCCGAATCATACAGATCGCCATAGGAAAATCCGGCCACGCCGAGCGCGAGCCCGCCATGTCTATGGCCCCCCTTCTTAGTACGGGCAGAAGTATTACGTGTCTGGTTCATATATATGACTGATCAACTATTCTATCCGAACTGCGGGTATGGGGCCTCAGTTTTCAATAGATGGCTGGTCTATACAAGACAGACGCGGGCAATACAATGGATTCGGAGGCGACCCGCACCCTCAATAGGGGCGACGATGCAGGTTTTCAAGTAAGGTTTCTATGTTGGTGGGTTCAGTATTTCGATACCGCACGCTGAAGCGTTGTCGCTCATCCTCAGTACTGCATTGTTGAATCTGCCAACCGTTAGGTGGTGATAGCGCTTCGGCTACCATCTCCAAGTCGTTATACTATGTGCCCGTGCCCTGCTCGGCTTCCCATTCGCAGAAACGAGCCAGATCTTCGCTAATCGATGCAACCACCAGTCCCACCAAGGTGGCATCGTCGACAAGGCCAAACGTCGGTAGAAAATCTGGAATGAGATCGAACGGGTTGATGAAATAGATCAGTGCGGCGGCCACTGCAACAACAGTGTTCCAGGGTACTGCCGTGTATTCGCTTCGCGCCCATGCACGCAATAGCCGTGTCAATGTCAGCAAGTCGTCCCATATCTTTTGCAGGGCCGCTTTGTTCTTTTGTGCTTTCTCGGCCGCCTGCGTCGCTAGCTTAGCGGCGCGACGATGCTTGTCCAGAAGCGCTTTAGTGTCTTGTTCCGACACGAATGGTATAACTACCTTGGGCTGGTCATCCTTCATGGCGCTGTACAACATCAGAGAAATCTAGTCGTAACTCTAACCTCCAGCGTCCGGGTCGACAACCTGGCTCACGGCCAGCTTGCTAGGGCACCACCAAACAGTGATAACATCGTGGTCCTAAAGCAAAGGAGGTGATCAAATGGACAGAAACCGACTCATCATTCCCGCTGTGGGTGGCCTGTACGAAGCAGGTTCGGGGTTGTGGTACCCCTGGATTCGGTTCTTTAGCGGACTGTTCCTTGTGCCACATGGCGCGCAAAAATTGTTCGGATGGTTTGGCGGTAACATCGATGGGACGGCTGGATTTTTCGCGAAGATCGGCCTCGAGCCTGCGCTACCGCTCGCCTATCTGGTTGGCGCAACCGAGTTCTTTGGCGGCCTTTTTGTCGCCATTGGATTACTGACACGGCCGGCCGCAGTGGCGGCCGCTGTGCTGTTGCTCGTCGCCGCTTTCTACGTACACCTCGGTAATGGTTATTTTTGGAACAAGGGCGGTTATGAATATCCCCTACTGTGGGCCATCTTGATGATTGGAATTTTCTTTCGCGGCGGTGGCGAACTGTCGGTGGATCAGGCGATCGGCAAAGAATTCTAGTGGACTAAACTACGGCTTTCGTAGAGACCCAAACAAATGAGAACGGTACCAAAGTTAACGCTAGACGATGCCAGAATAATCATGGCAGCAGCAGAAAACCAAGCGCGTGAAATCGGCGTCGATATGGATATCGCGATCACGGACGACGGCGGCAACCTTCTTATGTTTCACCGCATGGACAGTGCCCGTATTACCAGCATCGATATTGCCATTAGTAAGGCCTTCACCGCGGCCGGCGCCCGCAAGTCTACGCTCGAATATGCCAAGACAAGCGGGCCGGGCGGGCCATCGTTTGGTATCCACGTTAGCAATCAGGGGCGATTCATGGTTTTCGGAGGCGGTCTCCCGGTGTTCGTCGATAACGAAATCGTGGGTGGCGTCGGCTGCAGCTCCGGCCGTCCGGATCAAGATGAAACGGTCGCACAAGCGGGTATCGATGCGTTTCTAACGCAGCTGCAAAAATAACCACGCGCACCAAACAGTGCCGGTCTTAGGCGACATACTGGTTATCGCATTGGAACAGGCGGTGGCGGCCCCATTTGCCTCGTGCAAACTCGCACAGGCGGGAGCACGGGTTATCAAAATAGAACGTGAGAGCGGAGATTTCGCACGCGCTTACGATCATGTTGTGCAAGGGGAAAGCGCCTATTTCATTTGGTTGAATCGCGGCAAACAATCTTTGGTGCTGGATATAAAGCAACAGCAGGATTCGGACCTGCTGCAGCGCATGTTGGCACGTGCGGATGTATTCATCCAAAACTTGGCACCGGGTGCCGCCGACCGGGCTGGTTTCGGCAGCGACGAACTGCGCCGTAGATTCGATAGGTTGATTACTTGCGATATAAGTGGCTACGGCGATAGCGGACCCTATGCGCAAATGAAGGCCTATGACAATCTCCTGCAAGGAGAAACGGGTTTGCTCGCGGTCACCGGCACTGCTGATGCACCGGCGAAAGTAGGCGTATCGCTCGCAGACATTGGCGCCGGTCTGCACGCCTACACAGCACTTTTGGAAGCACTCATAGTTAGAGAGCAAACCGGACACGGATCAGCGATCAAAATTTCGTTGTTTGATTGCTTGGCTGACTGGATGAGCGTCCCCTATCTGCACCAAGTGTATGGTGGTAAGGCGCCAGTGAGAAGCGGCACCCACCACGCATCGATCGCGCCATACGGTTGTTATCGGGTCAGAGACGGGCGTCAGGTGATGATCGGCATTCAGAACGAACGTGAATGGTGTCGGTTTTGTGAAGATGTACTACTGGCCCCCGAGGTTGCAAGGCGCGAAACATTTATCACCAACAGTCTACGAGTTGAAAACCGCGCCCAACTGGACGCAACCATAGACGGCGTCTTCTCCCAGCTACCATTGGAGGAAGTTGTCGAGCGATTGCGAGCGGCCAGTATTGCTTATGCGCGTATGAATTCTGTGGAAGAGCTCGCTAAACATCCGCAGCTTCAGACGACTACCGTCGATACGCCCAGTGGTTCGATCAAACTACCCGCGTCGCCACTGCCGTTTAGAGATGATATCGATGAACGCGTGCCTAAATTGGGTGAACACAGCGAAATGATTCGGTATGAATTCGCCGGACAATAACCCAGAACGGAAGGCCGAGACCTTCAATGCCTATGTTGGGCGCAGCCGCGCCGAGCACGATGTGGTAACCGCGAGCCAAGCACAAGCGATGGCCGCCCTATTAGATCGGGATCCGGCTGAATTCCGGGTGGGGGTGGCACTGCCAGAGTATTGGCACTGGATCTACTTCAAGCCGATCGTGCCGCAGTCTAACTTGGGTATCGACGGTCATCCGCGCCGCGGTACGTTTTTGCCACCGATCGAACTGCCGCGTCGCATGTGGGCAGGTGGACGACTACGGTTCTTACAACCCATCGGGATTGACGACGAAATCGAACGTACAACGGAAATCCTCTCGGTCAAGGAGAAAGACGGCCGTAGCGGCAAATTGGTCGTTCTGAAATTGCGACACCTGATCAGTAACGCGTCCGGCCCTTGTGTGGACGAACAACAAGACCTTGTTTATTGTGAGATCCCAAAGCCCGATCAGACATCGCGCCAACCAACACTGCCACCGGACGATATCGACTGGCAAGAGACATTCACGCCTAACGCGGTGATCCTATTTCGCTTCTCGGCGCTTACCTTTAATGGCCACCGTATACACTACGACTACCCCTATGTCACCCAAGTCGAGGGGTATCGGGGCTTGGTCGTGCACGGGCCGTTGACCGCACTACTGCTGCTCGAGGCGGCGAAGCGGCACGCAACACCGGCGCCGATCTCGTATGAATACCGCGCAATCGGACCATTGTTCAACGACGAGCCGATAACGCTAGCAGGGCGAACAAAAACCGACGCGACGGAAAGCGAGATATGGGCAGTGGGACCGACCGGCGCCGTTGCCATGCAAGGACGGGTAGGTTGGAAAATCTGATCAGGCCTTAGCTACAATCGAAGCCGAACGTTCCCTCGCAATGCTGATTTGACAACAGCATTCGACACCATGAACAACCTCGACAAACTAGGTCAATGGCCAGCCATCGTCAGCAAGAACTAGCCAGTCCCGTTAATCAGAATGTGTGCATAGATACTTGCGGCGTAACCCAAGGCTATCGCCCAAGCCCACTTGAGGTGAGCGAAAAACGTATATATGCCGCGCGCCTGACCCATCAGCGCAACCCCGGCGGCAGAACCGACCGACAATAACGAACCACCCACGCTTCGGACATTCTTATCCATCACCGGGTGACTGGCCGCGAGCACCAGTATCATGAGAGACGCCAACCACGATAAGTATTTCATGCTCTATCTCCTATGCAGGCTATGGTGACAGTGATTTTGTTACATTGTCCTTTGCGCGCATAGCATAATTCGCTGACTGAACGTTACCAACGTTCTTGCCGGCGGCATTTATTTGGGTCGAGATTTACCGGGAGGCACTGGTATTTTGACGCGAGCACCAGACCACGCTTGTCATACGCAAACTCGCGATGACAAAATCCCAAGGCATGTCCCATTGGACCATAGAGGAGACGCTAACAATGCTAAATATTCTAGGTCGGAAGAATTCTTCGAACGTACAGAAAGTCTTGTGGTGCTGTGCGGAGCTAGGGCTGGATTTTGAGCGCGAGGATGTTGGTGGTCAATTTGGCAGGAACCACGACCCTGAATACTTGGCGCTTAACCCGAATGGATTGGTCCCAACCGTCATCGACGACGGCTTTGTCCTATGGGAGTCCAATACCATCGTTCGATATCTGGCCGCCAAGCATGGCGATGAAACATTCTATCCTGCTAACGCCCAGACACGCGCAAAGGGTGAGCGGTGGATGGACTGGCAGCTCTCAGTGGTTGCGCCGGCAATCTGGCCGGTGTTCTCTGGTTTAGTTCGAACGCCCCCAGAAGAACGCGATCACGCTGTGATCGCCAACGCCAGAGACAAACTCGCCGATGTTATGAAAATACTGGATGATGCGCTCGCAGGCACTGACTATGTCACTGGGCCATCGTTGTCGGTGGGCGACATCCCAGTCGGCATCATGACCTATCGCTGGTTCACGCTCGATATGAAACGAGAGCGTATGCCCAACTTGGAGCGCTGGTACGAACGACTGACTCAGCGATCCGGTTTCGAGCAACACGTGATGATCGGGTTGAGCTAGATGCTCAGTGGCACGCTAATCTTCTAAATGATGGCTATACATGATATCGAACAAGACATGGTAGGAGCGGTTATTGAGATCGTGGAACTTAATTGCCACCCCGTCTTCGTCGACCCGTAGTATGTTGGCCGGCAGACGACAATGGGTGCGCTTTTGATCGAACCGAACCTTTAATACCAGATCCACATTGGTGCCGACGGCAACATCGAAGTCCTTTACCTCCACGAAGGCACCCTCGAGGCTGATATTGCGTAGCCGGCACTTGGTCAACCCCAGGCGATGATGAGTAATCATCGCCTTCACGTCGACCTCGCGACGCGGACTTAGTCGACGATCCTTAGGTTGAGCTTTACCTGCCAAAGCGACTTCCCGTAAACACCCCGATTATTCCTAGAATAGTATAGGCAGCCGGTGTTCGACCTCACTGCGACCGAATCGGGGTTCGAACGGCCTATTTCACCCTACTATCGGCCCCATGCTTAGTGGTTGGTGGTCCTTGCTTGGCGCGAAATAGCAGCGGCGCCCCGATGACAATCATGGCGACACGCGCCACATGATGCGTAGCAACAAATGCGGTTTCGATACCGAGCGAAATGGCGATCAGGCTCATTTCGGCCAATCCGCCCGGCGCGAAGGCCAGGGTCAAAGGCGCAAATCCCAGGCCGGCAAGGGGTACTAGGATCAACGTAAACGCGACGGTGCAAACAAGCAGCAATACGGTTGCCCCCGCCGATGCCGCCATTGTGCGAAAGATATGTTGTAACGCGATGCCGGTGAAACGTGCGCCAATGGCAGACCCGACGACAACTTGGGCCACAAACACGATTTCATAGGGCGGTACCGACTCGGTAACCCCCGCTATCTGCATCGCCGCCGTCGCGAGCATGGGCCCCACCAGGCGATAGGCGGGCAGGCGCAGAAACTTACCGATCAGAGTGCCGACCACCGCGCCCAGGACAAGGATGCCAATATCAATCGGGGCACTGGCTAACAGCGACGGTCCACTAAACGAGACCCCGGCACCAACATCTTGCGTAAATCGGAACCAAAATGGGATCACCAGCACCACGAGTAGAACGCGCGAACCATGGATTAGCGCTATGGTGCGATCGTCGCCGCCGAACGCGCCACCGACGATCACCATCTCGTTTAAGCCGCCGGGGGTTGCCGAAAAATACGCGGTTATTCTGTCGTAGCCGAACAGTTTTCGAAAATACAGGTACAGTATGCCAGTTCCTAGTACGACATACAGCAGCATGGCGGCAAGCGTGATCGGCCAACGTGCAGCTTGCTCGAGAATGTCTGGGGTAAACGCACTGCCGAGCAGAACCCCTAGCACGGTGATCATGAGCGCACGCAAGGATGGCAACACATAAAGTCGCGTGCCCATCATCGATGCGACGGTTGTAAATACCATTGCCCCCATCATCCAGGCGAGCGGCATATTCAGTGCGAAGAACAAGGCGCCGCCGACAGCACCCATCGAGAGGGTAGACACGAGACGTCGCAGGTCAGTGCGAGTAGCAAGTCTCGCTATGTTAAGCGTTGGTAACACGTACTAATAAAGAACTATCGCGAGGGTCTGGATCAACCCGACCGCATCAGTTCATCGTAGACGGTGTCCATACCCCGTTTTACTGCGGGTCGGGCAACGAGGGTATCGTACCAGCGCTTGACATGCGGAAACTCGCCAAGTTCTATGCCTTGCCATCCATGGCGCGCGGTCCATGGAAACGTGGCGATATCGGCGATGGTGTAATCGCCACCGGCTAGGTACTCAACGCTCTGTAGCCGTTGGTCAAGCACACCCCAAAGCCTGCGCGTTTCTTTGCTGTAGCGTTCGATCCCATAAGGGATTTTTTCCTGCTTGCGCCGGAAATGGTGTGCCTGACCAAACATTGGTCCTACGTTTCCCATCTGAAACATCAACCACTGGATCATTTCGTAGCGTGCGACGGCATCTTTGGGAATGAACTTGTCGTATTTCTCGGCGAGATAAAATAGCATCGCGCCCGATTCGATTATGGTATAGGGCTCGCCACCGGGGCCATCTTGGTCGACCATGGCAGGGATCTTTTGATTGGGATTGATGGCGGTAAATGCGGGCGTGAACTGATCGCCTTTGCCAAGGTTGATGAGATGCAATCGATAGTCGACAGCAAGCTCCTCCAACATAATCGTTGCCTTGCGACCATTCGATGTCTTCCAGCTATAAAGATCGATCATATGAATGCCCTACCCTGCTTTATCTAGATCCCGGCGAAGCAACGTACCGGGTAGCTCTCCCGATCTCCAGGCCGATGCCGTCGCCGGATAAGATTAAGATATGAATCCTTGAGCCGCCTGGTCAAAAAAGCGGCGCCGCCTCGTGCCGGCGGATAACAACAAACGTATCGCTGACGCTTTGCATCTGGACGCTGTTATTATAGCGGCACCAATAAAACTAATCTGGTAAGAATATGGAGAAATATGGCATCGGTCAGCCCGTGCGCCGAAAGGAGGACATCCGGTTTTTGACCGGCACTGGCTGCTATCTCGACGACATCAAACTAGAAAATATGGCCCACGGTATGGTAGTGCGCTCGCACCATGCACATGCACGCATTAAAAAGATCGATATCGGTGCGGCGGCACACGCCCCAGGCGTGTTGGCTGTGTTTACGGGAATGGACTGGGAGGCCGAGGGACTGGGTGACATGCCCACCCGCACACGCGCCAAGAATTCTGACGGGTCACCGGTACCGGTTCCGCCGCGGCCGGCGCTTGTCAAAGACCGGGTTCGGTTTGTGGGTGACGCCGTCGCCTTTATCGTCGCGGAGACAATGGAAGCGGCGAGGGATGCGGCCGAGCTGGTTGACATCGACTATGACCCGTTGCCCGCGGTAACCGACGCCAAAAAAGCACTGGAGTCAGGGGCACCGTTAGTCTGGGATGACATACCCAGCAACCTCTGCGTTGACTTCGAAGCGGGTGACCAGGCTGAGGTCAACGCCGCTTTTGCTCGTGCCGAACGTATCGTCTCGGTCGACCTTGTCAACAACCGTGTGACCGCGACTCCGATCGAGCCGCGGGGAGCAATCGGCCAATATGACCGGGAGCAGGACAAATTCACCTTGGTCTCGAACGCGCAGAATGTTCATAGCAACCGTAACCAGCTGGCCGAGAAAGTTTTCCACCTGCCGCCGGAGAAGATTCGCCATGTAGCCTACGACGTCGGCGGTGGGTTCGGAGTTAAGAACGCCCTGTATCCGGAGCACGCGCTTGTTCTATTTGCGGCCCGCCGGCTCAAGCGGCCGATCAAGTGGCTCAATGATCGAAGCGAGAGCTTCATCTCGGACAACCATGGGCGCGATCAACAGAGTCGCGTCGAACTGGCGCTGGACGCGGACGGTCATTTTCTCGCACTGAGAGTAGATTCGGTCGGCAATATCGGCGCCTATGTGGCTTCAACGGGGCCATTCACACCCGCCGGGGGGACCGTGAGAACCCAGGGCGGCCCTTACCGCATCCCGGCGATCTACTTCCGGGCGCGGGTCGTTTTCACCCACACCGCGCCCACGGATCCTTACCGCGGTGCCGGGCGTCCAGAGGCCACTTATCAGATCGAGCGCGCGGTTGACCTGGCAGCGCTGGAACTCGGCATGGATCCGGCTGAGCTGCGCCGGCGCAACCTTATCCGGCGCTCGGAATTGCCCTACAAGACCGCTGTGGGTCTGGAAATCGATTCCGGTGATTTCGAGCGTGTGTTCGAGCGAACATTCGAGCTCGCGGATTGGAACGGCTTCCCCGAGCGCGCCGCTGCCGCGCGGGCGCGCGGCCGCCGACGTGGGATCGGTGTTGCCATGTACTTGGGGCTTACGGGCGGGGTGCGGCAGGAGTACGCCGGCCTGACTTTCGAAAAAGACGGGGGCGTCATGATCGCTGTCGGCGGCGAATCGGCCGGAACCGGCCACGAGACCGTGCTCCCGCAGATCGTGGCTGACCGGCTCGGGCTGCCGTTGGAGAGAATCCGTTACCGTCAGGCAGACACCGATGCTACGCCAACAAGCAGCGGCCACGGCGGCTCTCATGGACTCGAACTAATCGGCTCGGCCGTACGTACCGCTGCCGACAAAACCGCTGACAGGGCAAAGCTAATCGCAAGTCATTTGCTGGAGGCCGCCGCGGCTGACATCACCCTTGCCGATGGTAGCTTCACCATTATTGGTACTAACCGGTCCGTTTCTATGGCCGACGTGATCGTTGCCTCTTTCGAGCAAGCGTCGTTACCGCCAGGCATGGAGCCCGGTCTCGACACAGCGGTGACTTACAGCGACGATCGCCTGAGCTGTCCCAATGGCTGCCACGTCGCCGAGGTAGAGGTGGACCCGCAAACAGGGGTAGTACGACTTGTCGACTACACCGTCGTCAATGACTTCGGCACCATTATCAACCCCATGATCACCGATGGTCAGGTCATGGGTGGAAGCGCACAGGGTATCGGTCAGGCGTTGCTGGAAGAGGTCGTTTACGACCAAGATAGCGGACAGCTGCTAACGGGTTCACTGATGGATTATTTCCTGCTGGGCGCCGACAATCTACCGAACTTCCGCATCGAATACTATGAAGGTGCACCGACCGCGAGGAACCCGTTAGGGGTCAAAGGAGCAGGCGAAGCTGCGTGTGGCGGCGCGCCACCGGCGATAGTGAGCGCTGTCGTCTCCGCCCTCAGCGAGTACGGCGTGCGCCACATCGACATGCCGCTCACGCCTTTTAGAATATGGCAAGCACTAGCGAAAGCACGCAAGCCCTAATAGCTATTCAGCAATGACCAGCAGAAAGGAAGAGTCGGACCGGCTTGTGCATGAAGTACGTAGTATTCTGACGAACTACAAGACGTTGTTGATGTCGACGGTCAGTGCCGAGGGTGTCCCCGATGCAAGTTACACCCCATTCGTGCGTATGGAAGACGATTGTTTCTATGTGTATGTGAGCGGACTTTCCAGACACACGACCAATCTAGAGACTACTGGACTTGTCAGCGTATTGTTTATCGAAGACGAGCGTGATGCAAAACAGTTGTTTGCACGTCGACGTTTGAGCTTCGACTGTCGAGTTGAGTTGATTCCCCGCGATTCGGCGAAATGGAAAGATGTCATGGCGAATTTTTCGAGCAAGTTTGGAGACGTGATCGAGCTTATACGGCCACTTGGTGATTTCAAGCTATTCTGCATTGCACCCGAATCTGGCGTTTACGTGCGAGGTTTCGGCCAAGCCTATCGCTTCACGGGTGCCGCTCTCGAAAACTTCCGACACATCGATAGCGTCAAGTAATAGGCTAGCAATTATGTGTGAACGACTAGACTTTAGATCGAGACCACGACCACCACATCCTGCTTAAAGTGCCATCCTTCTCGATGAATTGATGTTTCAGCGCCGCCAGCGTGTGGATGGCCACTAACATCGCCGCACCATAAGAAAGGTAGTAGTGAAGCTCTACCGCTAAGTCTCTAAGCCCTTCACTTTCGGGCAATACAGCCGGTATGTCGAATAAGTCGAAGACAGAAACAGCACTGCCAGCCGAGGTTGAAATGGCGTAACCCGTTACTGGAATCACGACCATCATGAAATAAAGCACATGATGTGTGCTCGTCGCCGCCACCCGTTCCCAAGGCTTGATGGTGTCGACAAACGCTGGCGCCGGACTGAGAAACGCCCACAGTATCTTCGCGCCCGCGAGCGGAAGCACAAGCATGCCAAGGGACTTATGTATCGCAAGAGAGGAGTTGTACCACTTGTCAAAATAGGTCAAATCAACCATATACCAACCTAACCATATTAGGCCGATCATAAGCAGTGCAATCAACCAATGCAGCACCTTGGTGGTTGCGCTATAGGTCTGCCCAGCACTTGTCGGCATGAGACATGATTCTAGAGTGGATGGACTAAAGCCGAGTCGTCCTTGTCCCGGCAATAGATAGAATAAAGCCGGACCAGCGCATCGGCCCGACTCCGAAATAATACTCTATTTCTCCCTGATTCCCTCGACGGTGAATTGCAGTTCCATCGTCTCGCTCGCTGGGCCCAGGTCATAGCTTCCTCCAAAATCCTTACGGTTGAGCTTCATGGTGCCGTAGAACCCAGCTCGGTAACCACCCCATGGATCCTTTCCTTGTCCTATCTTCTGGACAGCGATGGAAACGGGCTTGCTAATTTCCCGAATTGTCAGAACACCGTTTAGCGTTCCTGAGCTATCGTTACCCACATAATTCGTGCTCTTGAACGTCGCAATAGGATACTTCCTGACATCCAGAAAATCCGCGCTTCGCAAATGATAGTCGCGTTCCGCGTGACTCGTGTCTACACTGACCGTTTTAACTTCGATAGCCATTTTTGACGCACTGGGATTGGAAGGGTCGTAATTGAATTCCCCGGTCACATCATTGAAGCGACCCATTAGCCAACTGTACCCAAGGTGTTGAATGCGGAATGAAACAAACGAATGTGCTGGATCAATCTTGTAGTCAGCCGCTACGGCTGCCTGAGGAGTCGCCACCGCCACTAACGCGGCGAGGGCTGTACCGGTAAACATCTTTTTCATAGCAATGCTCCTTGGACGGAAAAAAATGAATCGGCAGTCTAGCCGATTTTATTTGACACTAAACGCACACTAATGGAAAAATATTGTTTCCTAAAAGGTACTAATTCCACATGAATCGTACTGAAGATCTGCGCGTTTTCGCGCTGGTGGCGAAGACAATGAGCTTCACGAAAGCGGCCCAGCAGTTAGGTGCCTCCAGATCTGTGATCAGCAAACGCATTACACAGCTGGAAGATCGCCTAGGGGCACGCTTGCTCAATAGGACAACACGACGCTTGAGTCTTACTGAAGCCGGGCAAACCTTTTTTGGTCACTGCGCTGACATTCTCACCGCTGTCGATGAGGCCGAATCTGTAATCAAAGAAATGCACATGCGGCCATCTGGTCTACTTAAGATAAGCGCACCGGTGTTCCTTGGGCAACTTCTGATGCCGCCGCTGGTTGAAGACATGCTAAAAAGGTATCCAGATCTCAGTCTCGATCTACAGCTAGAGGATGAGTTTGTCGATGTCGTCGGCAATGGCTACGATGCCGTTGTGCGGGTTGGTGTGCTGGCGGACTCGAGCTTGGTGGCACGCAGACTTGCAACCACGCGACTGGTCGCATGCGCGTCACCGAAATACTTGCAAAGGCATGGCGTCCCAAAAAAACCTGAAGATCTTCTGCAGCATGATTGTATTATGCTTACTACCCCCGATAGTCAATTTCAACTGTGGCGATTCCATGGCCCCAGAGGCCCGCTTAGCATTCGGGTACCAACCAGATTTCGGAGCAATAACGATTTTTCACTAAAGGAGGCGGTTATACTTGGACACGGTATTGCCTACATACCCACGTTTATGGTGAATCGCGATATTCAAACCGGTCGATTGCAAACGGTACTAGATCGCTACTGTCAGGAAGAACGCGGTATCTACGTGCTATATCCACAGCAACGAAAGCTACCGCTCAAAGTAAAGTTGTTCGTTGATACTGTCTCGAAGAGAATAAAAGAACTCGATCTCACTTTGTAACATTCAATCACCATCTATCTGTTCTACAAGTGCAAACACAGTTTTCAGCTCTGGCTCTTCAATACCGAGCTTCCCTAGCTCGCGCATGGTGTGCCTAAGGTAGTCGTGGCACGATCCCCATTCGCCATGGGCCCCAGCAATGGCGGCCGCCATTTGCTCTTGGGTCAACGAATCGGCGTACTGGGGGTGTGCTTCATCGACCACAAACGTGATCGCTTCTACATTGCCTTCACCAGTCTCTACCGTTAGCCAAGACGGTCGATAGATGCCAGTCGTCATCTCACGCTCCCATAGCGCAGCCAAATCTTGCTCGCGAGCTTGCACGTCGAGACAATAGACAACCCCTTGGCAACTGCCATTCTCGTTCCTCTCCAAGCCAAATCCGAGCCCCGGGTGCTCCGGTGTACCGCGGGCACGTATCGTCCAGACGTTCAATCGACGCTGGTAGCCCCGGACAATACCAAGACGTCGATCGATGTACGCAACATCAGGCCTCCACATCAACGACGCATAGCCAAATATCCAGACCTCGCCTTCTAGACGCCCCGCCAGGGTTGAGCTAAGACTTTCCGCCCGCGCCCTCGCAGACAAGCGCCGAGTGTTAAACGGAGGCCCCAATCGTTGTTTATTACTCACGGCTCGACCTCACTCTTAGTTCTCAATAGCTTTATTGACGAACCGAGCGGGCTGCATGAGGTATATCGCAGCGCCGGTGGCGAGTCCGGCTATTGTCAGAAATGCGATGGTATAACTACCGGTAAGGTTGATAATTGCACCAAAGCAAGGCGGTACGACAACTACACCACCGAAATAAACAAACTGGACACCACCAGTAGCCTCGCTAGCCTGACCTTGCGGCGCAAGATCGGCAATCTCCGAAAGGAATATTCCTACCCAACCAAAGCTGCTCGCGCCAAGCACGAAACCCAACACCATCACCATCGCCAATGGCCACGCAGGTGTGAGCACAGCCGTAATCCCAAGGCAGACTGCACTCAAGCCGCCTACGCATACCAATAGTGTGCGCGTGGACACTATGCGTTCTGCAACGACGCCCCAAAATATACGGCCGAAGACCGCACCGAATTGGACGAATGCGAATATCAGGCCTGCCTTAACCAGTGGCATTTCTAGCGCTACAACCAGATACACAACATAGAAGGCGCCAACACTCACCTGACAACCGGCGTAAGCAAAACCGGTGATCGCGAAGCGACGCAATGTACGATCTCCGAACACCAACCTAAGCGGTGTAAGCACACTTAGACTTGCAAATAATCGACCCGGTTTGCGATCGGCATCAAAGCTACGACGCAACAGTTGTAGCATCATCATCACCACTAGCGCCGCCGACGCCACTGCAAGTAACCCGACTTCCCACCCAAACCAAATTGCGAGTAGTGGCACCAGAAGCCCGGCCAACGTACCCCCGAGCGGTACGCCAGCCTGTTTTATCGAAAACACCAGCGGTCGCCATTGCGCCGTCGACACCCCCGCCAATACATGCGCACTGGCTGGGTTAAACGGGCCATAGGCGCAGCCGAGCAACACGGCACTGACCATCGCCGCCATCGGCGTCGCCAACACCAACGCACCCATGGCCGCGGCGGCCGTCAACATAGTGACCTGACATACCCGGATCGCACCGTAGCGGCCAACGAATGCGCCGGTGGTTGCACCAGACAGCATCGCGAAAACATAGACAATCGCGGTAAAGACACCGATATAAGTGGCGTCGACGCCGATGTCGGGTGCAGCCTCTGGCGCCACAACTGCCACCGCGAACTGCGCCATGCTGCCTATGGTCAAGACGGCAAGCATGGCTAAAGTCGGGAATACCACGTCGGCGCGCATAGCTTACTCTTTAGTACCTTAGTAAGATGCGACGATGCGGGAACTAAAATGCTGATCGTCGGGCATTAAAACCAAGGCTTGATTTAGACGTGAGCCACCACTTTGGATGTGACAGTGCTGTCCGCGTGCGTCAACCGTAGCACGCTACCCACATCATCGATCCGCTCTAGTGACAGTAATGCGGCAGTCAGTGCATTGCGTTTCTTTTGGGAAAGATAGGGAGCAACAAGCGCGTCGAATTTCGCACGCACTTCGCCCGGGGTAACAAAATTATCAGGTTCTCCCTTGGGGACTGCGACAAACTTCTCGAACTCGCCGTGCCTGGTGCGGATCTTCGCAGCGCCACTCATGTTGGCAGGAAACTCGGCTTCGGCGCGACTATCAACGCTACTCGTCACCCGTCTACATAACGCCAACGTATCCGCATTGTTAAGATGATTTTCGTAGTGGTCCCACTCGAAACAACCTTGGCGCATTGCCACCGCTGCCACAAACGGCATCGAGAATTGTCCGTCCACTATGTTTCGCGGCTGTTGTTTACCCGCTTCGGGGTCACCGATGAGATTCCACCCTGTACGTGGCAACCCGATTTCAATCGATTCTATGTCTTGAGGATCAATGTGGTGATGTTCTCGTAATGCGAGCAACGCATCGATGGCGGCATGGCTATAACGGCAAGCCGGATAGGGCTTTATCGCGATCGCCATTGTCTCATAGCGATCTCCCAAACCATCGATCGCATGTTCGATCACTGGATGTGGCGCATAGGCATGTAAAAAACCGGCTTTGCCCTCGATCGCATCCACTGCGCCCCTGAATCCGGCGCGGGCGAAACTGGCGGCCACCAGCCCGTTCATCGCGGCATACCCGACATGGAATCGCTTGGTCCAAGCACCGTCGACCAGAAACTGCATGGAACCCGCCGCCTGACTCAGACAAACACCAAACGCATTGGCGACCTGATCGATTGAAAGACCAAATATCCGCGCCGCCGCCGCCGCCGCCCCAAAAGTGCCGCAAGTGGCGGTTGGATGAAATCCACGTCGATAATGGTCCTTGGGGACCAGCGCCAGACTCAGGCGGATTTGTACCTCATAACCGGCAACGATAGCGGCGATCAATTCGCGCCCACTGGCCCCGACCATCTCTGCCGCGGCCCACGCCGCTGGCACGATTGGCGCGCTCGGATGAATAGAACCACGTGCATGGGTATCATCGAAATCGAGCGAGTGCGCAAGCGTGCCGTTTATCAGTGCGGCACCGGGTGGCGCGTATGTATTCGTGTCACCGACGACACTGGCGCTTCCGCTCGCCAGACCAAGTTCCTTGGTGGCAGCAAGCAGACTGGGGGTCGATTCTGCTTGATGTCGCGCCCTCACGGCAATCCCGGTCAAGTCTGTAACCAACAACTTAGTACGTTCAGTCACTTCACTTGGTAACTGATCATAAGAAATCGTGGCCACAAACTTAGACAAACGTTGAGTCGGATTACTCATAGGATACCCTAATCGCAATATGTCGTTATGTTGCTGGAAACCGACATCATAGATGTCGCGTAGCCTTACATCAACATGTTACGGCCAGATGATACCGGCAAAAACGGATGTTAAACTCGACCTCGCGAAACATAAGAGCGAGGATAAGTAGAACGCATGAGAATCGAGGGCAAGATCGCTATCGTGACTGGTGCTGCATCCGGGTTCGGGGCTGGGATCGCTCGACGCTTCGCAGCCGAAGGCGCAAAGGTGCTGGTGGCTGATATCGACGCGGACGGTGCTGCACTGGTAGCTAAAGAAATCGGCGAGAGCGCCACCTCTGTGGCGGTGGACGTCAGCAAAGCAGGTGATGTCCAACATATGGTTGAGACGGCATTGACGAAATTTGGTGACCTTGACATCCTGGTAAACAATGCTGGCACTACCCATCGTAATCAACCGCTGCTCGATGTCGATGAGGCTACGTTTGATCGCGTGTTCGATGTCAACGTCAAGTCGATCTATCTGACGGCACGGGCGGTGATTCCCATATTTCGCCGACGAGGCGGCGGTGTAATCCTGAACGTCGGTTCGACCGCGGGTCTACGACCCCGTCCGGGGCTAACTTGGTACAACGGCAGTAAGGGCGCCGTACACATCATGTCAAAATCGATGGCGCTAGAACTCGCACCCGACAAGATTCGGGTGAATGTGCTGGCGCCAGTGATTGGTGAAACCGGACTGCTAGAGTCTTTCATGGGTAAGGCCGACACATCAGAGAATCGCGCCGCATTCATCGCTACCATCCCGTGGGGACGGCTGAGCACGCCAAGGGATGTCGCCAATGGTGCCTTGTTCCTGGCGTCTGATGAAGCGGAGCTCATCACCGGCATCGAGCTCGAGATCGACGGTGGGCGTACCGTGTGATTGACTTTTATGGGTCGTCGAGAAAATCGCTGGTTCCCAAGCATACTAGTCGCCAAGACCAAGGGCGCGGGTTCTTATAGCCTGAGCATTAGTGTGTTACCGTCTTGGCAATTCGGTTGTACACGGAGAAGGACGTTATTGTGGGAGGTGAACAGAGAACCAACGTTACAGCAGGTCATACCTCCACCGGGGCAAAGTAATGCAGCCCATCTTGGTCAGACGGCACGTTGTCGCGGATTAAAGAACTGTGGAGGCTGCGGTGGCAGCTTTTGCGGTGGCAGCGGCGGCAGAATGATTTCGATGTTAAGATCTCCCAGGTCATCAAAGGATTTGCGAGAAAATGGGCTCTTTATCTTCACCGTGGCGTTTTCTTTAATGGCCTCGTCGATCAGGTTTTGTAGCTTCTCGGCCAACTGCATTCGCCAAGGCAGCTTGTAATAACGCGGCTCGAGCGAACGGTCGAGTCTGAGCCACAGATATATCGCTTTTCCTTCATCGATACTGACGCCGAGTATCGTAGCCTCATCCACGTGGCGTTTGAACCACTCGTGCCCCATGGGTTTCGGCTGACTTAAGATCTCGGTCAACCCAAGGTAGGCAAGCGGAATAAAAAGCGCCGTTACCAAGACCGCGGTGGCACGTATCGGCGTTGCGCGCGGTGCCCAGATTGCGATTGCCGCGAGCAGCGCCGCGACACCAATGGAGGCAGCAAATAGCAGTATCAATGTATCCATATTTACGATGACGCGGTCACTAGCCGACGCCTCAGTGTGGTCACGCTGCCCGGCAGCAGTTCACCGCGCTCGTCCAGCTTAAACCGAAAAGCGGTTTCCTCCTGGTTGCGACGTGTGAGTTCCACCTTTGTGTGAAGTACCTGCCGCAAATCGTCGTACTTCTGCCGCACGCTGATTACGACCGTCACAGCGACGGTCATCCCGGCTGGTAACGGACCATACATATGGACGTTGGCGATGTATTCACCGGCAGGAATGCCACGGCTGTAGCACACTTCGTAGTTCCGGTCCGTGGGGTCCGCCTCTAGTCCGAGATCATCACGCAATAGGCTGAAATAATGGCTGTGTTGATTGAAAAAACCCACCGGTACGTCGCCCGGTGCCTGTACCCAGAGGTCAACATCCACCGGCAGATCGTTGGGCCAGTGCATTTCGATGACCACGTTACCAGGCGCACGATGATCTTGGCTTTCCTGCTCGGTCTTGCTCAAGTGTGGCAACAGCATGATCACCATCGCCACGAACCCCACGAGCGCTAACATGAGTACATCGCGGAACACCGTTCCAGTGGTGTCGCTCTCGAGCTCGTCAACTTCCCACACGGCGCTCACCTAGTTCCACGATGGCGCTAAACAGATGTACCGTGCCAGTAACGAGAATGCCATGATTAATCATCAGCCATACGTGAAGCACGGCGCCGATCAAGGTAGTGTACAACGCTATTGACATACCCTCGATCAGAGTTGCCACCATCGGTGCGATGTTGTCCACAGTTGCGGATAGTTCCGGATTTACCCCAGACAGCGCAAAGATGAACCCGATAACCGTCCCCACCAGCCCCAGAAAGACCAGCGTATTAGCAATCTGCCGCACAATTGAGATGTAGTTATTCATTCGCAGGCGCAATGAATTAGCAATAATGGAACGACTCTCCGCCGAGTAGCCATGGACGGCGGTAAGATATTTGCCGGCTCCGGATGCGCGCCTAGGTGTACCGGCTCTAACGTCATTGAGCTCCACGCTTGTGCGCCAGATCTTAGCCCCGCAAAGGATCATGCCAAACAGGAAAACACCAAAGATGCCCAGCGACAGCCACATGGTGTAGTCGACAAGTGCGCCCGCTAGCCAGCCTTGCAGAAGGACGGCGGCCAGCAATCCAATGGCAACAATGTTAACTAGCGCAAAGCGCAAAACCAGCAGGTACCGGTGTAGCAAGCCGGTTGTCTCCACGGCACCGACTGCCGATTTACCGTCTTCTATACGCCACTGGTCGGATGTTAACGCCATGATATTTAGCCACCGGAATCACGCGCATTAGAGGCATGCTAACACTACCTGTTGGATTACGAAGACTTCAGAGTGTTCAACCGCTGCACCTCCCTTGGGTGGAGTGGCCCAACTATGTTACGCCGCCACCTCAAACGGCACCATGGGCCACTAGTATAAGGTTCAAATCGCCTTAGGGAATGTACCGCCGCTAGCGCGGCGCGCCCGATCTCGGTGTCCACGAAACCGGGGTAAGACCAGTAAGCGGACCTTCGTATACCAAGTGGAGCGCGATGTTAGACGGCTCGTGGCCCTTGTCGTCATACTGAGGCGTGACCAGCCTTTGCTTTACGGAGCAGGGTTGCAAGACGCGATGCTACCTCGATCGCATCTCGTCCGACTGCAACTGAGCTGCGAGCCGAAGCCCGTAGGGCAGCGGCTGCCGATCAGACTCAATGAGCATGCCCCTGCCGGGAAAAGATTGTATACAATTGCACACGAACCCGCTAACCTGATAAGCGTAGCCGATGTGTTTGAGGTCAGCCGGAAGATCTAGCGACGCGATGAAAGCGGTGATGGTGGTCGGTGGGGGCAATGCCGCGTTTTGCGCCGCGTTGGCCGCACGCGAACAGGGGGCGAAGGTCACCGTGCTCGAACGTGCTCCGGAAGATGAGGCGGGTGGCAACAGCCGATTCACGGCCGGCGCCATGCGAGTGGTGTATGACGGTGTCGAGGATCTGCGGATCTTGATGCCGGATTTGTCTGACGAGGAAATTGCCCGTACTGATTTCGGTACCTACACCGAAGCCCAGTTCTTCGATGATATGGGCCGTGTAACCGACTATCGTTGCGACCCGGATCTGGTCGAGCTTTTAGTTCGCCGCAGCCGGCCGACGCTAAGATGGATGCGTACCAACGGCGTTCGCTTTGTGCCCATGTACGGGCGACAGGCGTTTAAGATTGACGGTAGGTTCAAGTTTTGGGGCGGTCTTACGGTGGAGGTTTCGGGTGGGGGGCCAGGTTTGGTCGATACACTCACCGCTGCGGTAAAAAAATCGGGCATCAACATTCATTACTCAACCCGGGCGTTAAGCCTGATACACAACGATAGAGGCGTGTACGGCGTTCGCGTGAAAACGGGTGGACGAACTGTCGATCTGCAGGCCGATGCGGTCGTGTTGGCCAGCGGCGGCTTCGAGGCCAACCACGAATGGCGCGCCCGTTATCTAGGACCAAGTTGGGATTTGGCCAAAGTTCGCGGCACTCGATTCAACATTGGTGACGGCATCCGCATGGCAATGGATATCGGCGCCGCGCCGTTCGGGCATTGGTCTGGCTGCCACGCGGTTGGCTGGGACCGTAACGCCCCGGAATTCGGTGACCTCACTGTTGGCGATAACTTTCAAAAACATTCGTATCCCTTGGGGATTATGATTAATGCCAATGGCGAACGGTTCGTCGACGAAGGGGCCGACTTCCGCAACTACACCTATGCGAAGTATGGAAGTGTTATCCTGCGTCAGCCGGGACAGTTCGCATGGCAGATTTTTGACAACAAAGTGGTGCACTTACTCCGCGACGAATACCGAATTCGTCAGGTTACTAAGGTAAAAGCAGATTCATTGGAGGCGCTGGTTGAAAAACTAGAAGCGGTAGATGCTGCTCGTGCCTTGGCCACCGTGCGGGAATACAACGCGGCGGTAAATACCAACACACCCTTTGACCCGAGCGTCAAAGATGGTCGGTCGACTAACGGCCTGGCTGTGCCCAAATCAAATTGGGCTAATACGATCGATGAACCCCCGTTCGAAGCCTATGCCGTGACTTGCGGTGTTACCTTCACCTTCGGTGGGCTGCGGATTGACACCGACGCCCAGGTACTCAATACCGATCTGGAACCTATCCCGGGTCTTTATGCCGCCGGCGAGTTGGTAGGTGGCATTTTCTATCACAATTACCCGGGAGGCACAGGACTGACAGCGGGAGCCGTATTCGGTCAGATCGCTGGCACCTCAGCCGCTACGGGCACTCGATCGACATGAGCCAGCGGGTTATCAAGTTTCCGAAGAGGAAACAGCGTGGTAAGTCGTCAACGGCGACCGGTCCGCGCGCCGACCTTGTACGGGAGAAAATCCGGGAAGCTATCCACTCCGGCAAGTTTCAGCCGGGGGAGCGCATTCGGGAGACAGAAGTCGCTCAATGGCTAAATGTGAGCCGTACCCCGGTACGCGAGGCGCTGCGTCGTCTGGAGTCAGAAGGTATCGTGACGTTCGCATCTTGGCGCGGCGTGGTGGTGGCGGAATTAGATCGGCAACAAATCGCCGAGCTTTACGCGATGCGCCAAATCCTGGAGGGTGCGGCAGCCCGATTGGCGGCGCAGCACATTAGTGCCACTGAACTAGATCTCTTAAAACGACTTCAATCGCAGGCGACCAATAAGTCCCTTACTCTTGAGGCGCTTGCAAAACTCAACCGCAAGTTCCACGAAGTAATTTGTGTCTCGACGCATAACCGTTATCTGCTGCAGATGCTCAACCGTCTGCGCAGCGCGTTAGCGTTATTACAAGGCACGACCTACTCGCTTAAAGGGCGGACTGAAACTGCAGCCAGTGAACACCGTGCCATTGTTGAAGCGATAGAGGCACGCAATCCCGACGCGGCCGAAGCCGCCGCCCGCACCCATATCGAATATGCGGAGCAAGCCCGTTTTCAGATGTTGTTCGATCTCGATGAAGCAGAGTAGATGAATATGTTGGCTACGTTACATGACCTCAAGGGGATTCGAACGCAAGATTGAGTCGTCAGGCCTAGCGGCCCTTGAACGCAGGTTTCTCTTTAGCAAAAAAAGCGCGCACACCCTCCTTATAGTCCTCAGAATCACACAACGCGTAACCTTCACTCATCTCCTTAGGGCTTAATCCACTTGTATCGTCTAGCCGGCGTACGAAGCGCTTATTCGCACGCGCCGCAAGCGGTGCCCCTTTGGCAATACGTTGTGCAGTGGCATAGGCCTCCTCTTCAAGCTTGCTGTCCGCTACCGCGCGATTAACGAGCCCACGTCGTTCAGACTCCCGAGCATCTAAGAGGCGACCCTCGAGCAGGGCCTCCAACGCTACCGCACGACTAACAACACTTAATACGACTTTCATCTCCGGATAGGCCAAGGCATGGCCGAGGCGATTGATGGGAACCCCGAAGCGAGCCGATTCACCACAAATCCTGAGATCACAAGCGCAGGCAATCGCCAAGGCACCACCGGTACAAGCACCTAGAATCATGGCGATGGTTGGATGGCGACAATCAAGCATGGCTCGTATGGCGCCGTCTACCGCTTCACCATAGTTCTCCGCTTGGGCGGCGTTCGCCCGCACTTGGGGGAACTCAGAAATATCAGCCCCAGCGGAAAAGGCCTCTGAACCGGCACCACGAAGCATGATGCAGCGCAGATCATCGACGGCCGACAGCTGTTGCATCGTCACCGCCAGCTGGCTCCATGCCGCTTTTGTCAGCGCATTACGCTTATCCGGATTATTGAGAATGACGGTGGCAATCGGTCCGTCCCGGTTTACGAGAATTGCATCAGACATGGTGTGATCCCCTTCTTTGGCCAGGTACTACGGTTTAACCGCCGAGTTGTTCCGCCAATTCAATGAAGTCCGCGGCGACGATTTCTTTCGGTCAGCCTATGCCAGAAACGGCGAGGCGCCGCACGTCCGAACAGACGACCCTGTGCGATGTGTTTCTCGCCATCGGATCGTCGCTCGTCGTATTCCCGGCCGCCGACTTTGCCGTGCTTGCAAAAGAGCATGGTGCGCGGCTGATCATTATTAACTGTGAACCTACGTCGCTCGATTTTATCGCTGATCTAGTTATAAATGCCGAAATCGGTCCGTCCCTGGACACCGCCGTTGGTATCGAGTCAGGCAAATTTACGACCCGGACTAGTCCGACACGTATTTGGTCTCCGCGTCGTAATACTCAGGAAAGCCGACAATCTCACGCAGGTATGGAAACGCCGCCAATTCCTCGGGATGACGACCCGCTTTTATCGCCGACAAGGCGTTCTCCATCGCCCGCACACTGGCCAGCATTAACGTGAGCGGGTAAATCACAATCTTGTACCCGATCGCCGCCAGGCGTTCGGGTGGCAGGAACGGCGAATCACCCTGCTCGACCATATTGGCCATCTTCGGGCCGGGTAACCCCTCGCAGTAGACACGCATCTCGTCTTCATTGCGTGGTGCTTCCAGAAAGGTGATGTCCACACCCATCTCGGCGAAGGTACGACAGCGAAAAATGGCCTCCTCCAGACCGTCGGTCGCATTGGCATCGGTGCGCGCCATAATAAGTATGTCAGCGCCCGCGTCGCGGGCGTCGATCGCAGCTTGTATGCGCGCGAAGGCTTCGTTCCGACCGACGATCTGCTTACCATGCGTATGACCGCAACGCTTCGGCGCTACTTGATCCTCGAGCATGATGCACGCGAAGCCCGCATCGGCAAAACCTCGAACCGTGCGTTGCACGTTAAGCGGGTTGCCGTAACCCGTGTCGCCGTCTCCGATCACGGGGATAGAAACAGCACTACAGATGTTACGCCCCTGGTCTACGACCTCGGCATAAGACATTAGCCCGGTGTCGGGCAGACCGACGCGCGCCGCGGATACGGCGAAACCACTCATAAAGGTTGCCGAAAATCCGCTGCGCTCAATAAGTCTTGCCGACAAAGCGTCGAAGCAACTCGGCATTACGATAATACCCGGCTCAGCCAATAACGCCCGTAACCGTCCGGCTGGTTTCATGGGGTATGCCCTCTAATCACGGCCGTGGGTCTGTAATACATAGTCACTGTCTCATCTCCTGTTGGCACGGTGTGGGTTTGGGTTTTTGCAGCCCGCGGGTACCACAGCCAAATGGTCGTGCGACTGGCGCAGCCCTAGAGACCGACGATACAACATTTTCCCCTCATAGGTTAACCTGACCATTTATATTCAACAAAACCCATGCCACAAGAGCGCACACCACCTGGCAGAAACCAGGACAATCGGCAGACGGCGATTATCCCATGCGTATTGTGAACATCCACCAACGCACGGTCCCGATCTCGCGTTACGCCGATAAGGGACTCGATCGTGGCACGTTGACGACGAGCACCATCGCCATACAAACCAATGTGGTACGCGAGGGCCAGCGGTTGGTCGGTTATGGATTCAGTTCATTTGGACGCTATGGCCAAGGCGGTCTCATGCGTGAGCGTTTTATCCCGCGTCTGCTCAAGGCGCGGCCGCAGGACCTGCTCAATGATGAAGGCGATAATTTTGATCCTTCTCGCATCCGGGCTTGCATGATGTCCGGTGAAAAACCCGGGGGTCATGGAGAAAGGTCGGTTGCCGTCGGGACTATCGATATGGCGGTGTGGGACATGGTGGCCAAAGTCGCCGAAAAACCACTCTATCGGCTACTCGCCGACAAATATGGTGACGGCAAAACAGATGAGCATGTCCCTGTTTATGTAGCTGGTGGATATTACTACCCTGATAACGATATCGCGCGATTGCAACACGAGATTCGCCGTGCCCTCGACCTGGGCTACACACAAGTGAAGATTAAGATCGGCAACGCAACCCTCAAGCAGGATATGCGCCGCATCGAAGCTGTTCTGGGGCTCGTTGGCGCTGGTGAAAATCTGTCGGTCGATGCCAATAACCAATTCGATCTGCAGACAGCGCTGCGCTACGGCGCCGCCATAAAACCTTTTGCGCTCAGGTGGTACGAAGATGCGTGCGACCCGCTTGATTACACGGTCCAGACAGCAATCGCTAAATCTTATGAAAAGCCCCTAGCGGCGGGGGAAGGCCAATTCTCGCTACAGGATGCACGTAACTTGATCCTTTATGGCGGCCTGCGCCCTGAGATCGATTACCTGTTGTTCGATTGTGTACACAGTTACGGGCTTGTCGAATATCTCCGCATCATATCGATGCTGGAGGAACACCGCTGGTCACGCCGGCGTTGCTACCCGCACGGCGGCCACCTGTTTTCTCTGCACATGACATTAGGGCTACGCCTTGGTGGCACGGAATCACACGTAGGCACATTTCAACCTTTTGGCGGTCTCGCCGACGACACTGTCGTCGAGCGCGGTTATGTTAAACCACCCGAGACACCCGGAATCGGATTTGAAACCAAGCAGGCGCTGTGGGACTTATTGCAGTCGCTGGGGAAAGACTAAGAGGACGCCTCGACATCTTAGCGATGAGCCACGGAAGGGTTTCCAGCTCCACACTCAGGCATTGGCGAACAGGGCTACACACAGTACGGCAAACACAACGCCAAGACCCTTTCGAATCGTTAGCTGTTCCTTGAGAACGACGATCGCGAGTACGCCGGTCAGTACAAAGCTGAGCTGCGCGATCGGCGCGACCACTATCGCATCGCCGTACCTCATCGCCACTGCAAAGGAAACATAACTGCATGAAGTAAGAATCCCACAGACAAGCGGCAACCAAAGTGGAACACCTCTGCGCGGCAGCGGATCGCTCTGCTGGATAGCAAACGGTAGTGCTATAAAGAACACGCCAACACTCTGGGCCACAGTCATGGCAGCCGGGGCTGCACCTGCATTGAGACCAAGCTTGTAGAACAAGCCGATGAAACCAAACAGACACATGGCGCCTGTTGCGAGCCACAAGCTCCGGCGATCCCCAGCCGCAGATATCACACTGCCACCTACAGCAAGCACCGCGAAAGCCGCTAATAACAGCGCAAATGCCTTGGTAATCGTCAGCTCTTCGCCAAGCAACGATATCGTCAACAAAGCGGTAACCGCGAAGTTCAATCGTACAATGGGAGCCAGCGCGACCGCTTCGCCGCGGCGCAACGCTAACAGCACAAACAAAAACGCCGTGAAGGCCAGAACGCCGTTGAGAAGCCCGAACCACAGACCCGTTGACCAGACAATCTCGTCCCGCAGGTAAGCAAGTGTGAAAGCGGTGGGAAGGTAGGCCAAGTTCTGCAACAACATGAACGGCCCGCCACGAAGCTGCCAGCGCTGACCCCATTTGTAGAAGAAATCGCTGATGCCGAGGAAAACTAGAGACAGAAGTGCAAATAGAATTTCTGGCGCCATCATTTCTTATAGGACTGAGGACTTTAGGACTCAGTGGTATACGCGTCCCTGTATCCGTGTCCGAGTCTTGACTTCTCAGTCCTGAGCCCCGAGTCTCGGGTTAGCAGCCTTTGAACACCAGTTTGTTACTCGCCAGAAATGCGTGCACACCTTCCTGGTAGTCTTCGGAGTCGCAAAACACGTATCCCTCATCTCGCTCCGCCGATGTCAGTGGCCATTGCGCCTGTGAGGATTGTTGAGGATGACGATTGCGATCGCAGCCTTCCGCTCAATAATGATTTCTGACATTGTCACGGTTTCCAGTTTTGCTGATTACCAGGGAGCTAGTAGACGTCGCGCTCAAAGGCAAGCTTTAACATTCGAGCTTAACTGCCAATTCCAGAAAACTATCAGCGACGATGTCGAAGTCATAGTCAGCCTTTAGATCCGTTGATTGATTCGGTCCGTATTCCGTTAGCCGACACACAAAGGCGGTGTGAAACCCGAGTTGGCTTGCTGCAACTAGATCGTGATTGTGGGCCGCCACCATCATGCATTGCCCGGGCTGCAGGCCCAGATAGTCCGCCGTCATCAGGTAAGCTTCTGGTTGCGGTTTATAGTGCCGCGCCACCTCAGCGCCTAGGATCGCGTCCCAAGGAAGGTTCGCACGCTTAGCCATGTTTACCAGCAAGGCCACGTTGCCGTTCGAAAGTGTTACGAGAATATACTTGCGTTTTAGACGCGTGAGTCCTTCTACCGAATCCGGCCAGGGATCGAGTCGATGCCAGGCGCGATTGAGATAATCGATCTCGTCTTCAGCCAGTCCGCTGATGTCGAATTCGTCGAGAAGCTGATGCAAGCTCACCCGGTGCAAGTCGTCTAATTTGGTCCATGGCATCTCGCCGTTTCGCACCTTGGACATCGATGGCTGATAGCGCGCTCGCCAGGCATCGGCAAACTTCTCCCAGTCCACGTCGATCCCCTTGCTCCGTCCGAGCGTCTGCCCTTGGCGGATAATGCTCGTGCGCCAGTCCACCACCGTACCGAAGACATCGAAGGTGAGCGCTTTGATATTTTCTATATCCATCTGAATTCTACGCATTCAGAACACGGATCGGCTTGCCATCCAACCAAGCGCGGATGTCCTCCACCGCTTCACCATAGGCGAGCGCATAGTTTTCACGCATCACGTAACCTGTATGTCCCGTAAGCACAACGTTGTCCAGGCTTCGCAGCGGATGATCGACTGGCAACGGCTCCACATCAAACACGTCGAGTGCGGCACCGGCAATGACGTGCTTTCTCAGCGCGTCGAGCAGCGCTTGTTCGTCGACGATAGGGCCGCGGGCGGTATTTACCAGATAGGCGCTGGGCTTCATCAACCCGAGCTCGCGCTTACCGACCAAACCGCGCGTGCGCGGACCCGAGACTAAGTGCACGGAGATCACGTCAGCCTCGGTGAACAACTGATGCTTATCGACCTTGACGGCGCCGCATTCTTTAGCGCGTTCTTCCGTCAGATTCTGGCTCCAGGCAATCACCTTCATTTCGAACGCCAGTGCGACCTTGGCGACACGGGCGCCGAGCTTGCCAAGACCCAAGATACCCAAGGTCTTGCCGCATAGCCCCTCGGCAAAACCCGCCTGCCAACCTCCTTCGCGCATGGCGCGATCGGCGCGTGGAATCTGCTTCAGCAGGGCCAGGATCAGCGCCCAGGCTTGCTCCGCCGCCGGATACGGCAGTAGCGCCGTGCCACAAACCGGGATCGCCCGTGCACGCGCCGCCTCTATATCGATGGCAAGATTGCGCATGCCGGTTGTCACCAGAAGTTTCAGATTCGGTAGATTTTCGATGAGGGATGCCGGAAACGGCGTACGTTCACGCATGGCGACGATGATATCGAACCCCGCGAGCGCATCGGCCACCGCTTTTTCACCCTTAATCTGCTCATCGAACACCGTTAGCTCGACATCTGAGGGCAACGTATCCCACTGTGCAACGTCGAGCGCTACATTTTGATAATCATCCAGAATCGCGACGCGCGTCACCATTACCTTCTCGCCCTAATGGCCTCACCGATACGAAAGCCGGCCTGAACTATATCTTTACGAGCTCTGAGACGGCAAATAATGTTCCACCGGCTCTGCACGCACTGGTGGATTTTTGCGTCGGCCGCCGCCGCTTACAACAAGTTTTCTGCTAAATTCTGCATCTGACAGGCAGGCCGAAGCATGCGCGACGGCCATTTCCCAGCGGTACGCCTGTGCAATCAGCATAGGGAGGCAGACTATCGGTGTTGGAAAAGGCAAAGCACAAGGACCGGATCGATGTCGCGTCCTTGCATGCGCTGGGCGTTCAGATCCTCAAGAAAAACGGCGTCGGAAAAGAGTTGGCCGACATCGTCGTCCACACGCTGGTCGAAGCCGACAAACGCGGGGTCGGGTCTCATGGCGTGGCCAGGCTGCCAAGCTACGTGAAGCGCATCCAGACCGGCCTCATCGACGTCAACGCCCGCCCGCGGGTGGTAAAGGATGGGCAAACCCTGGTGCTGCTCGATGGGCGCAATGGCTTTGGGGCCGTGGCCGGCGTGCACGCGACACAGCAAGCAGCAGCGCGCGCCAACAGCCTCGGGATAGGCTGGGTTACGGTCCGCAATAGCAATCACATTGGCATGTTGGCCCACTACGCACGGCTTTTAGTGCAACGTGGCCTGGTCGGCATCGTGGTCTCGAACGCCTCCCCTGCCGTGGCCGCGTTTGGCGGCAAGCGCGCGACGCTGGGTACCAATCCGATCTCGATCGGGGTGCCGGGGGATGGTGGGCCGATCATCCTGGACATGGCAACGACCGTGGTGGCGCGCGGTAAGATCAGAAGGGCGGCAGCCGAGGGTAAGCCGATAGCGCCTGGGTTGGCCTTAGATGTAGACGGCAATCCCACGACCGACGCAGAGGCGGCGCTACAAGGCACTTTGGCGTCGGTCGGTGGAGCGAAAGGTTATAGTCTGGCGATCATGATCGACCTGCTGTCCGGTCTCGTGTCGGGCGGCAAATTTCTGACCGAGGTCAGACAGGTCACGGATCTGTCAGGATTCGCGGGCGTGTGTTTTACTATTATCGCAGCGGACATCGGGCGGATCAGCGACCGCGACGCCTACTCGGAGCGACTGCTGGAATTTCGCTCGCGCATACGGCAATCCGGCGAAGGTGCGGAAATCTATCTGCCGGGCGAGATCGAAAGTCAACGTGCCAGCGAGGCGGAAAAAATAGGCATCGCCTTGCCGCAAGATGTCGTTGCCTCGCTCGAAGCATTGTTGTGACAATCCTATACAGCGAGCGCCTGCCCGTACAAACCGGTCAACAACGGAACCGTGAACACAAAACGCAGAAGGGTGTTGATCGTCAGCTTTGATGGGTTGCGGCCCGACATGGTGACGCCGGCGCTGATGCCGAACTTGACCGCGTTTGCCACGGAAGGCGTACGTGGCACCCACAGTCGGGCTACTTTTCCCACCGAGACGCGTGTGAATCAGGCCGCGCTCGTCACGGGCTGCTATCCAACGCGACACGGCATCGTTGGCAACAAGTTCCTGGAGCCGGTGGCATCACCGGGCAAGTTGTTCAATACCGGTGATGAGACGCAGCTCGCCGACGGGGACCGGAAGCTCAAAGGCAAGCTGGTAGACGTGCCGGTGTTGGGTGAAATCCTTGCAGAACAGGGCATGCGTCTTGCCGTACTGAGCGCGGGTACCCCGGGCGGTACACGGATGTTGCATCACAAGGCCGAAACGCTAGGCGGCTTGCGGCTCGCGCTACACCGCCCGGACGCGTCTGTCCCGGCAGAATGTGTCGCCGAAGCGCTCGATCGCATCGGGCCGATTCCGGAGCATGAGATTCCAACCCTGAGCTGGCTCACCTACGTGACCGATGCCTACCTCGAGTACATCGAGCCCGAGCTGCAGCCCGATGTGTGCATCCTGTGGTTTTGCGAGCCTGATAACAGCTATCATTTTCGCGGTCTAGGCACGGACGCGAATCTGGTGGCGATCCGGCATGCGGATGCCCAGTTTGGACGTATCTTGGCGTGGCGCGAGCAGTCCGACATCGGTGACCGGTTGCAGATCATCACGATGTCAGACCACGGACAACTGACGGTGGCCGGCGCGGCCGTCGACATCGCCGGCGCCCTGACACAGGTGGGGTTCACCGTCGGCGAAACGGTTACCGACGGCGCCGACGTGGCGCTCGCGTTGGCAAGCGCCGGGGGCATCTATGTATGCGACTCGGAACCGGATCTCATCCGCGCTATTGTCGGCTGGCTACAGAACCAGCCCTGGTGCGGACCAGTCTTCACACGCGATGGCATCGAGATGCTCACGCATGCACATGTCGGTATCGACCACCGACGCGCACCGGACATCGGCCTCGTATTACGGAACGATGACGCCGTCAACGCCCACGGGGTTCCGGGCTCGTGCCAACATGATTCCAAAACTTATCCAATAGGCGGCGGAATGCACGGGGGTTTGCACCCGCTTGAGCTCACTAACTGGTTTGCGGCGGCGGGCGACGCATTCCGTGTCGGTTACGAGTCGTCTTTGCCGATGGGTATCATCGACATCCTGCCGACGGTGCTTACGATCCTGGGCGTCACGATACCCGGTTCGGTGCAAGGGCGCGTATTGCGCGAGACCCTTGTCGAACATACCGACCCACTGCTTCCCGAGGTATTCCAAAAAACATTTACGGCTGAGTATCAGAATGCCCGTCGAGCGCATCTGTCAATCAGCTACGTCGGCAGTACGTACTACCTTGAGCGGGGTTGGGTAGATTAGATCTAGGACTTAGGACGAAGGCTAAGGACCCAGAACCTTAATACATGAAAATGAAGCAACATTGGCGTAGATTCCAATATGACCGCGCGAGCGGCAAACAAGAACCGCGCGAGCGCAAAGTACGAAGCGCACTTGATCTCACCACCAAAAATTAATAAAAAACTCAACTCAGTGATTTAATCAACAATATTACAAACGATGACAAGTTTCTAAATGATGTACGCATGCATTGCCCTTTGGTAAGCTTGAAGAGATATCCACGCAATGTCGCGCTCGCGTCGGACGTTGTGAGCAAAACCATGCAACGTGTAGATGGCCTCCGCGCGCGCGGTACCGCCTCAATGCAGCGCGATGTTATGGGAGGGCGACCGTCAGAGCTTTGCACTCAGAACGGCGTGGTGGCCCGGTTCGGCCGGGAGCGCGCGATAGACACACCGATAAACACCTTCATATACCACAGTTTGCTTCCGCTCGAGCGGCGTGCGCGGGGCCAGATTGACTTCGACGTGACGCCGCGCTAGCTGCGATCGCGGATAAAGCGGTAAATCTCCGTGATGTCGGCGCCGGGCTTCGCTTCTATAAACCGCCGCCATAAATCAACGCACGCGGCCCCGATGGTGTCCGGCCCGTTGGTAGCCTGCACGCTCTCCAGATACAGTTTCAGGTCTTTCATAAAGAGCTTATTCTGGAAGGCAGCGTCATAGGTCTCGGGCAAGATACGGTTAGGAAACTTGTCCGCAGTCGCCGTGTTGCGGCCAGTCGAGACGTTGAGCACGTCAAGCATGGTCTTCATGTCGAGGCCCTGGGAAAGACCAAAACAAATCGCTTCGCTAGTCGCAGTCATTGCGATGGCGGACAGAAAGTTGTTAGCGAGCTTCATAACCTGGCCCTGACCCGCGTTAGTCCCCACGTGAAACGGGTTCTTCGATATCGCTTTCAACAGCGGCAGCAGTTCGTCAAAACGCTCCTTAGGGCCAGCCACCATCACCGAGATCGTTGCGGCCCTGGCGCCGGCGGCGCCGCCTGAAACGGGCGCATCGACATAGGCGATGCCAACTGCTTTGAGGCGCTCATGAACATCCCGCGCAGCCTGCACACCGATGGTGGACGTATCCACAACGCAGCGCGCAAGGCGCGAGTCGGCTTTGATAATTTCCTCGGCCACGCTGGCGCTGGCCGTGCCTTCCGGGAGGCTAAGAAAAATGATTCCTGCCTTTGCCGCCACCTCCCTCACCGAGGAGGCGACGACCGCGCCCGCTGGCGCGCGTTCCGGCGTGCCGGCGGCGTCGTAAGCGACAAGCGGGTGTCCGGCCTTGGCCAGGTTGGCCGCCATCGGACCACCCATATTCCCGAGGCCCACGAATCCGATCGGTGATTGATCTACCAAGCGCCACCTCCTGTGTCTGCGGTGAACAGCCTAAACGATGCCATTGCGCTGCAACGCCTGCAGTTCGACGTCAGAGAGACCCAAACGGCCGCCGAGTACCTCTTCGTTATGCGCGCCGACGGATGGTCCGGGCCAGTCGGTGCCGCCGGGGGTTTCACTCAATATCGGGACGATGGCGGGCAACTTGAGCGATCTGCCCTCGATATTTACCGCTTCGAAGAGGCCGCGGGCCTGGAAGTGCGGATCCTGCATCATGTCCTCGACGCTGTAGATGGGGCCCGCGGGCACGGCCGCCGCCGCCAGTTTTTCCAGCACCGCATTCGACGCCAACGTCTTTGTCCAGGCCGTGATCGCTTCGTCGATCTCGGCCTCATTTGCGACCCGGCCGCTGTTGTTCGCGAACCGAGGGTCCTCCGCCATGTCGGGCCGGCCAGCGGCACGCATCAGGCGCTGAAATATGGAATCCGCGTTGCCGCCGATCACGACGTACTTGCCGTCGCCGCAGATGTAAGTATTCGTCGGCGCGATGCCGGTCACGGTGGAACCCGAGGGCCCGCGCACGACGCCGGCGCCGTCATACTCCGGCACCACGGCCTCCAACATATTGAACACGGCCTCGTAGATGGCGACGTCGACGACCTGCCCGCGGGCGCCGGGCGCCTGCCGGCGCTCAATCACCGCGAGTAAGATTCCGAGGGCGGCATGCAGCCCCGCCAGTGTATCCCCCAAACTGAGGTTCGGCCGCACCGGCGGCGCTCCGGGGAGACCGTTCAGGTAGCGCAGTCCGCCGATGCCCTCGCACACCGCGGCAAATCCGGGGCGCGACGCATAAGGCCCGTCCTGACCGTAACCCGAGATACGGGCATAGATAAGACCGGGGTTGGTGGCCTTGAGGTCCGTGGGCCCCAATCCCCATCGTTCCATCGTCCCGGGCCGGAAATTCTCGATCAACACATCGGCGCCATCGGCTAGGCTTCGTGCCAGCCGGCGACCCTCGTCCTGGCGCAGATTGAGCGTGACGCACTTCTTGTTGCGACCGAGGCTGCGCCACCACAGCGACGTGCCGTTCTCCAACACGCGCCAGCTGCGCAGCGGATCGCCCTGGCCGGGCGGCTCGACCTTAATGACCTCGGCGCCGAAGTAAGCGAGAATGCTGCCGGCAAACGGTCCCGCGATCAGCTGCCCAAGCTCGAGTACGGTGATACCTTCAAGCGGTCGTGAGTGGTGATGCGATTGGCTCATGTTCCAAGGTTTCCATCAACAGCGCGTGTCGCCCGCGGGTAACGAACATTGTAGAGACGTGCCGCGCGTCTGCCAAAACAAAGGAGTGGTTCCATGGTCGAGCTCGACAGCATCAAGACGTCCGTCTGGCCCGAGCGGGTCACGATCATGGACGTGGGCCCACGGGACGGGTTGCAAAACGAGCCCTATATCCTCCCGACCGAGAAAAAGATTCGCTTGATCCAGGGCCTGGTCGATGCCGGGATTAAATGGATCGAGGCCACCTCGTTTGTCCATCCCAAGGCGGTACCGCAGATGGCGGATGCGGCCGAGGTCGTGACCGGGTTACCGCGGCGGGGCGATGTCCGGTATTTTGCGCTCATACCCAACGACAAGGGCTACGACCGCGCGCTGCAAGCGGGGATTAAACATCTGGTACTGGTGTTGAGCGCGACCGAGTCCATGAACCAGAAAAACCTCAACATGAGCGTTGCACAAAGCATGGCGATCGCCGAGCGGCTGCTGGCACGCGCACGGGGCGACGATGTCATGGTGCGCGTAGATATCTCGGTGGCGTTTGTTTGCGCCTACGAGGGGTTGACCGACCCGAACCAGGTCATCGCGCAGACTAACGAACTGCTCGCGATCGGTGCGCATCAGGTCTGCCTCGCCGACACCACCGGCCGTGCAAACCCGCAGCAGATCGCCGAGTTGTTTTCCGCTTTAAGACGCACGCATACAGCGGACCGCCTGGCGGCGCACTTCCACAACACCTTTGGCATGGCCGTGGCCAATACGGTAGCGGCGCTACAGCAGGGCGTCATGTTTTTCGATTCATCGATCGGCGGTCTGGGCGGATGCCCCTATTCGCCCGGATCGACCGGTAACACGCCGACCGAGGACCTCGTCTACCTGTTGGACCAAATGGGGGTGGAGACCGGGATCGCGCTGGAGAAGCTTTGCGATGTATCCGACTTCATCAAGACATTTTCCGGCAAACTGCCCCCGAGCGCATTCTACCGCGCCACCCGCGTCAAGCAGGCCTCTTGAGCCCGGTCCGCGACGCCTGTCCGCCGTAATCACATTCGCCGCAGCTTCGGATCGAGCACGTCGCGAAGCGCGTCGCCGAAGAGATTGAAGCCGAACACCGCGAGCGAGATAGCGAGGCCCGGAAAAATGGACACCCAAGGGGCGCTCTCGAGGAATTCCTCGGCCCCGCCTTTGAGCATCAAGCCCCAGGCCGGGGTCGGGTCCTGAACCCCCATGCCGAGGTAGGACAACACGGCTTCCAGCAGGATGGCCTGGCCGACGAAGGCCGTCAGCATGATGAGGTAAGGCGCCATGACGTTGGGCACCATGTGGCGCAAAATGATGCGGCCATTGCTGAAGCCCAGCGCCCGCGCCGCATCGACGTAAGGGATCTCGCGGATCGACAGCGCGCTCGAGCGCACCACCCGTGCGCATTGGGGAATGAAGGGTATGGTGATGGCGATAATCACATTCTCGGTACCGGGGCCAAGGGTCGCTACCACCACCAGTGCCATGATGATCAGCGGGAAGGCCATCACCACGTCGACGATGCGCTGGACGATGAGGTCGATGATCCCGCCAAAGTAGGCACTCGCCACCCCCAGAACCAGGCCGCCGGTGGCCCCAAGAAAGGCCGCCGTGAAGCCAATGGCGAGCGCCGTGCGCGCACCGTAGATGATGCGCGTGAGGATGTCGCGCCCAAACTCGTCGGTGCCCATCCAGTGCCAAGCGTTCGGCCCTTCTAGCATGTGCTCAAGGTCGTTCAACTCCGGGTCGTACGCCGAAACAACGTTCGCCAACGCCGCCGCCACCATCATGACGATTACGATCAATGCACCAGCCGCGCCTAGGGGTTGGCGACGACACAGGTCCCAGGTCTTCGCGACTAGAGATCTTTTCTCCTCTAGCTCATCGGTGATTACGGCAATCTCAGGCGTCGACATGATGGAAAACCCTCAAGCGTAACGGATACGTGGATCCAACCAAGCGTAGAGGATGTCTATGACCAGGTTGGTCAAGACAAAGATCAACACCACCAGCATCACCAGCTGTTGCGTCAGGGCGAAATCCTGGTTGCCCACCGCGTCCACGAACAGCTTGCCTAGACCGTTGAGATTGAAGACCTGCTCGGTGACCACCAGGCCTCCGATTAGAAACGCAAACTCGATGGCGATGATCGTAACCACCGGTAGCAGCGCATTCTTCAGCGCGTGTCGGTTGATGATGAGCTTCTCTACTAGCCCCTTCGCACGTGCCGTGCGTACGTAGTCTTCCCGCAGCACCTCAAGCATGGCCGAACGGGTCATGCGAGTCGCTACCGCCGAGTAGCGATAGCCGGTCGCCACGGCGGGCCAGATAAGTTGAGCGAGGTTGCCGAGGGGGTCCTCGAAGGGCGACACGTAGTTGATGGGCGGCATCCAGCCCGCCCCGAACAACTTCTGGGTCACGATCAGAAGTCCCAGAATGATCATGATGCCGAGCCAGAACGACGGGATCGCGATCCCAGCGATACTGAAGGTGCGCACCGCATAGTCAATCCAGGTATCCTGCTTGACGGCCGAGATAATGCCGAGCGGGATGGCAAAGGCGACAGCCACGAGGGTGGCCATGATGGCAAGCTGCAGCGAAAGCTTGAAGCGGAGGCCAATCTCGTACTCGATGGGCTGGCCGGTCCACATCGATTTTCCCAGATCACCGGTGAGGTAGCCGCCGACGAAATCGACGAACTGCGTTGCCAGCGGGTCGTCGAGTCCGAGCTCCTCTCGGCACAGCGCGATATCCCGGGGGTCGGCATAAAGGCCAGTACCGGCCAGGCGCACCTCGCAGACATCGCCCGGCAACAGGCGCAGCAGGAAGAATACGAGCACCGCCGCCCCGAACAGCGTCGGGATCATGAGCAATACGCGCTTAACAATGTAGGCGTACATAAGAGCGGGTAGAGATCGGCGCCCCGCCTTCGCCGGGCCGGGCGCCGGCCTCAGGCGTTTACATCATCGACTGATCCAGCCAGACGTTGTCGAGCTGCTGGTTGAGGTAGTGGCTCGGGGCGATCTTCCACCCCTTCACGTAGGCGCGGTGGGGGTTGATCTTGTACCACCACAGGGTGACACCCATGATAGCCTGCTCATCCAGCGCGCGCTTCTCGTATTGCCGCATGAGGCTGCGTTGCTCCTTTTCCGATGCGGCGCGTAGCAGCTTGTCGTAGATCGCCTCGAGCTCCGGGTCCTCGCACTGGCTGTAGTTGTTGCCGGCGCTGCAGAGGAACTTCGACACATCGGCGATCGGGTTGACGACCGACTGGCAGTTGAAGTCGATCGACACGTCGTTCTCGTGCGACTTGCGCAAGTTCGCGTAGAACTGCGGCGTCGGTCGTACGGTCTGCTTGACGTTCAGGCCGACTTGCTTCCACTGGTCGATGAGCCAGGTGCCGACCACCTTGTAGGGCTGATCGACGTCGCGGTTGTTATAGTCGATCGTAAGGTTGGATACGCCCGCCTGCACGAGCAGCTGCCTGGCCTCCTTGCGCGCCTTCTCGATGTCGGTACCGTAGCCGGCCAGCTGCGTTAGCTCCTCCTTGGTTGCCGCCAGCGGGTGGCCGGGGAAGACCGCGCCCCCCACCGTCTTCACGATGGCGATCTTCGACAGGTACTTCGACCCCTCCCAGCGATTGACCGCCAACGTCAGCGCTCGGCGCACCCTGGCGTCGTCGAAGGGCTTGCGCTTATGGTTCGGCGTCGCCAGCAACGAACAGTTCCAGTCGCTCTCCTGCACCTTGAGTTTGTCGCCCAACGCATTTACCAGGTCGTCGCGGGCCTTCGGCGGAAAGCCACGGAACTCGATGGCCGCACGATTGCCGCGGATCGCTTGAATGCGCACCGACATCTTCTTGGCCACTAGCGCCTTGAAGCCGTCTAGATAGGGCTGGCCCTTGTGATGGTAGTTGGGATTGCGCTTGCCCTCGACCAAGGCGCCCGGCTGGTGCTGGACGAACATGAACGGGCCGGAGCCGTTGACATTGTCCCTGTGCCAATTGTAGCCGTGCTCATCGAGGTCCTTCTTGGCGTAGATCCAGTTGTACGGCGTCGCCAGCGCCGGCAGGAAGGCACCCGATGGGAACTTCAGCTTGAAGACCACCGTGTGGTTGTCCGGCGCCGTAACCGACTCGACCATCTTAAAGAACGCCTTACGGGCACTGGGGATACCTTGGGGCGGAAAGATGATCTTTTTATAGGTCGCGACAACATCATGCGCCGTCAGCGGCGTGCCATCGTGGAACTTCACGCCCTTGACGAGCTTGAAGGTGTACTTGGTGTCGCCCTCGGTGGGTTTGGGGACCTTACCTTTGCACAGGTCACACACGAAATCCGAAGACTGCGGATCGTCGGGATTTACCCTGATCAGCACGCTGTACATCGGCGCGTAGGGGTGAATGGTGGCATAGGTGGTTTCGCGATGACCGTCCTTGGATGGCGACTCGCCGGCCACCACAAATTGGAGTATGCCGCCTTTCTGGGCTTTGGCCGCCGACACGGATGCAACGGCGCCCAGGCCAAGGGCGAACCCTATCACCATGGCGATGGCGATTCTTGGGTTGAAGCACTTCATATCTAATCCTCCTTACTCTTTGTGACAGTTATAATTGAAAAAACTTCACTATCCTTCTTCAACTCGACGTGGAAGACACCGTTTTCCGAGATGTCTTTTCCTTTCATATACGTTGCGGTGTTCGAAATCCCCGGAGAGGCCTATATTCCACGCATAGCTAAAGTTTTGCAACCGCTAGCGGCGCGCTCGCCGTCACACCTGGGTACAGGCCACCCAATGGCCCGGTTTCAGCTCACGCAGCGCCGGTAGGTCCAGGTGGCAGCTTTGCACCGCGAATTGGCATCGTGGATGAAACACGCAACCACTCGGTGGATTAATAGGGCTTGGTACCTCCCCCATGAGGATCTGATGCTTTCGCTTTGCCTCGACGGCGGGGTCCGGTACCGGCACCGCCGACAACAACGCCCGGGTGTACGGGTGCATGGGATTGGCAAAAAGCTCTTCGGAGTCGGCAAGCTCGACGACTTTGCCCAGGTACATCACCACCACCCGATCGCACAGGTGGTGCACAACGCTTAGGTCATGGGCGATAAACAGGTAGGTGAGATCGAACTCTTGGCGCAGATCTTCCAATAAGTTAATGACCTGCGCTTGGATTGACACATCGAGCGCAGATACGGCCTCGTCGCAAATAATAAAATCAGGGTTTAGGCACAACGCTCGCGCGATGCCAACACGTTGCCGCTGACCACCGCTCATTTCGTGCGGGTAGCGGTCCGCAAGCTTCGGGGATAGGCCGCAGATTGAAAGAAGTTCGGCGATACGCTTGCGCCGGCTCCTCGAGTCGGGTTCAACTCCGTG
>JAOTYM010000228.1 GCA_029861845.1 Gammaproteobacteria bacterium | reverse complement strand
TCTCATTGCGGCCAACCTCGTAATTCTCCATGGGTTTGAAGACCTCTTTTTTAAGGTCTTCGTACTCCGCCTCACTAACCTGAGGTGCTTCTTTACCCAGGTCGTTGATGTACTTGACCGCTGCCTTGCCGGCAATGCGGCCCTCGGCGAAAGAACCGGACGAGAACTTGTGGGCGGTGCCGCCGATGGTGTCGCCGGCGCCGAAGAGGCCCTCGACGGTCATCATGCGGTTGTAACCCCACTGGTATTCCGAAGGTGCATAGTCCTCCGGACCACTCGCCCAAGCGCCAGAACAGGTAGCGTGCGAACCCATGACGTAAGGCTCAGATGTTGTCAGTTCGGGATTGATTTCCTTGGGGTCGATGTTTTGCGATGCCCAGACGACAGCTTGTCCGATTGTCATGCCGAGGAAGTTCTCCCAACCAACCGTTTCCTTGTGCGGATCCTGGAATGCTTCCTTGGTGACCATGCGGATCGGCCCACGGCCGGCCTTGACCTCTTCGAGGAATGCGTGATTTCGCAGACAGGTTGGTACCGGCTGACGATCAACGTAATCACCGACCAGCTCTTTAGTGTGCTCGTACCAGGTGGGTTCGTAGTTATTCCCGTAGGCGTTTTCGGTATACGTCTTGAGGTGCAGGAAGTACGCACCGACCGGACCATAGCCATCCTTGAATCGTGTGAGAACGATGCGGTTTTCCATCTGCGTCATTTTGGCGCCAGCGCGGATCGGCAATGCGTAGGCTGAGGCACTACTCCATGGCGCATACCATGTCCGTCCCATGCCCTCACCAACCGCACGCGGTTTGAAGATATGCGACGCACCACCGGCGGCGACAATGACAGCCTTCGCCTGGAAGACGTAGAAATCGCCCGTACGGACGTTGAAACCGACCGCTCCGGCAACGCGGTTGGCCTTCGTCTTGTCCATAAGCAGATGCGTGACCATGATGCGGTTGTAAACTTCGGTGGCGGCCTTGCGGGCGGCTTCGGCAACGATCGGCTTGTAGCTCTCGCCGTGAATCATGATTTGCCACTTGCCTTCACGGAGATACCTGCCGGTCTCCGGATCCTTCATGATCGGAAGGCCCCACTCCTCGAACATGTGCACAGTAGCGTCTACATGCCGGGCGATATCGTAGCCGAGGTCTTCGCGCACGAGACCCATGAGGTCATTACGTGCGTAGCGGACATGATCCTCGGGCTTGTTCTCATCCCACTGCATGCCCATGTAACAGTTGATTGCGTACAGGCCTTGTGCGACCGCGCCGCTGCGCTCGATGTTCGCTTTCTCGACCACGACAACCTTCTTGTCGCGCCCCCAGTGCCTGGATTCATAAGTTGCCCCACAGCCAGCCATGCCGCCGCCGATAACGAGCACATCTGAATCAACGAATACCGTTTTTCTTCCCGAGAACAGACCCATTAGACTACTCCCTGCTTGAGCTGGTCCGGACTTAATGCGGGCAGCTCATCAATGTTGAGTCCAGCCGGTTCGTGCGCGAGCTCCTGGGAATTAATATCCTCCGGGTTGGGCGCGTCGTAATCGGACACTGACTTGATTGATCCCCATGGCGTTGTTCGGATCGGGGATTCGAAATTCTTCTCGCGGCCATCTCTGAATTTTAGCTTCCAGGAGATAACGGCCTTCTCCTCTTCGCGGAGCACACGAACACTGTGGCCAAGAGGGGCGAAGTCAGCATATCCGCGTACATCAATCGCATTTTGCGGACACGCCTTTACGCAGGAGTAGCACTCCCAGCACATATTGGGTTCGATGTTGTAGGCACGTCGATAGGTCTTATCGATGTGCATGATGTCGGACGGGCAGATATCGACGCAATGTCCGCAACCGTCACAACGGGTCATATATACAAATGTCGGCATGGTATTCCGTTCCTTTGGTATCGAAGACCAATAAAAAGCTGATTAATAATGTCGGGGCTGATGGCCTACTTTGCCAAACGTTTCAGGTTGGTCAGAAGGAGCCGGCAGATTGCTCCTGGAACCGTTCGCTGCCGACATCCTTTTCTCGAAAGCGGCTGCGGGCTTAAAAAACATGTGCGCGAATTTGGACCAGGGAACGGAGCCAAACAACAAAGTGGTGGCAAGGATGTGCAATCCGAAAGCCGCCATTGTCCAGGGATGACCTTTCGACTGCAGGTATGCCCAGATGAGCGCAAATGTAGCGCTCGCCAGTAGCGAGAGAATAAACAGGTCAGCACGCATGATGCGAAACGGCGAACTGCCCTCGGCGGCGACGTCAACGCGAATGAAGAACCAGAACCAGTAACCACCGAGGCAAACCATCAGCGCGCCCAGCCACCACAATTGCGGCAGGATGGCAGGCGTCGGGGTGGCGGGTGTAGGGTACTGAAACACCATAATGGCTGTGGTGATGGCGAACGCCAGGAAGCCATACATCGTCAGGAGGTGGGCGATTCTGCGCCGCGGGTTGCAAAATTCACCGGACGCGGCGACGTCTACAACGGCGGTTTTGATCGCCATGGAAATCGCCTCGCCGCCGCCGACTTTCTTTGTCGAACTGGCTTTTGCTTTGCGCATGTTTTCGCGGAAATATTTGGCGCTCTTCTTATGCAGAACGTCGTATATCGTTCCCGCTGCGACCAGAATTATCATGACGACGATATAGGTCTGCATGACTGAGGGTGACAGGGTCGCCGAAAGCTCGGCGAACGGATTGCTCGTGAACATCAAATTACCCCAATTGAAAGTTCCGACCGACTTGAGAATATTCGCTTTTTCTAATTTGTAAATCTTTCAGCTGATGCTGTCAATCAGAATAACTACTGACGGCCAAGCCCATCGTAGTATTCCTGCAGCACGGTGATCACCTCGGCGCGGCTGAATTCGGCCGGGACTGGTTCGTGATTGGCGAGCATTTGACGCAGCCCTGTACCTGAAATCGCCAGCCGATCTTCGGCTGTATGCGGGCATGTTTTGCCCGTTGCCATTCCGCCGCATTTGTAGCAAAAAAAGGTGATGTCGATCTTCAGCGGCTGGGTCTTCATGCTGCCCTCTGGCAGCGTGTCGAAAATATGGTGTGCATCGAATGGCCCGTAATAGTCACCGACGCCGGCATGGTCGCGCCCGACGACGAGATGTGAACAGCCGAAATTCTGGCGGAACACCGCGTGCAGCAAGGCCTCGCGTGGGCCGGCATAACGCATCTCGATGGGATAACCCGCCTGCAAAACAGTGCCGTCCACGAAATAGTTGTTCACGAGCGCATCGATCGCCAA
>JAOTYM010000227.1 GCA_029861845.1 Gammaproteobacteria bacterium | reverse complement strand
AGCTGATCCGGGCATACCCCATGATCAAGCCACCGGCGATCAGCACCGTCCATGCCGTGCTCGACCGCAACGGCCTCGTCAAGCGCCGCAAGCGGCGCCGTCACAAGGCCAAAGGCACGGCACTGGCGGCTGCGCACCGTCCCAACGAGCTCTGGTGTGCTGATGACAAAGGCGAGTTCAGGCTAGGCAACAAGCAGTACTGTTACCCCTTGACCATCAGCGACTACCGATCACGCTACCTGCTCGCCTGCGAGGGCCTGGCATCATGTCCCTCCTGCAAATAGGATCGGGTTGAAATCATTGACTTTTCCTGGCGATGAATGAAGCATGGCCCGCATGTTTTGGCACCTGGTACGAACCGCCGTCGCGTCCCTCAAGACTCGTCAGGCCCTAGTCTTGGAAAATCTGGCACTGCGCCAGCAGCTTGCAGTGCTTCAGCGCTCCGTCAAACGGCCGCGATGCTCCCTTGTGGACCGTCTATCCTGGTCTATGTGTTGAAAAAATCGGTGTTTAAAGCGTATGTTTGGAAACGGTAGGGGACTTTCTGTTTTGGCGCACTTGTTTCTACATGGGGTCGGAAGTGCCGCCTTTGAAAGGTCAACCGCGCAAAATAGGCACTAGCGTTGGCACCTTAGCGGTTTCTTGCTGCTGGCGGTCGGCGTTCGCAGGGTATGGCGTCTTGGCCCAGGGAGAGGACACAATTTCTTTCTAGAATCTTGCGGAACGCAGCCCGCCCTCGATGTAGTAGCACGCGTGCGTTGGCCACCGAAATGTCAAGCTGGGCCGCAATCTCCTTATGGGTTAGGCCGGCCATGTCGTGGAGTGCCACCACCTCGTATTGCGGGCGCGGCAGCTGTATCAAGTGCTCGCCGATGCAGGTCGACATCTCCTTCTTGAGTACCGCAAACTCTGTATCCTCACGCTCACTTGCGATCCCTTCCACAACCTCGCTGTCGGACGTTGAATCCGGCCCGCGTGCGATCGCGCGGAAATGGTCGCGGACTAGGTTGAGGGCAATGGCGCACAACCAACTGCGCTCGCTTGCCTCGCCCCGGTGGCGGCTGGCGGAGCGCTGCATACGTACAAACGTCTCTTGTGTCAGGTCCTCGGCCAGGGCCTCGTCGCCGACGAGTCTCAGTACGAACCCCCGCACCGCTTGGCGGTGCTCGGTCAGTGTTTCAAGCGGGGATGCCGTCATGCTAAGAGGGGCGGTGGCGTATCGCAGTAAAGGGCGTCGCTCCACCGAGAAGGCTATCATGGCTGCCGTTGGATGGACAACATGCGACGCCCGCCACAAGCGATCAGCAACATCCCGGCTTCCCTTCTTCTCCCGCTGAGGTATCGTCCAGGTTTGCCTTCGGCCTGCAGTATTCCATCATCTGCGTCATCATCGGGCCGCAGCGGCACCGTTCCATCATCTTATTAGACATGTCTCCAGGGCACGGGGGCGTTGCGCCTTCCTCCTGTGGGGTCTGGGGTGTGTCCTGAGTGGGTTTCGTCGTCATAACCGGTCTCCTTTTCAATAGTTCAAGATTTCGCTCTATCCTTTAGACGTGCTTGGACGGGAAAACGTTACAGAATGGACGTGGGCGGACACTACACAAGCACGTGTAACACTTGACCCTGCTGCATCGTCTAATGGGTAAGAACAGTGAATTGCGGTAAAACCCATGCAAAGTGACTAGGAGCTGAAAATGCCCATGAGATTGAAGGAAAAAGAACTGATCGCCGTTGGAATCTCCGTCGCTGCCGGCTGCAAACCCTGCACCGATTATCACGTCAAGGCGGTGCGCGCAGCTAAAGCCACCGACGATGAAATCCGTCAGGCAATCGCCGACGCCATGTGTGTTCGGAAAAGTGCCCTAGAACTGATGGACGCCTACGCTCTCAGTCACCTTGGCGCCACCAACAGCGTCGCCGACTGTGGTAGCACGGATACCAACCGAATCAAGGAGTTGGTTGCCATCGGGGCGGCGTTTGCCGTCAACTGCACCACCAACCTGGAAAAACACGTGGCTGCGGCCGAGGCCGTCGGCATCACCAAAGACGAGGTACACGCGGTGGTGAAGCTTGCAGAGTTCATCAAAGGCAAGGCGGCCGCACACGTGGAGAAGCTGGTCAAGGTGGATGGTGATGGCGGGGAGGCACAGCCGCGAAAGCAAGCAGCAGCTGGGGGCTGCGGTTGCGGCCGATCAGCGGCGACTGCCCGCTCACACCTGGCTCCCAGCAAGAACTTGTCTAAGAAAGGAGGGTCGAGTCATGTACTACGGATTTGAAAGCGGATTTGAGTTCTGGTGGATCTTCCCCCTCTTGTGCTTCGGCATGATGGTGTTTTGCATGTTTTCTATGTCCAGACCCGGAATGGGATGCTGCGGCTTCGGCTGGCGGCGCGACACGCGGAGGCCTGATCCGCAGAGGCCCGAGACTCAAATGCGTAACATCGATGCAGTAGGAGGCAAGAATCTTCCTTCGCTAACGCCGAGACCTGATGACGACGGACGCTAATGCACTGCATGCTGGCCAAAGGCGGGCTATCCGCCCTTTCAACGCTGTCGCGCGGGTTCGAATCTCGTCGGGGACGACCTACGGACGACCCAGCGGTTAGACTTGGCGCCCATCAAGCTCACGTGAGCGCGAGACCTCAGCGTCACCTTACGGGGACACTTTAGTCAGCGTGGGCGACTTGTGATGAGGGGATTTCCAGCGCCAGCGTAGAACAACAACCTCACCTCGGGACCTTGAACAACCATGCTAGGGACCGCAGGTGCTGCGGCTAGATCTACATTTAATCTGTGAGTGTGCTGAGAGTCCCGGCGTCTTAGCTCTGTCAGCTCTTGCTTGGCTCTCGCTAGATCCCGGTCGACTCTGTCCAATCTCGCTTTTAGTTGCTGCACTTCACTCGCAGAGATGACACGAGCCTGTAGGTTATTTATGGTGGTGGAACTGACGATGCTCCCTATTAAGAACGCTATTGCGGTAGAAACCAAGAAAGCGGCTTTTCGCACGGTAGTTCCCCTTTAGACGGTCCAACGTTGTTTGACATTCATGTAATCAGGCTGTCCGCTTCAAGCGATTGACTCATGGTTAGCACTCCAGGCACGGGCATGCATAGCAGTATAACTATTATTTTTACCGGCCAGTACAGCGGAGAGCGGGACGGAGTATCTATATAGGGTCGTTTTCTACCTGTCGCAACTCTATTATCTGACAGGCAGCTCCTAGGCGTCATTCGTAGAATTGGCGTCGCATCGAAAGTATACGTTCAC
>JAOTYM010000021.1 GCA_029861845.1 Gammaproteobacteria bacterium | reverse complement strand
TTCTTGTCTATCTTGCCGACGCTGGTTTTGTCTATCGATTGCACAAACTGTATGCGATCGGGCACCGCCCACCGTGAAATCGCACCTTGGTCGGCTTGCGCTTGTACGAGCGCCTTTATCTGGTCTTGGCTAACCGTGTTTTCGACCTCCGAGTTTAGTACCACAAGCAGCATCGGTCGCTCCCCCCATTTTTCGTCAGGCACGCCGATTGCCGCTACTTCGTTGACAGCAGGATGTTGCGAAACAATGTCCTCCAGCGTGAGAGAAGAAATCCATTCACCGCCAGATTTGATCACGTCTTTTATACGGTCCGTGACCTTTAGGTAGCCGTTAGCATCGATGTTGCCGATATCGCCGGTGTGAAGATAGCCGCCTCGCCATAGTTGCTGCGAGGCATCTGCATCCTTTAGATAGGCCTGCGTTAGCCATGGCGCCCGCACCACCACTTCCCCCGTCGCCTGCCCATCATGGGGTACGTCTTCCATGTCTTCATCGACAACACGAACATCAACCAAAGGTAGGGTACGACCCGCCTTACACCTGACTGTCAGTTGCTCCGCAGAATCCGCTTGCAGCATGCTGGCATCGAGCTGGGCGAGGGTAAGTATCGGACAGGTCTCCGACAGGCCGTAGCCGCCAAAGATATCGATACCTAGCGCCAGCGCCCTTTCTGCCAAACTCCTTGGAAGCGCCGCACCACCAATCACCACTTTCCAGTGACCCAGATCTGTATCTTCGGCCGCAGGGTGGCTCAAAAGCATGTGTAAGATAGTTGGTACGCAGTGGGAGAAGGTCACGCCTTCGCGCTCGATCAATGCCAGCAAGACCTCGGGATCATAACGACCAGGGTAAACTTGCTTTACACCCATCACCGTCGCGATATAGGGAATCCCCCACGCATGCACATGAAACATGGGAGTAATCGGCATGTAGACATCGTCGCGGTGGAACCTGGCGTGATTACCGGCGGTTCCCAGGCCGCTCATGGCGCCTAGGGTGTGGATCACCAATTGGCGGTGACTGTAATAGACACCCTTGGGATTCCCGGTCGTGCCCGTGGTGTAGAATGTGGTCGCGCGTGTATTCTCGTCGAAGTCCTGGAAGTCATAGTCTTCGTCACTACTCTTAAGGAGCTCTTCATATTCGGCCATGGCGTCGATCGAGACATTGGTAGCATCGACGTCGTCCGTGAGCAAGATGAACTTTGTTTTCCTTTCGATGCGATCGACGATCTGCTCGAGCACGGGCACGAAATCGGTGTGAACGAGCATTACATCGTCCTCGGCGTGATTGATGGTATACAGAATCTGTTCAGGCGATAGTCGTATGTTGATGGTGTGCAGTACGGCGCCCATCATGGGAATGGCAAAGAAGCATTCCAGATAACGGTGGCTGTCCCAATCCATGACCGCCACCGTATCGCCGGCTTTGACGCCGCATTGACTGAGACCGCTAGCCAGTCGGTTGATCCGCCGCTGCAGGGTTTGGTAATCGTAGCGCCTGCGATCGGCATAGACGATCTCTTGTCGAGCCGCCTGTGCCCCGGGTGCAGGTAACAAATGCCTAATTAGAAGCGGATAACTATAGGCAGAAGGCGTGGGTTCTAAGATGCGCATGGGGACCCAACGGTGTCGCCGGGACGGGGCTCGACTAGGAGCTAGACGTGGACGCCATCACCCCTCGCTCTTGTCGTTGCTTGAGAAGGCCATCCAGCCAATTCGGGTCCATCTCGGGTACCGATGAAAGCAACAGGTCGGTGTATTCGTGATGCGGGGGTGTGAACATCTCCTTGCACGGGCCGTGCTCGACAATACGACCCTGTAACATGACTATAACCTCATCGGCAATAGCGCGGATCGTTGCCAGGTCGTGGGTAATAAACATATATGACAGATCCAGTTCTCGCTGTAGCCGATCAAGAAGTTTCAAAATGCCTTCCGCGACAATCTGGTCCAAGGCTGAAGTCACTTCATCACAGATGATGAACTTAGGCTCCGCCGCCAACGCGCGCGCAATACAGATACGCTGCTTCTGTCCCCCGGACAGCTCGCCGGGGAAACGGTCGATAAACTCACCGGGTTCCAGTTCGATCATATCCAGAAGTTCGCATATGCGCTTTTCCAGCTTGGCTCCTTTCATCCCGAGATAAAATGACAGTGGTCGTCCAATGATTTCACGAATACGGTGCCGTGGATTCACCGCCGTATCAGCCATCTGATAGATCATTTGTGCATGACGCAGCTGTTCCTTGGCGCGTTTTCGGTAGTCGCCGGGAAGCGCCTCCCCATTGACCAGCACCTGCCCCTGTTTCGGGGGCAATAGCCCTGTGATCACCCGTGCCGCCGTGCTCTTGCCGCTGCCCGACTCTCCTACAACCCCAACCGTCTGGCCGCGGTGTATTTCGAATGAAATATCATGCAGCACGTTGACGGGTCCGTAACCCGCCGTGACATGATCGACTTTGATCAGAGGCGTGGGGTCAGTTGGTGCCCCGGCGGGTTGCTTCTGAAATGAACGAACGGCCCACAATGTTTTTGTGTAGTCCTGTTGGGGATCGGACATCATCTTCTCGGTGTCGGCTTGTTCGTCCAGCTCACCATAGCGAAGAACCATGATCCGATCCGCCATCTGCGCCACCACGGCAAGATCGTGAGTAATATAGATCGCCGCCGCGTTGAATTGACGGACGATGTCGCGGATGGTGACTAGCACCTCGATCTGGGTAGTAACATCAAGAGCCGTGGTCGGCTCATCGAATATGATGAGATCGGGACGACAGGACAACGCCATTGCCGTCATGGCTCTCTGCAGCTGTCCGCCTGAAACCTGGTGTGGGTAGCGAAATCCGATGTGATCCGGATCGGGGAGCAACAGCCGCTTGTAGAGGTCTTTTGCATCGGCTTCTGCTTGCGCTTTCGAACTTTTGCCGTGCTCGACCGGTGTTTCGCAAAACTGTTCGATTAGTTTATGTGCCGGGTTGAAGGCGGCGGCGGCGCTTTGCGCCACGTATGCAATACGAACTCCGCGTAGTTTTCGCTTCTCTTCTTCGCTCGCCGACATCAGATCGATGCCGTCAAACACAATCGATCCACCGGAGATGCGGCAGCCGGGGCGCGCAAAACCCATGGCCGCTAACCCCGCGGTCGATTTACCGGCACCCGACTCACCTATAAGGCCGAGCACCTCACCCCGGTGCAGGATTATGTCGATGCCCTTGACGATTTCGTGCCACTCGTCTTCGGCCTGGCCGTCGATACGCAGCCCATGCATTTCCAGCAGGACTTCGCCATTTGCTTTATCCTTTTTTTTGGCGCTCATTCGCGTAACCCGCTCGTTTTGTGGAGGAACCAGTCGACGACGAAATTGACGCCGACGGTCAACAGCGCGATGGCGCCTGCCGGCAGCAACGGCGTCACGTCGCCGTAGGTAATCAGGGTCGCATTGTCACGCACCATGCTGCCCCAGTCCGCGGTGGGCGGCTGAATACCCAGACCGAGAAAGCTGAGCGCCGCGATGGTGAGGAACACGAAACAAAAGCGCAGTCCGAATTCGGCCACCAGCGGCGGCATGATATTCGGCAGTACCTCGCGGATCGTTATCCAGGTGATGCGTTCGCCACGAAGACGGGCCGCTTCGACAAAGTCCATCACCACGACGTTGAGGCTCACCGCGCGTGCAAGGCGGAAGACACGGGTGGAGTCCAGCACCGCGATGATCACGATCAGGGTAGGTATTGAGGTGCCGAAGATAGTGAGCAGCAGCAGCGCAAAGATGAGCGCGGGGATCGCCATCAGGATATCTACCAGCCGGCTCAGCACCTGGTCCACCCAGCCGCTAAGCGCCGCCGCCAGGATACCCGCGACACCGCCGATCAGGAACGCAAGACAGGTTGTAACAAAGGCGATGCCAATGGTGTTTCGCGCACCGTAGAGCAGCCGGGTCAGCATATCGCGGCCGAGATTGTCGGTACCGAGAACAAACCCCTCTCCCCAGGGCTCGAACTCGGGTCCGACAATTTCGGACTCGCCATAAGGCGTCAACATCGGCGCGAACAGCGCTACAAAGACATAGCCAAAAATGACGAGCAGTCCGAACTTGGCGCTCAACGGTGCTTTCTTTAGTTCGCGCCACGCGGTCGACAACCGGCCCTGCTTGGGCGGTGGCGGCAGCGCATCCGCGGTCTGTGCCGCAGTCGTGTCGATGGAGTCGCTCATCTCGGGTGCAGCAGTCTGGGATTCGTGACGATGGACAAAATATCCGCCGTCAGGTTGAGGAGCACGTAGGTGGCGGCGAAGATCAGGCTGCAAGCCTGCACCACCGGGATGTCGCGCTTTTGCACGGAATCGACAATGAGCTGGCCGAGTCCCGGATAAACGAACACGACCTCTACCACCACCACGCCGACAATCAGGTAGGCGAGGTTAATGACGATGACGTTGACGATGGGCGCCCAGGCATTGGGCAGTGCATGGCGCACAATGACGTGTGAACGTGGCAAACCCTTGAGATTCGCCATTTCAATATATGGGCTCGCCAGCAGATTGATAATCGACGCCCGCGTCATGCGCATCATGTGGGCAACGACAACGAGGGTCAGGGTTGTTGCCGGGAGTATGGCCCGGTAGACGCGCTCCCAGAATTCCGTCTCGGGACTCACGTTAGATAGGCTGGGAAACCAGCCGAGCTTCACGGAGAAAAACAGGATCAGGATGTAGGCAACGAAAAATTCGGGCGTCGATATGGACGTCAACGTGACCACGTTGACCATGCGATCGTAAATCGTGTTTCGGTACAGCGCCGCCAGGAGTCCAAGAATCAGCGCCAGCGGTACCGAGATAACGGCAGCGATCAGGGCAAGGAAAACCGTATTGCTGAGGCGCACGCCGATGAGTTCGGAAATTTCCCGCTGGTTGGCCAGCGAAACGCCAAAATCACCCTGGACCACACCGCCCAGCCAGGACACGTACCGGGTGACGGGGGGCAGGTCGAGACCCAGCTCCTTGCGACAGGCGGCGACGGTCTCTTTCGTCGCCCCCTGGCCCTGGATTTCCTGACAAAGATCTCCCGGCAGCAGCTCCACACCGAGGAAAATGATCATCGATACCGCGAACAACACGAGCAGGCCCAGCGCCAGGCGCTGGGCCACCACTTTGACGAGGTTCAGCACGGCCGTTTATGCCTCTGTGTGAAGCATGATGCTGCTTATACGAACCACCAACGCTCGAGCGCCTTGAGGCCATCCATGGTCCAGTTTCCGGCGATTTTGCCGTGGCCGACCTTCTTGCTGAGGCCCTCGACGTAGTTGTTGAACAAGGGCACACAAACGCCGCCCTCGTCCCTGCAGATGAGCTGCATCTCGTGGTACATCGCGCGGCGCTTGGCCTCGTCCAGCTCTGCCCGCGCGAGCACCAGCAGCTCGTTGAACCGATCATGCTTCCAGTGGCTGTCGTTCCACGGCGCGCCCGCCGCATAAGCGGTCGAGAACATCCAGTCCTCGGTGGGTCGCCCGCCCCAGTACACCGCGCACCAGGGCTTTTTCAGCCACACGTTCGACCAGTAGCCGTCGTTGGGCTCGCGCACCACGTTAATCGTGATATTCGCCTTGGCTGCATGCTCCTTGTATAACACCGCGGCATCCACGGCGCCGCCGAAGGCCGCGTCGGCTGCGCTTAAGTCGACGGTCAGCTTGCTCAGTCCCGCCTTCTTGAGGTGAAACTTCGCCTTGTCAGGGTCCAAATTGCGCTGCGGCAGATCCTTGGCAAGGTAAGGGTTGGCGCGACCGATGGGATGGTCATTGCCGAGGTAGCCGTGGCCGCGCAGGATCGTCTGCAGCAGCGCCTCACGGTCGAGACCCCACTTGAGCGCGAGGCGCACGTGGTTGTTGTCGAACGGCGCGATGTCGGTGAGCATGGCAAAGGTGTAGTGGGCGTTACCGCTTGACTCAATGATGTTGATGTTCTTGTTGCGCTTTAATAGATGCAGCGTTTTGATGTCGAGACGGTCGATGGCGTCCACTTCACCGGTGGTAAGCGCGTTGGTTCGCGCCGCCACGTCGGCGATGGTGATCATCTCAGCGGAGTCAAAGTGTCCGCGGCCCTGTTTCCAGTAGTTTGGGTTGCGCTTCATCTTGATGCTGACGCCGGGCTCATAGCTTTGCAGCGCGAAGGCGCCGGTGCCAACACCCGATTTCCAATCCACGTTGCCGTCCTTTGCCGGCATAACGACGATGTGATAGTCGCTCATGATGTAGGGGAAATCGGCGTTGCCTTCCTTGAGGCTGAACTCGACAGTGTTTTTGCCGTCGGCTTTAAGATCCACGATCGACTCGAGGATCGCCTTGGCCGCGGACTTCGAGTCCTCACCGCGGTGGTGCTGCACCGACGCGACGACGTCGCTGGCGTCCATGATCTTACCGTTGTGGAACTCCACCCCTCGGCGTAACTTGAAGGTCCAGGTTTTGGCGTCAGGGCTCGCCTCCCAGCTCTCCGCAAGTTCTCCGATCAGCTGGTTGTCGGCGTTGACCTCGGTCAGGTTGTTGCGAAGCCCGTAGCCCATGGTCTGGCTGTAGGCGTTCTCAAAAGTGCCTGGGTCGAGACTGTCGGTGGTAGAGCCGTGGCCGAGTCCGAGACGGAAGTGCCCGCCTTTCTTCGGCTTCGCCGCAAAGGCTGAATCGCTCATGAGCGACGGTAGCGCCGCCACCAGGCCCAACGCCGACATGCGCGTCAGAAACTCGCGACGGCTGATTTTTCCTTGCGCGAGCATGCGCTCCAGTTTCTGTTGTTCCGACATAGTATGCTCCTCCGTAGGCTAGGAGATGTTGATGTTTTAGTTTTGGAATCCGTGGTGGATTCTTGCCCTCTGGCTCGCGCTTTCGAAACCGCGCTCAGGTCGAGCCCTATGGGGTTATGTTATTGTGCACACGGAAGTATAACAACATACATTTCGTTTCACGCCATACAACTAACGACACTTACAATTCGATACGCGACACGAAGCCGTTTTTCATTTATAAACAGTATGTTATGAAAATTAGGAGGGTCGGCGACGCTCCCCCAGAGAGCGCGGCCGAGAGCTTCAGTTGCGGTGGCGGTCTAGGGTACACAGTATGGTGTGTTGGTAGCCGAAATAACCCACCAGCAACAGGCCATCGCCGCTCGCGTCTTGTCGAAACCAATAGCGAAACGGCTTCAATGAATCGCTGGCTTCCGCGTAGGCAAATTCCTCGCGTAGGGTCACGTCCCGGCGCTCTCCGAATTGCACACGTGCCGTTTCTACGTTCAAGCGAGCGTACGGTTGTGTTTCCTCGTAGAAACTGAACTTGCCATCAAAGAATACCTGTCCATCCAGCTTATCGATCAGCATGCCGCCGAAATGGCGGATATGCGGGTCGACGATGGGGCTGTTGTGGTAGCAACTGCCCGAATAAACGCTGGGAATCAAACCTACATCGAGCCCAGTGGCGTTTTCGAATCGATTCCAGATCTCTCGCTGCGCTAGCCCGCAAAAACTGCCGGTGCAGACGTTGGTTGGTAAGCCCAAGGGGGCAGCGATCGCGATGCTGTGCGACAGCACGGCACCAATGGCCCAAAGGCTAAGCAAGTGTTTCATGATGCCATGTACCACTGGCCTTGATTTAGCGATATGGTGACAGGTCGATCGGCAGACCATATTTTGCCCGCAGCCGCTCGTATTTGCCCGTTGCCACCATCGCCGCAACCGCGTGCTCGGCCGCGTGCCAGATGTTGTCATTACCCATGCGCACGCCGAAACCGACTTCGCGCAACGGTTGAAACGTGCCCTCCAGCAGTCGCACCCGCGCATCGGGGTCCTGGGTCACGCCTACCGCGCTCACGGTCTGAACAAAATAGGCCACTGCATGGCCGATGGAAACCGGAACGTGGGTGTAACGTTGGTCGGGAAACGAGTGGATGTTCATTAATGGTTGACCGGTATCGGCTAGATTCTTGTTGATCGCGCGGGCGAACTGCTCAGCCGTCGATCCTGCCGTCACTGCGACGGTGCGACCGGTCAGATCAGCCGTTGTACGGATACGAAAGGGATTGCCTCTCAAGACCATCAAATGGTCGCCGACGACGAGATAGGGCGCCGTGATGATCTCCGGCGCTTCGCCATCCAAGGCGAAAGTGTTGATAGCGTCGACTTCGCCGCTGGCCAACGCGTTTGCAAGCGCTGTGCGTGGCAACTGGACGACGCGCAGCTCGAGCCCATGCGCCTCGGCAACCCCGCCGGCCATCGCGATTTCAAAACCCTTAATCTCACCGTCCCGCCGATAGGCGAAGGGCTGTCCTGTCAGTGCTACACCGAAGGTAAATGTGTTGGCTCGCGCGAGCTCGCCTTTCAGCGCGACATAGTGAGCCGTGGACGCGTGAGGAAACCAAACGAGCGCCAGCATCAGCAGCACCGCGTTGCAATGGGACATCGACACTCTGTTAGTGAGCCATCGGTTTACTATCGAGTTAAGCATCAGTGCTCGCCGCCGCCCCTTTGTCGCTAGCGCTACGATCAGTGAGTGCATCGGCGATGCTGGTCTGCCGCAGAATGCCACGGTAGATCTCTTCATCGCCACAGACACCAACCAGTTTGTCGTCCTCGGTGAGCGCCACGGGGTGGCCAGTCGCTTGGCGCAACTCGATGGCGGCGCGCATGGACATGTTGGTTGGCGCTATGATGACAGCTGCGTCACCGAAAGCAGTGGTGTCCATGCCTGGCTCATAATGAAGTAATCGCCCGCGCTTACCATTGAGTTTGGCTGCGTCGGGGGCGCCCTTTGGGTTGAGCGTCAAGCGGAAGCGGCCCTCACGGTCCAACAATACCTCATCACCCTCGCGCGCCAATTCCGATAGCGGCGTCATTAACGAGCCGCCGCGCAATACATTGAGCGGGTTCATGTGAGCCACGAATTCGGCGACGTATTCATTCGCCGGTTGTAGCACGATCGCCTCGGGCTCGCCGTACTGAACGATGCGGCCGCCCTCCATGATGGCGATGTGGGTGCCGAGCTTGAGCGCTTCGTCTAGGTCATGGCTGACGAAGATGATGGTTTTTGTGAGTCGGCGCTGAAGCTCCAACAGCTCGTCTTGCAGGTGCTCACGAATCAAAGGATCGAGAGCTGAAAAAGGCTCGTCCATTAGCAATATATCGGCATCGGTGGCAAAGGCGCGGGCGAGGCCGACGCGCTGTTGCATGCCGCCCGACAGTTCGTGCGCATATTTGTCCTTCCAACGATCAAGCCCGACGAGTTCGAGTTTTTCGGCAACAATGGCGCGTCGTTCGTCTTTGGACATGCCGCGAAGCTCAAGGCCCAGGCCCACATTTTCTTCGACCGTACGCCAGGGAAGCAGCGCGAACTGTTGGAACACCATGGCGATATGGTTCATGCGCAAGCGCCGCAATGTCGGTGCGTCACAATTGGCCACATCGATGATATCTTCGCCGTCGTTGACTAGCACTAGTCCTCGCGTCACTTTGTTGAGCCCGTTGACGGCGCGCACCAGCGTTGATTTACCAGACCCCGACAGCCCCATGAGGACGCAGATCTCGCCTTCGTCTATGGCGATTGAGGCGTCGGCCACGCCAAGCACGTTACCGGTTTGCTCGAGGATCTCGTCCCGGTCCTTGCCCTCGTCGAGCAGTTTAATCGCCGGCTCAGGGTCTTTGCCGAAGATGATGTCGACATTTCGGAATTCGACGACGGGCATAACTCACATACCTTGGCCCTTGGATCCCGGCTGCTTGCATATCCGATCCAAAAGAATGGCAACGATAACAATGGCGAGGCCCGCTTCGATCCCCATTTCGATGCGCACCTGGCTCAGCGCCCGCACCACTGGCTTACCGAGACCATCTGCACCGACCAGGGCCGCGATCACTACCATGGATAGTGACAGCATAATGGCCTGGGTTACCCCCGCCATGATCGTCGGCATGGCGTGAGGCAGTTCTACCTTCCACAACAACTGTCGCTTGGTGGCGCCGAATGCCTCACCGGCGTCGATCAATGCCGTCGGCACCGAGGAAACACCAAGATAGGTTAGGCGAATTGGGGCCGGGATCGCGAATATGACGGTGGAAATTAAGCCCGGCACCACGCCGAGGCCAAAAAGAATCAGCGTGGGAATCAGGTAAACAAAGGTGGGGATGGTCTGCATCAGATCCAGCACCGGGCGAATAAACGTGTAGAGCCACGGCCGGTGAGCGGCGGCGATGCCGATCGGCACGCCCACAATCATGCAGACAATGGTGGCAAAGATCACCAGTGCCAACGTCTCGATGGTTGGTTCCCAGTAGCCTTGATTGATGATGAACAGCAGCAAGCCAACGATGGCAACAACCAGCCAGGTAGAACGGTGCAGCCAATAGGCAAAGCCGGCGATAAGCGCGATCAACATCAGTGGTGGGCACCAGAGCATGAGATCGGTGAGCCCTTCGATTACAAATTTCAGCATCTCCGCGACTGCATCGAAAAATCCAGCGAAGTTCTCTGTCAAGAAATCGAAGAAGTCACCAACTACTTTCCCCACTGGAATCTTATGGATTTGGATTTGTTCGGTGAGCCAATCCATTTCATCCTCCTTCGTTTTTGGCGCATAAATGACTAGCGGCCGGACCATTGCGGGTGCCGGCCGCTAATCGTGCCGTGCCGGCCTACATACCGAGGTGCGCCTTGACCGCGGCGGGGCCGTCACCGCCTTTAAACGTGGTGACGCCAGCCAGCCATTTATCCACCATCTCTGGATGCTTCTTCACGGTTTTCACCGCAGCCGCGGTTGGATCCATGCCGTCGGTAAGCATGTAGCTCATGATCTCGTTCTCCAGCGCCAGCGAGAATTTGAGATTCTTTAGCAGCTTACCGGCGTTGGGGCACTGCTTCGTATAGCCGGCAGGCGCCAGGGTATAAACGGTAGCACCGCCAAAATTCGCCCCGAAATAGTCATCACCACCCGCGAGGTAACCCATCTCGAAACGAGCATTCATGGGGTGCGGCTCCCAGCCCAGGAACACAATCCACTTATTGCGCTTGGTAGCGCGCTGGACCTGCGAGAGCATGCCCTGTTCGGACGATTCAACCACTTCCCAGTCCTTGAGGCCAAAGGCGTTCTTGTCGATCATGGACTGAATGATCTGGTTGCCGTCGTTACCGGGTTCGATGCCGTAAATCTTGCCACCGAACTTATCCTTGTGCTTAGCCAAGTCAGCAAAGGATTTGACGCCCGCCGCGTGTACGTACTTCGGCACAGCCAGCGTGTACTTGGCCCCTTCGAGATTCTTCGCGACCTTATCGATTCGGCCCTTATCGAAATAGGGATCGATCATACTCGCTTGTGTCGGTAGCCACAGTCCCAGAAAGGCATCGAGATCTTTATTCGCCAGACTTTGGAAGGTGACGGGCACCGAAAGCACATCGATCTTAGGTTTGTAACCAAGGCCCTCGAGGAGATTCGCGGCAATCGCAGTGGTTGCGGTAATGCAACTCCAGCCCACATCCGAGAATCGCACTTGTTTGCACTGCGGTGGGTCGCCAGCGGCGAATGCTTGACTGAACGTCAGCACGCTGGCAACTGCAATGAATCCAACCACGCGTTTAAGGATACTGATCATTGTTTACTCCTCCTAGGGTGAGCCATTGTTTGCGTCGAGCCAAAAATTTGGCGTGCGCTGACTTGTATATTCCGCCTTTCCAGGAGTGGAGGCAAGCCATCGGGAAAATGACGCAGGAAAGGCCTGTTAGGATCCGTCAATCATGCGACGCGTGCGTTTGCTGGTCAGGCCGTGGCTGGCTTGGGTTTCGGCAGCCGCTGCATTACTTCTATCATGCCGGCGCTAATGATCAGGATGGTTCCTATGATCTCACGCCCGCCAAATGGCTCGTCGGTCAGTAACGCGGCCGAAATAACGCCGACAACAACTTCGCCCATAAGTAGTAATCCAACCCGCCCAGGACTGAGGCGGCTCGCTGCCCAAAGTATCACCAAGAAGGATGGAATGAGATAGACAGCGACTAGCAAAAACAGCCATGGCGTCGCCGCCACCAATGACTCGGCGCTTGGTGTTGTGACATCAATCGGTATTAGCACCGCCCCCAGGGTAACCAACAATCCACCAGCAAAGAATGTAGTAGTTGATTCCCATGCGCTCGCAGTTTCACTGCGGTAAACTCGCAAAGAGCCGTAGGCCCAACCAATTCCCGAGAGTAGGGCCATCCAGTCACCGATGTTGCGCGGCAGTGGCAGCCCGCGATCGAAGCCAAGGATCACAAATAGGCCAGCGATACCTAATATAAGAGCCAGCAAGCGTCCACGCGTAATTCTTTCACCAAGCATGATGCGCCCGAGCAGCGTGCCCCATACCGGGGTGAGGTAAAACAACAGAATCGTATAAACGACATCGGTCAGAACAAGGGCGGTTGCGTACAGCGCAAATGCACCGCCGATGATCATTCCCGTTACGAGTAGACTGATGCCACCCGCGATCAGCCGGCGCCAGCGCGCGATGATCACAGGCAACAGCAGCGCCATTGCAGTTACGAATACGGCGAGACTAGCCCACGCGCCACCGAGTCCGATTTCGTCTAGCCGCCGCATCGGTAGCCAGAATATGCCCCACGACATGCCGATCAGCGCCACGAAGACGCTGGGCAGCAAATCAGGGCGACGGTCGGATAGATGAGGCATAAGCGCAATAATTGGTCACACCAGGTGCCGCGATACCCGCCGATCCCAATGTTGAACGAAAACTTGTTGATGCCCCTCGAACGCCTCGAGATGAGCACGGATGAAGAAGCTTTCGGTATCGGCCCACATCTCGGTGCGGGTCTCAATACGTACCTGCCAGTCGTCCCGAGAGAGCGCTTCGGTCCAATGGATTTCGGCATGGGCACTCAAGGGGTCATCCGGCCTAATACGATACACTTCCGATGCAATTTCAGAGGTCGTGAGCCCATGGGGTGAGATACGGTGTTCGCCAGAATCGTCAACGACACGTGTTGTCGTTTCACCGCTTACCGAATCGCGTTCGACTGTGCGTCGGTTCGACTTCGGTCGCAGCACTTCGCTCACCATCGGTGGCGCTGCTCCAGGTGGGTCAAAAGCGCGTAATGACTGCTCACGCCGCGGGCGCACCGGCAGTTCAAGTGCGCTCTGGCCTGTGTATAGGCTTAGGGTCACCGGTGCCGGCGACGGCCAAATTAACGGCCAGTACGCGGTTGAGACTGCTACCCGGATGCAATGGCCTTCTGGAAACGCATAGGCAATGTCGTCGAGTTGGACCCGCACCCGGCAACGTCTGCCGGGCTCAAGCGGAGTAGGGCTTGCATGACTCTCACGGTGTGTGAGATTGAGAATGCCATAGGTAACGCGGGCAGAATCTCCCTGCGGCCATACGTCGCACAAGCGCACGGCGACGAATGCACAGGGACGATCGACCGATAACTCCAAGGTAACGATCGGAGCGCCAAAGATTTCTAAGCGCGCGTGTAAGGGGGACGTGTCGAAGACCAGTGACGCCGCATCATCTTCACGCTGATCCGTGGGCCCTTCCGGCCCCTGCCACATGGCGCAGTACTCGCCGCCGCCGGCACCGGTATCTTGGGGCGAGCAGATCGTTAATACTTCTTCCGGCGCGGCATCCGCCTCGAGGCGGCCGTGGTTCATGACCAGTGTCTTGGTCTTGATTCTTGACGAGGGCCAATTCGATTCCGCGATCCAACGCCCGTCACGATGTTTGTAACTCGCTGCGGGTAGCGCACTTTGCAACAGGTAGGCACGGTACTGCGGTTCATTCATGATGCCGGTGTCGACACCTTTGAGCCATTGATCCCACCAACGTAGCGATTCTTGTAGAAAACCGATAGTTGGGCGCGGAACCGCGAGATGTGGGTACTTGTGAATCCAGGGCCCGATCACACCGCGTACCGGTGCCCGGATACCAGAAAGCAGGCGCGGGACGGCATTCGAATAGGCATCGGCCCAACCACCGACAGCGAGAACCGCCGCGTTAATCGCCTTGAAATCCTCACACACCGAACCGTGTCGCCAATAGCTATCACGGTGTTGATGACTTAACCAGTTTTCGATTAGCAGTGGTGTATTCTCGAGGCGATGCATCCACATGTCACGCCAGCGAGCACCAACCAGGGCCGGGTCTGGCGGGCGCGAAGAGTAGGCAAACATGGTGCAGGCCCAACCAAGATTCTCAACTAGTAGCGCCCCACCTTTATAGTGGATGTCGTCAGCATAACGATCGTCGGTGGCGCACACAGTAACGATTGCCTTGAGGGCAGGTGGTCGCCGCGCCGCCACTTGCAAGGCATTGAAGCCACCCCAAGAAATGCCCATCATGCCGACATTACCGTCACACCAAGGTTGGGCCGTTATCCAGGCGATGGCTTCGAGGGCATCGTCTTGTTCTTGTTGTAGATATTCATCCCACATCAGACCTTCGGACTCGCCGTTGCCGCGGATGTCGACGCGCACACAGGCGTAACCGTGTCCGGAGAGATAGACGTGGTTATGCGCATCGCGAGCGGCGGTGCCGTCACGTTTTCGATAGGGCAGATACTCAAGGATGGCCGGTACCGGGTAATCGACGGCATCGATCGGTAGCCATATGCGTGCCGCCAGCCGCGTGCCGTCAGCAAGCGGAATCCAGGTGTTTTCTATTTCCTTGCTTGGACGCGGGAAGTCACAGATGATTGTTAGTTGAGACATGGCGTTCTACGTTATCGCAGAACCTATTCAATAACGCTTATATCTTCGATGGAGTCTATGATTATGTCCGCGTGGGCAGCCAAGGTCGTCCTGTCACTAACCCCGGTCAACACACCGACTCGACAACTGACTTCAGCGCACGTCCCCATGATCATATCGGCAACCGTGTCGCCAACTACCATCATACGAGTCGGTTCTATGCCCAGTTGTTCGCTGAGATGCCAGATTGCATCTGGCGCAGGTTTGGTTAGCATCTGATCGTTGCCACACACAACGGCATTGACGTGTTCCGAAATGCCAAGGAGAGACAGCGTTGCTTCAGTGCCGGCGCGATCGTCCGTCGTCACGATCGCTACCTGAACGTTTGTCCGGATCAGTTGGCGGCAGAGTTCGGCCACATTACCCAGCGGCCGGACCAGGTCAGCCGTGGGGATGGCGTCCATTCCCAGGGCAAACGAGTTACGAACGTGTTTTTCAGCGTCATCCCAACTAAAACCGTGTTGATACAATACAGTGCTAGCGATGGTTTTGATCTTGGTAATCGGCGCCGTCGCCAGTGGGCCGTCACTGGCGGCACGCTCGGTCTCTGTATCGTAGCCGAGGCTTTTATATAATTGCGCGCTTAGCTCATGGTTGCCGCCGACCTGCTGCATCAATGCATCGACACAACGCTGAGCCTTGTGACCCCAGAGGTGATAGAAGTCAATTAGCGTGCCGTCCTTGTCAAACGCAACTAGATCGACGTCGAAGGGCGTCTCATTCAGCAATACTTTGGCCATATCTGCAATTCTTCACTAGCGGCGTAACGCACAGACAAAGGTTACCTGCCCGATGTTGTGGCGCGACCGGTCTTGTCGTTCCATGAATTGTTCTAGCTCGCCATGCTGATCCAGCTCTCGAAGTTTAGTCAGCGCCTGTTGTAGTTCCGACTCGGTCGCCATCGCCCAGAGCGAATCACCGTCTCGCCAGTGCTTGTCTAGGGGACCGCGAGCATCAAAGTATGCCTCACCCTGTATGACGGCATCGACCGGTACATATCGTGCGCTGGATGAAAATCCGTACTCTTCAAGCAATCTCTCGAGTTCATCCAGTGGCACGTGCTTTTTGCAGATCTTTTCTACCACCTCGGGCAGAAGCGCATAAGGCCAGAAACCATCACGTAGTTGTGTATGCGAGCAAGTGTTTATAATGAGTCGGCCACTGGACCGTAACAAGCGTGAGAATTCCTTTAGAACTCGGCGGTAAGCAGGATACCCAGCTGCATCACTATCAGGCAGATGGTGGAGTACCTGATTTACCATGATGCTGTCGAAGCTGGCATCTTCAAACGGCAATTCATCAATAGCGGCGCGATGAAATCGGATAGACCCCTCGATGTGAGGACTACAAAGCTTTTTTGAGGCGACATCGAGCATGTCAGGGTTGATGTCAACTGCGTCAATATGTGCCACATGCGGCAGCACGGCTCGTGAGTAAGCACCGGTTCCGCAACCGGCGTCTAACAGCTTCATTCTCGCCAGCGGTAGCGGCGCGCGGGCCAAGCAGCCGAGAATGATCTCAACCCCGATTGGCACTCGGGTCTTATCGTAGCTCTTAGACGTCTCACTATAGTTTTCGTAGGTGCTCATGTAGGCGGACCTAGCGCGTTTGAGACTGCGGATACTCTTAACTATACCGCAGCTGGTCACTTTCAGCTTGATGTCGGACTGCGGCGGACCGAAAATAATCGGACACTCAAACCAGGTGCTGCCATGGAAAATGTTATCCAACCGCCGGGGCGGGTATTGCACGACGAGACCATACCACCGGGCTGTCCATGGGCCAGCGTTATAGAACATCGGCAAGTGTTGCGCATCGTAGACTTAGAGGGTCAGCAGGGCGTCGATTTTCTGTGTTACAACGCGAAACGCCCCGAGGAACGTTATCATGCGCCGAATACGCTCAAAGCAGCGAAGACACTGCGTATGGGCAAGGGTCACACACTATATTCTGATGAAGCTCGCGCGCTTTTTACCATCGTTGAAGACACGCATGGTGGACACGACACCATCGGCGGTTGTTGTAGTGCGCCGAGTAATGCAATGCTTTACGGTGTTAATGATTGCCCCGGTTGTCGTGAGAACTTTTTGCAGGCAATGACACCATTCGGGCTCGACCGCCGGGATATTGTGCCGAACGTGAATTTCTTTTGTAATGTGCCGGTGTTCGAAAACGGGGCGCTGGCAGAAACGGTGTTTCTGCCGAGCTCCTCGGGAGCGGGCAGTTTTGTCGATCTGCGAGCCGATATGGATGCGCTCGCGGTGATTTCTAATTGTCCGCAACTCAATAACCCTTGCAACAGTGGCAAACCCACCGCCATCAAGGTCTTCATCTGGCAACGCGAATGACCTGCCTGGGGTTCAGTCGGCGCTTACGTCCGGCGTTGGCGCCGCTCGATACGGAATGCGCGCTCGCCGATCGGCATCGTCTATGGCTTCGTAGTTGCGGGTGTACTGCTTGGACGTATCGCGCTGTGGTTGGAAGTCCCAGGGAGTGACTTGGCCCTGCATCAGTGACTGAAAGGTAAACAGGCGTCGACGCTGGCTTTGCACCACATGGGTTGTTATCTCTTCCGCGTCCCAGCGTCCCACCGTTTCGGCCAATGATCGTTCCACGGCCGCGTGTGACGACTGCCCTGCGAGGTTATTCAATTCCTTGGGGTCGTCGTCGAGATCAAAGAGTTGCGGAACATCAGTCCGACAATGGATATACTTGTGTGGCCCGCGTTTAACCATGAAACAGGGGGCAGTCGTGCCTTCCGCCATATATTCGCCGAACACGAGATCGGGCCAATTGCTTTCGTCACCGGCCAGCAACGGCAATAGGCTGTGGCCATCAACCGGCACAACCGGTTCAGGGGACTTTTGCTGACCAGCCGCAAGCGCCATCAAGGTCGGCAGTAGGTCGACGAGTGAGATATTTTTGGCGACGCGACGCGACTTGAATCGATTCGGTGCGTACACAATAAACGGTACGCGTGCCGAGGATTCAAAGAAGCTCATTTTGTACCACATACCGCGTTCACCGAGCATGTCACCATGATCGGCGGTGATGATAATAATCGTGTTGTCGGCAAGCTCGGCCGCCTTTAGTGCTGCAAGCACTTTACCCACTTGATCATCTACATAGGAGATCATCCCATAATAGGCGTGACGCGCATTGCGCACATGTTCTTGGGTAATGCGGTACTGATTGATACCACTGAGTTCAAGTATGCGTCGGCTATGTGAATCTTGGCGGTCCACGGGGATAGGCCCCACCGACGGCAAGTCGATTGCTTCATGATCGTAGTGATCCCAATAAGTCTGCGTAGTTATGTAGGGGTCGTGCGGCTGTGTAAACGACAAGGTTAGGAAAAACGGTTGGCCATCACGCTTGCGGCCCAAGTCATAAATTTTCTGGACGCCTCGGAAGGCGACCTCGTCGTCAAAATCGAGCTGAATGGTGCGCGCATATACACCGGCTTCGACCACGCTCAACATGTTGTGATACCAAGAATACCGATGTGCCGGCTCGTCCCAATTGGGGGTCCAGCCAAAGTCAGCGGGATAGATATCCGTCGTCAGTCGCTCCTCATAGCCATGCAATTGATCGGCGCCAATAAAATGCATCTTGCCGCCTAGGCACGTGTGATAGCCCATGGCACGAAGGTAGTGAGCCAAAGTGGGTACCGACGAGGCAAATTCGGCGGCGTTGTCGTAGGCGCCAATGCGAGAGGGTAGTTGCCCAGCCAACATCGAAAAACGGGATGGTGCACATAACGGAGAGTTGCAATAGGCGTTATCGAAAACCACACCGTCAGCGGCGAGGGCCTCGATGGTTGGCGCCTTCACAAGTTGGTGGCCGTAAACGGGTAAGGCACACGCCGCCATCTGATCGGCCATTATTAAGAGAAGGTTGGGGGCTAGGTCGGCCATGGGCTCCTGGTCGGTGTCACACTATCGGCATATGTGTTGGCTATGCTATTCGATTGAGCCGAGCTTGGGTATAGGTGACCTAGAATCATGGCGCTTGTCTATGCCGTCATGTCAGATTACTTTACCGTCGCCGGCGTCAATGTAGATGAACGATAGCGGGAGATATGGGGCTCCTAGCGAGCCAGCGGCGCGTGCGGCTGGTTTCTTTCTGGTCTCGAGTTTTGCAATGCTGTCTTTTGTCGCGGCGATTGGGCCATACTGACACGGTTGTTGGCTAGCTTTGCTAGAAAGCGGTAGCCAACTCAGGCACCATATGCGCCTCGGCAATGTGAGACCGAAGGACTTATGAGCGATTCACAGGCAAAGAGTAAACGCATGGGTGGGCGCGCGGCCAAACGTGCCCTTAGGGCGGCGCCGACACCGGACGAAGAAAAGGCAGTCCGTCCGGGTATGCGGGGTGGCCGCTATCTGCCGCTGACGGAGAGTCAGATCAGCCGCATTCATGAAGCGGTGCTAGACGTGCTGGATAACATCGGTCTGTCACAGGCAATCCCATCCTGCATTGAATTGGTCACAAAGGCTGGCGGCAGGCTGAGCAGCGAAGGCCGTTTATTATTTCCGCGCTCACTGGTTGAAGACACGGTGGCCAACGCCGGGCGTGATTTCGTCCTGCACGCGCAGGATCCCAAGCATGACATGGAGCTCACGGACACTAAAGTTTACTTTGGCACGGCGGGGGCAGCGGTCAATGTCGTGGACTGGGAGACACGCGAATACCGTGAAACGACAATAGCTGATCTCTATAACGTTGCCCGACTGGTCGATAAGATGGATCACATCCACTACTACCAACGATCAATGGTGGCACGCGATCTGACCGATCCTCGGGAGATGGACTTTAATACGTGTTACGCGTGTGTGTCGGGTACGAGCAAGCATGTGGGCACCAGTTTCGTCCTACCCGAGCACCTCGAAGAAGCAGTACAGATGCTACATATCATCGCCGGCGGCGAAACCAAGTGGCGTGAACGTCCGTTTGTCAGCAATTCCAGTTGTTTTGTGGTGCCACCACTACGTTTTGCTGAAGATGCCTGTCACACGCTAGAGGCTTGCGTCCGCAACGGCATGCCCATCCTATTGCTTGCGGCTGGTCAGGCAGGGGCGACAAGTCCGGCGGCACTGGCCGGCGCCGTGGTGCAGGAAGTCGCCGAGGTGTTAGCTGGTCTGGTCTATGTCAATGCAATCGTACCTAAACATCCGGCCATCTATGGTCCGTGGCCATTTGTGTCTGACTTACGTACTGGCGCCATGAGCGGCGGCAGTGGCGAGCAAGCCGTGCTCATGGCTGCGTGCGCACAAATGGGCAGGTATTATGATCTGCCCACCGGCATTGCTGCCGGCATGGCGGATTCCAAGCTACCTGACGCGCAATCCGGTTACGAGAAGTCTTACACCAATACGTTGGCAGGCCACTCCGGGGCCAACCTGGTTTATGAATCCGCCGGTATGCAAGCGAGTCTCTTGGGATGTAGTTATGAAAGCTACGTGATCGACAACGATATGCTCGGTGCCATCAATCGTACCGTACGCGGCATCGAGGTTAATGACGACACGCTTTCACTCGAAGTGATGCGCGAAGTATGTACTGAGGGTCCAGGACACTTTCTTGGCCATAGCCAGACGATGGATCTGATGCAAAAAGAGTACATCTATCCGGACGTCGGCGATCGCACGAGCCCTAAGGAATGGAAGGAGCAGGGTTCGACCGACGTATTGCAACGGGCCAAGGCGCGTGTAGAAGAAATTCTTTCGGATCACTATCCCGATCACATCGACGCCGAGACGGATGCAAAGATCCGAGAGCAATTTCCAGTTCGGTTACCAAGAGCCAATATGGTGGTCGGTAGTCTGCGGCGTACATAACGTTACAATAACTCAGATGGGACCGATGGTTCGCAGCTGACATCCAGCACCGCAGGTTAGACGCCGAGCACAAAATCCACGAGGAGGATTGCAAGATGAAATCGCACGCACGTGTTGTAGTAATCGGCGGTGGCGCGATGGGGGCCGGACTGCTGTACCACCTGGCCAAGGAAGGCTGGTCAGACGTGGTACTGGTCGAAAAGGGTGAGCTTACGTCAGGCTCCACCTGGCACGCGGCCGGCCTAATCCCGAATTTCATCGGCGACCTCAATATGGCCAAGATCCATGAGTACGGTATCGGACTGTATCAGCGGTTGGAGGCAGAGACTGGCCAATCAACGGGTTGGCATGGCTGCGGCGCCATTCGTCTGGCCACCAACCAAGATGAAGCCGACTGGTTTCATTACGTTAAGGGTGTTTTGGATTATGTCGGGGCTGAGTGCCACCTCATTGGGCCAAGCGAAATAAAACGACTACACCCACTATTAGAACTGGAGGATGTCGTGATGGGTGCTTACACCCCGAACGATGGTCACACCGATCCCGCCAGCATCACTAACGCCATGGCAATCGGTGCACGCCAAGCCGGGGCCGAGATCTATCGCCACAATCGCGTGCTAGATATCAATTTACTGCCAAGTGGCGAGTGGGAGGTGATGACCGAAAACGGGAACATCGTATGTGAACATGTAGTCAATGCAGCAGGCAGTTTTGGACCGCAGGTCGGCGCCATGGTCGAATTAAAGGTACCGATCGTGAATATGGTTCATCAATTCATCGTCACCGAGAATCTTCCGGAAGTTGAGGCGCTAGAGAAAGAACCACCCGTGATACGTGATCCACGGGCGTCTTGCTATTACCGACAAGAACAGCAAGGGTTGCTCGTCGGTCCATACGAGATGGAAAACGCCGAGGCCTGGGGGCTCGATGGTATCGATTGGCGCTTCGACATGGAGTTACTACCGCCAGACCTCGATCGATTGGCAACAAGCCTTGAGTGGGCCATGAAGCGCATTCCCATTTTCGAGAAGGCGGGGATCAAACGCGTAGTTAGTGGACCTATTACCCATTGCCCAGACGGTAATTTTCTCCTGGGACCGGCCCCTGGTCTGCGCAACTATTGGATGTGTTGTGGCGCCAGTATTGGCATCACCCAGGGGCCCGGCGCTGGCAAATACTTGGCGCAATGGATGATGCATGGCCAGACCGAAATCAATATGCTCGGTTTCGATCCACGTCGTTACGGTGATTGGGCCGTGGGCGATTATTGCCTGAAGAAATCGATCGATGAATATCAACATATGTATCAAGTCCATTTTCCGGGTGAATTTCGTGAAGCAGGCCGGCCAGTAAAGACTACCCCTATTTATAACAAGCTAAAGGAACAGGGTGCAGTCTTTGCGGACACATTCGGCTGGGAACGTGTAAAGTGGTTTGCCAAGAATGGTGAGCAGGAGCGTTACAGCTTTCGACGTACGAATTGGTTCGATCCTGTGGGCGAAGAGTGCAAGGCGGTACGCGAGCGTGTAGGCGTTCTCGATCTAAGCAGTTTTGCCAAATACGATGTCACCGGTAAGGATGCAGCAGCGTTTCTCAATCGTATATGTGCCAATCGCATGCCTAGGCGTAATGGCGGTGTGGCACTGGTGCATATGCTGGGCGAGTTGGGTGGCATCGAGTGTGAGGCCACTGTTACTCGTTTTAGTGACAATTGGTTTTATGTGTTGTCGGGTGCGATGGCCGAGTTGCACGACTTGGATTGGATGTCGCGACACATTAACGCTGACGAGGACGTAGCCATCGCCAACGTTACTGAAGACTATGGTTGCTTGGTATTAGCGGGTCCACGTTCGCGTGACGTGCTTAAGAAATTGACCAAAACTAGTTTGGAAAACGACACCTTTGCGTGGATGCGTGGCAAGGAGATCGAAGTAGCCGGCGTGCCAACACGAGCGTTGCGCGTATCATATGTCGGCGAGCTGGGTTGGGAGCTTCACCATCCAATCAAACGCATGGTGACGCTCTACGACGCGTTGATGGAAGCCGGCGCCGAGCATGGTATTGCGAACTTTGGCACCTACGCGGTCAATGCTATGCGCATGGAAAAGGGGTATCGTGCTTGGGGTAGCGAGTTGACCACCGAGATAACCCCGATCGAGGCAGGTCTACACCGGTTCGTAAAGTTGGATAAGGAATTCATTGGTCGCAGTGTAGTGCAATCGCGCAAAGACAACGGCGTCGATTTGCAGTTGGTTTACCTTAGCGTTGATACCGACAACGCCGATCCGCTCGGTAATGAGCCAGTCTACGACGGTGAGCGAATTATTGGCATCACCACCAGTGGCGCTTATGGTTACACGGTCCAGCGAACCATTGCATTTGCCTACGTGGAATCTAGGTACGCGGCCATGGGCACCGAGTTCGACGTTGCGATTCTAGGCGATCGTCGCAGCGCGGTGGTGATAGATGAACCGATCTATGATCCAGAAAACGAGCGGCTACGACAGTGATACCGCCTTAGCCCCCTCTTAGGGGCGGCATAATCGAAAGCTTGTCGTTCGCGGCCAGGGTGCGACAGTCGCGTTCATTCTTGGTGACAAGCTCACCGTTCAGGGCGACGAAATATTGCCCGTTTATCGGCATCCCGAGTTGCTTGATTACGTCGAGCGGGGTGGCCGCCTCCGCGATCTCGAGTTCAACAACATTCATGATGCTGCCGGCGGGTAGATACTTGGCGAGCACGCCGGCGCTTCTAACCTGAATCTTCATATGCGGTGTGGTGTAGTGATTAATCTACAGCCCAAGCCGCGTGAGCGTTTTTTTTGTTGGTACACCGTCTGCCGTCCAGCCCCGCAGCTTGTAATACTCCGGCAGCATCTTGCCGAGTTCGCTGACCCGCCCCTTGGCGGTCCCCGAGGGTGCAGGTACCTCCAATAGTCGTTTCGGCAGTGTATCATCTTTGGCGGTGAGTCCCGCCGCAAGATTGAATTGACGCTCTAGATTCCAGGTGCGCTCGCCGACTTCGCGTAACCGATCGACGGTCCAGTCACCTTCACACGCGGCGTCGATTTGTTGCTGAAATTCCTCGACACCCCACGATGATGTCGTGAACAGACAGACACCGCTGGAATCGACCATCGCGGTTACATCCTGGGAATCCTTGCAGGGTCTTGCCTTACCCTTACCGGTTTGGTCCTCCATATCTTCTGCGAACGTGTCATGCTTGAGATGGCAGGCGCCTCGGTTGCTGGTGGCATAACCGAGCCCCATCCCTTGCAGGGCGCGCGAGTCATAACCGGCAAACTCTTGCCCCTTTACACTCATAGACAGTTCGGGGTGACCGTACTTCTCACACATTCGTTTCGAACCCAGGCCCAAGATCTGACCAAAGCCTTCGTATTTACCGGTTTTTTCGGCCATGATGGTCAACGCTTCGGCATTACCGAAGTTGAGCGGCACCCCATCGGTGTCTTTGTCGGTGATTACCCCCATTTCGTAAAGTTCCATGGCGGCGGCTAGCGTTACCCCGAACGAAATTGGGTCCATGCCGTGTTCGTTCATCAAAAAGCCCGCGAACGTGAGCGCATCGATGTCATCGATACCGACCACGGGCCCAAAGGCATAGGCAGTTTCGTATTCCAATCCCCCGGAGGCGTGCCAGTATTCTTTGCGGTTGACGATAGTAAAGTGTTCCTTGTCGATGTGGGCAATTCGTCCGCAAGCGATAGTGCAGCCAAAACACGCCTTATTGGTGATTAAATTGCGATGCCCGCTTGGTTTAGTTTCAACCATGGCGGCAGGATTGATCTTATCGACACCGCCAAATTGCACTTCCTGAAAGTTACGCGTGGGCAGGCCGCCAAACTCTTGCATGGAATCTATCATGGCGTTAGTACCATGTTCCGTGAGACTGCGGCGACCATCACTATCCCACAACAACGCTTTTGTTTTGGTTACTGCCTCCATAAATCTTTCTGGGTCGTAGACTTTAACGCCGACCGTACCGCGCACCGCCACTGCTTTAAGATTCTTTGAGCCCATCACCGCACCGACCCCGGAGCGTCCGGCCGCACGATGTAGATCGTTTACTATGCACGCGAACCGCACACCGCGTTCACCCGACACGCCAATTGATGCAACCTTGATCAATGGATCTTGATGATGCTGCTTGACCCACTCTTCGGTATGCCAAACGGATGTTCCCCAGATGTCGTCGGCGGGTAGGACCTCTACGTTGTCGTCGACGATATGAAGATAAACAGGCGTTGCAGACTTTCCGTGAATTACCAATAGGTCATAACCTGCGAACTTGAGCTCGGCACCAAACTTGCCGCCTGAGTTAGAGCAGGCGATGGCGCCCGTCAATGGCCCTTTGGTCACTACTGCATAGCGGCCACTGGTAGAAGCCATGGTGCCTGTCAGTGGGCCGGTGGCAAAAACGAGAACATTGCCAGGTCCCATTGCATCGGCCTTGGGGTCCATGTTTTCCCATAGATATTTGGTGGCTAGGCCACGTTCACCCAGATAGAGGTTAGCCCATTCCATATTAAGCGGCTCTGACGCAGCCGTACCGTTGGTTAGATCTACACGAAGAATCTTTTTTTGCCATCCCATAGTAGTACCTGTTTACGCCGCTATCCGAGGTTTGCCGTTAGCTACTCAAGGCCCACGTACGCATACGTTCGTAGCCGGTCCAGTCTGCATTTACATAAGTGATGGCGCCGGTAGGGCATGCCTTTGCACACTCCGGATCACCGCCACATAGGTCGCACTTAATGACTTTACCCGTGTTTTGGTTGTAATTGATGGTTCCGAATGGGCACGCCAGCGTACATACCTTACAGCCGACGCACAAGGAGTCATTAACTTCTTTCGCGCCGGTAACTCTGTTCATAGTGATTGCATCGACCGGGCATGCCTGCATGCACCATGCCTCATCACACTGCGTGCAAGTGTAGGGAATGGCGGTGCGTCCGTGTTCGAACTCGAACACCTTGATGCGAGATTTGGCAGGATTGAACACGCCCTCGTGTTCAAAGGAACACGCCATCTCGCACTGTAGACAACTGGTACATTTCTCCGGGTCTATCAAAAGCGACTTGTACATTGTTTAGCTCCGCATCCTCACAGGCTTTGGTGCCCAACTTTACTCGATTCCGGCTATTCAGCGCCAGATGGCGTCTCCCAATTCCATCTTTTTTCTATCCCAATCCTCTTTAGAAAGCACAACGATGTCATGTCTTCTAATTAGGCGATCCAGGACACCGGCGCGCTTCTCTTGATACTGGGTCAGTCTACCCGCACCGGCGTGGGTTATTACATCATCATCGGCGGTTATCGAATCAAGGACAGCAGCCGTCCCTTCTGCGCTCATCACGGTCAATACTCTACCGGCACCATGGGTAACGCCGCGCAGCCCATAAATTTTCATGCAGATCTCACGCCAGGCCAATGTACGTGGCGGCCCGTACTACATCACCCATGCGCCTCCCGTGAAGCGCTCGATCGTAGCCGTCGTTCGTCGCGGGGCGGCACACCGAAGAAATCGCGATAACACTTGCTGAAATGAGGTGCCGATACAAAGCCACAGGCGAGGGCGACATCTACGATAGACATACTGGTTTGTAATAACAGGCGCCGCGCGTGGGCCAAGCGCAATTCCAAGTAATATCGAGTTGGTACGCACTGTAGGTACTTTTGGAATAACCGCTCGAGCTGACGACGAGAAATGCCGACGTGTTGCGCGAGTTCGTCGAGGCTCGCGGGCTCTTCCAAGTTTGCCTCCATCAATGAGACAGCCTGGAGAAGCTTGGGTTGGCTAGTGCCGATATGCGCACGTAATGGGATACGCTGTCGATCATGGTGATCACGAATACGTTCGCATAAAAACTGTTCGGAGATATCAGCCGCAAGTGTCGCATCCTGTTGTTGACTGATAAGGTGAAGCATCATATCCAAGGAAGCAGTTCCACCGGCGCAAGTGTAGCGGTCACGGTCTAGTTCGAATAAGTCTGGGGACACTACGATGTTGGGGAACTCCTCACGCATACTCGCTATGTTTTCCCAATGGATGGTACAGCGGTAGCCGTCAAGCAGGTCAGCCTTGGCAAGAATATAACTACCGGTGCAAAGGGCGCCGATGGTCAGTTTCCGATGCGCAAGCTTACGTAGCCAGAACAGCAATGCCTGATCATAGGCCAGATGAACGTCGACACCCGAACATACGAACACTGCCGATAACGGTTCGATATCGGCAATCGCACAGTCGGGTTGTATGTGTAATCCGTTACTAGCAGTTACTGGTCGACCATCGGAGGAGATGACTATCCACTGATAGAGATGTTTGTTACTTAATCTATTCGCCATTCGCAAAGGTTCGATGGCGGACGAAAACGCAATCATCGAATAGTTGGGTACCAGTACAAAACCGAACCGAATTGGGTCTTGTGATGGTTCTTGGGGTTGCATACGGGTCAGGGTAGGAAGTTAGCTTGGGCTATTTGCGCGCTACCACCGAATGGGACTCCGATCAGAGCAATATCGATCTCGGCCGGATTCTCACGATACGGTACAGGTATGAATGTTGGCAGCCCCGCATAACGGGGACTCACCATAGGACCGGCCAGTTCGGAGGACTCCGTGGATCTGACGTCGTCTGGCATTAGCATATCTTCTGCGCGCGCGACTACTATCCACCAGTAGATGGATACCAGCCGGTAAGTTGCGAGTAATATGGCATGGCGTAAAAGCGTGTGCAATCACCGCTGACTAGTGGGGCAGGTGCATAGGGTATGCCCGCAATGGGCCTACTGAGGCCATAGGCTGTGATGTGTTCCGACGTACAAAATCTGATCACCACTGCCGACCTTAAGGCGTTTGAACGGCATCGCGTAGTCGTAATCCGACACGCATTCGGCGAGAATTGATTGGAAAGTCTAGCTTGTTCGGCTTTTGGCGTCGAGACAGTTATGTAGCAACGACAACCACTCAGCGAGCGGATCCTGACAAGCCGCGCCCACCTTTCGCCAGCCACTGCTCGAACTTTTCTGAGAACTCTGCCTGGTGGGTGGCCCACCACTCAGCGTTCGTTTGCAGCGCGTTCCGCATGTTGGCGGGAGCGGTGGGAAGCATCGCCTTCACTTTATTGCCGACCAGTGGCAGCGACGACTTCCTCGCCGGCCCGTAAGAAATGTATTTCGTCTGCTCCGCGAGTTGGCGCGATTCGGTGGCAAAACGAATGAAATCCAATGCCTTCTTCAGATTGTAGGTGCCCTTAGGGATACCCCAAGAATCAATGTCCCAGATTTGACCATCCCACAAGACGGTGTAGTCCTTGCCATCCTCGACAATCGGGCGATACATGCGGCCATTCCAAACCGAGGTCATGACAACGGTACCCGCATCCAACAATTCGACCGGTTCCGATCCCGCAGCCCACCAGACAATGCTTGTCTTGATCTTGTCTAGAATCGCGAATGCACGCGCTTGCCCTGCTTCTGTTTCCAGCTCCTGGTAGACGCGATTCGGCGCAACGCCATCGGCCATCAATGCCCATTCCATGACCACCCGCGGATCGCGTCTGAGGCCGCGTTTACCGGGAAACTTCTGCACATCGAAGAAGTCGGCTAGCCGCGTCGGTCGGCCGCCCTTAAAGCCCTTGTTGTTATACCCGATAACAGTCGCCCAAACTGTTTGGCCAACCCCGCACTCGGTCAAGGCGCCGGGAATGAAGTCTTTTGTTACCGATGTACCATCGCTACCGGCCGCCAACTTGCGGTGATCTATCTTCTCGAGCAGACCTTCGCGGCATCCCCGTATCAGATCGGAAAGCTCAAAGTCGACGACATCCCATACGACATTTGCGGTCTCGACCTGCTCGCGAATTTCCTTGAGTCCGCCGTTGTAGGTCTCCATCGATACCCATTCACGCCGCTCTTGGCGATAGGGCTCCACATACGCCAACATCTGGCTTCGGGTATAGCTGCCACCCCAAGAAACGACCGTCAGTTCTTTCTGCGGCGAGGTTTGCGCCATCGCCGAGCTGGATGCGAAAAGCCCAATCGCCAAACCCAGGGTTGCCAACCTATAGCACGAGTTCATCTCCGCTCCTCCCTTTCGATGCTTCATCTCCGGAACCTGCAACATCAGGCATGCAGTTCTCGGTCCAGGCTTGTGCCGTCCGGTGCTTTGGTTACCAGGGGTGAGGGCACTGCGCTGGGGTCGTCGTTCAGTGACTTGACGATGCCGTAGGCCATGAGAAGCATGATCACGCTGACCGGCAACGCCGCCGCAATCGAGGCGGTTTGTAGCGCCTTCAATCCGCCCGCAAGCAGCAGCACCGCCGCCACGAAGCCCTCGCCGAGGCCCCAAACGATACGGAATCTCTGCGGCGGATTCTCGTCACCCATGCTGAGCATGGTGGTGATGACCAGCGTGCCCGAATCCGAGGATGTGATGAACCAGGTTGCAAGGAGGAAGGTCGCCAGGGCCGCCATGATCCAGTTGAGCCACGCGACGGTGGTTACCTGGTCGATCGTACCGTAGAGCGCCGCCGGCAGATTCCAGTCTCTAATTAGCTGGGCGATGCCGGCGGTCCCCACGCCGCCAGCCGCGTTTAACTCTGCGTACAAGGCATTGCCGCCAAAGATGCAGAGCCAGAAGAACGCGAGCGTAGTTGGCACAAACATCACACCGACCATGAACTCACGGATGGTGCGCCCACGGCTGATCCGCGCGATGAACATGCCGACGAAGGGTGCCCAGGAAATCCACCAACCCCAGTAGAATATCGTCCACCCGCCCTGCCAGGCTGCATCGCCCTTGGCATTGAAGGTCTGGAAGCCCATGGGAATGACGTGCCAGAGATAATCGCCGACGGTGGTGACGAAAAACCCCATCAGCCACTTGGACGGGCCACCGAACAGAAAGTAAGCGAGCAGAACGACGCTCAGCCATATGTTCCATTCCGAGATGATTCGGATGCCTTTGCCGACGCCGGACACGGCGGACAAGGTTGCGACGACGGAGATGATCGCAATCAGAATGACCTGCGTCGTGACACCGGGGTTGATTTCGAATAGATGATTGAGCCCCGCTGCCATCTGACTGACGCCCAGCCCCAGAGACGTGGCAACCCCGAAGACCGTTCCAAAAACCGCCAGTAAGTCAACGGCATGACCGATCGGGCCATAGATTCTATCGCCGATCACAGGATAGAGCGCCGAACGCAACGTCAGCGGCAGCTTCTTTCGGAATCCGAAATACGCCAGGCAAAGACCGACCATTACATAGACCGCCCAGCCGTGAAATCCCCAATGGAAATAGGTCACGCGCATGGCGAGGACCGCGCGGTCTACATTCATTTCGGTCACTTGAGCGTGGTCGGCGAAGGGATTGTTGGGGTAGCCCCAGGGTTGGGTATTGTCGAAATAGAACACCGGCTCGGCAATACCGAAGAACAACAAGCCAATGCCCACCCCGGCCGAGAACAGCATGGCGAACCACGAGAAGTTGCTGAACTCGGGTTTACTGTCGTCGTCGCCTAGTTTGATGTTGCCAAAACGGCTGAACATCAGATAAAAGCAGACGAACAGCATGACGACGAGGGCGCTGATGTAATACCAATTCAGCGCCGACTCTATCCAGCCGCGAATTGCCCCATATATGCTGTTGGCAAATTCGACATTGAGAGCAGTAAAAACGACGAATGCCGCGACCATTCCTTTGGAGGCGATTCCCATAGCGGGATGAAGTCCCTTCCAAATGCCGCTTGTTGCCACACGCCCCGATGATTTCTCTGCCATGGCCTTCCTCCCCTCCTGTTTATTAATACGCCGCGTGCACGTAGGCTCCCCATGGAGTGAATATGCCAGCGTAGGCCTCGTCCACCCTACGTCATTGGGCAAATGGCGAGCTATAGATAAAAAGGCGAGCTCTAGGCCAACATTCTGCGGATGACCTAAAGGTTCGCGAACATTGTACCAACGCTCCACCAGCAAGGGAACAATACCCTACCCGTCGCACATGTTTGATATTTGAGTCACTGATTTTAGCCACGCGCCCGGGCGCTTACGGCAAGAACCGTGTTTGGCGCCAGCGCCAAAGTCCGGTGTATTCGACTTAGCGATCACGATTGCAGCGTTTTCTTCGAGCCGTTCTAGCATGATGTCTGATCGGGTCGCTATGTGGTTCTAGCGGCCCACAAGTGGTGCGCACCCCTGCCACCGGGTTTAAACCCTTGATCGCCACCGGCAGGCCGCCCAACCAGCTATGAGGGCGCACCCGATTCGGGCTTTGCCGCATGATTCTCTGGGCGTGATCTTGAGCGCGTTCGATACCGTTCGATACAAAGTGTGGGTAGCGCATTTAGGTGTACGTCTACTTCTGCTATTCGACTCGCAGCCACTTCCCCTAACTCTAGCGGCGTGATGTCATCACGCTTTGCCAAACCGACGACCTCTACCGCCGACAAGCGACATAACTCGTTCAAAGTCAGCCTTTCAGGGGTTTGTAAGCGAGAGTTTCGACCTCGATCTTAGCATCCAGCATGAGTACAGACCCGACAGTGGCACGGGCTGGTGGGTTGTCACCAAAATATTCTGCATATATTTTGTTGAAGCCGCCAAAGTCTCGTTCTTCTTCAAGCCAAATCATATTCTTGACTACGTCCGCTAGGGTACAACCCGTCTCTTCCAGTGTGGCCTTAATGTTCTCTAACACTTGTCTGGTTTGCACCTCGATAGGTCCGTGGACCATCGTACCGTCCGGCCCGAACGGAAGCTGGCCAGATATAAATACAAAGTCACCGGCCCTAACCGCCTTTGCAAACGGGTAGGGAAGGGAGGAAGGATAGACAACCTTGGTCATGCGGGTCTCCTCGTTGCTTGTAATATGATTGTGGGCGGTACTAACGAGCTAGCGAAAGCCGAAAAGCCTTGCGACATTATCGTGGGTCAGTTTTTGTCGATCCTCAGCCGACATGTCCGTTAACATATCTCTTAGAAATGCCTGTGAATTGGGCCACGTCGATTCGGCATGAGGATAATCGGATCCAAACATGAGGGTGTCGGTACCGATTATCGACGGCAACGTTTGCAATCCTAGTTTGTCCTCTTGAAATGTTGTGTAGATGTGGGTACGAAAGAAATCGCTAGGCAATACATCATTTTTGAATCGATACGGCGCGGTCTGGCTAAGTTCGCTGTAGTGCATGTCCATTTGTTTAAGAAAATAGGGTGCCCACGAAAGCTCGTGTTCCACAATGGCTACTTTCAGACCCGGGAATCGTTCGAAGGTGCCGCCAAAAATCATCGACCCGACCGAGCGTCGTACCCAGAAATCTTGGGTGGCTGAATAGGCGGCGGCGCCCGGCTTTTGCCACTCACTGGTGAAAATACTTCGCTGTCCAGGGCCGGCACAACAGGCAGCCACATGAAAACACAGTGGTACGCTCAGGTCCTGAGCCACTGCCCACAGGGCGTCGTAAGCAGGATCATAATAGGGGTAGTCTTCCCCCGGATAAGTCGGGATCATAGCGCCGGCCAACCCATGCTTTACGCATCGCTCCAGTTCCGCCACCGCCCCCGGTAGATCGTGCACGTTTAGCAAGGTGACTGGTTTAAAAATATTTGCATACTGTTGGCTGAAGTTTTCTATAAGCCAATCGTTGCCCGCCTTGAAGCAAGCGCTGAGTAAGTCGCCATCTATTACACTGTACAAACGCGCGCCTAATGTTGGAAAGATAACCTCACCAGCAACCCCGTCGGCTTCCATATCCTTTAGTCTGGGGCCAGGCTGACTACAGCCTGGGCGAACCTCGGCCCAACTGCCTTCGAAGGTCACCTTAGATGCATCGTCGAAACGTACACCCGCCTGTGATGGGGCACCGACTGAACCCAAAGATTTGCCATCGACAATAAAGACGACATCACCATGGTCATCGGTGTGTGCATGGGGCGCGCGGTCGTAATATTGTTTATCGATATGGGTTGTCCAGAAGTCCGCTGGCTCAACGATATGCGAGTCAGCGGAAAGCGTTCGATTATTATTCATCGGCTGCTCCAATCATTGGCAAGGCCGCATGCCGCTATTCATGGAAGGCAAGCTCGACCACACCAAAACCACCGAAGTCCGCCCTTACCTGGTCATTAGACCCGGCCATAACGATATTCGTACAACTGCCGGTGGTGATTACCTGACCGGCATACAAATAATCCCCTCGCCGGGCGCGGTCGTTGAGGAACCACTGCAAAGCAAGAATCGGATCCGCCAAGACGTTGGCGCCACTGCCTTGCGCGACAACCTCGCCGTTTAGTATCAGTGATACCGCGTGTGTGGATAGATCACTGTCGCGCCAGTCGCGCACCGCGTTACCGAGCACGAATCCACCGTCGTTACCGTTGTCTGCGATAAGGCTAGGCGCGCCCACCGCGCTCCAATCATTGTAGCGCGAGTCTGAAATCTCGATTGAGGGGTGCAGCGCATCTACCACTTCGAGCGTTTGTTCACGCGAGTAGGGTGCATCGGTGGGAGGCAGATCAATGCCTAACCGAAAAGCAAACTCGGCCTCGAGCGCGCGCACAAAAAACGCGTTCGCGTCCAACATCGCCGGGTGGTGATAAAAATTAGGTGCCAACAACCTCGCGGCAAATGGCTCTGTGGTTCCTACAAGCTCCTGGGCCCTTTTGTTTGTTGAGCCAATCTTCCAGCCCACTATTCTTACGCCCGTGAGGCCGACCAATTCGGCCTGGAGCCGATAGCCATCGTCGATAGTTTGCGGACGGCACCCTTCGGGAAGTGCATCGATCCGGCAATGATTGGCGCGCGCGTCCTTTAGTATCTTGGCCGCCTGTTCTATTGTGTCTTGATCCATAGCCACGTTACCGGTGAGTGATCGGGAATGATACAGCGCCGTCGCAGGCTATTGGTAGTCGGCGCGTGCGATAGCGGGACCCCGTGCGAGCCGGACGACACTGCGGGAGATTGCAGATAAGGTTTACGAGCTGCGCGTTTACTGCGCTCCTCTCCAACGCTGCTAGTGCCGCCGAGGCTTCCACCAAGGCCATCACCTGGGGCTGCAAGAACGTTTACCACTTTCCCGAAGGCACTCCTGGTTGGCGAGTGGCCGGCTATCCGATCGAGAAAGGTTAAATAAAAAAGTCGAAATCTGATGGTCTCCGCGAGGCGGGCCTGGAATGTCGAATCGTCTATAACTTGCGGCTGGATGTTAATCGATCGGCGTTGTCCAATCGGGGTCGTTGTGTTTCTGCCAGTAAAGGTCGGTCAGTTGTTGGGTGAGCAGACCGGGCTGGCCGTTGCCGATCGGAACGTTGTCGATACGGGTGACCGGCATGATTCCGCCGGCGGTAGAGGAAATAAAAACCTCGTCCGCACTACCCAAGCATTCGACTGGCAGTAAGGCCTGTTTGGTTGTAACGCCTAGTTCGGCACAGAGGTCGAACACGGTACGCCGGGTGATACCTTCTAAAACGCCGCTGGCCGGCGTGATGACATCGTCGTCCTTTACTATGAACAGGTTGAATCCAGGTCCTTCGGTGACGTTATCGTTCGCATCGAGGAGTACCACGTTTTCAGCATTGCGATCGTAAGCTTCGAACATGGCTTGCATGAAATCCAGCCAATGGTAGTTCTTTATCTTCGGGTCGACAGACTCGGGGGGAATGCGTCGCACTGTACTTACCATCAGATGTAAGCCACGTCTTCGCTGCTCTTCGTTCGCGATCCAACCGAATGGAATCGCAAACGCCATAAACTGATTGACTGCGTCACGGGGATCGCGGCTGAAGGTCGGTGAAATGCCCCGGGTGCAGATCATTTCTACATAGGCATCTTGCAGCTGCGCGCGACGAACACATTGCGCCAATATGTCTGTGAGCTGAACCCGGTCATAGGGAAGAGTTAGGCGGAGCCTAGCGACGGAGGCCAGGAAACGATCAAGGTGCTTGTCCAACCGAAAGAAGCGGCCTTGCCAAACATGCGCCACATCATAGGTCGCGTCCGAACGCAGGAAGCCCCAGTCCAGCAGTGAGATCTTGGCCTCGGCGATGGGACAGTAGTCGCCCTTGATAAATGCGACGCCCTTGATGTTGGCCAAGGCCCCTTCCGCTGGCGCGCTATCTGGAGTAATTTCGCCTGGCGAATCCGAGGATTGTGATGTCAAAACTGTTCCCCAAGTTGTTTTCGCCGTTAACGCTGAGACACAAGACGCTCAAGCATAGGCTCAACTTTGGCGCTCACACCGCCAATATGAGCGAGGCCGGCCTGCCGACGGAGCGCCATTTGGCCTACTACACCGAACGTGCCCGCGGTGGCGCCGCCATGATCGTGGTCGAGCCCATCCCGGCGCATCGCACCGGCGTGCTCACCCGTGGCAACTTTCGCCACGACGATGATTCCATCATACCGTACTTTCGGCGCCTAACGGATGCCTGTCACGAATACGATACGGTGATGATCCACCAAATCTACCACGTCGGCCAACACGGGGATTTCGATAACTCTTATGAGCCTAGTTGGTCGCCTTCGGGGTTGCCGTCGTACCATGATTCCGATGGTAGTCATGCCATGACTGAAGCCGAAATCGACGAACTGATAGAAGGTTTTTCACAGGCAGCACGACGCGCCAAGGAATCCGGCTTCGATGGGGTCGAGCTATTTGCCGCCTATCACGCCGTCATCGATCAGTTTTGGACACCATGGTCGAATCGCCGTGACGATGCTTGGGGCGGGTCGCTTGAGAACCGCACACGCTTTTCGCGTGAAATCATCGCCCGTATCCGTAAGTTGGTGGGTGAAGATTTTATTATCGGGTTGGCGGTGAATATGGATCCAGACATCGAGCTGTCGTTGTCGATGGAAGCATTGCAAGAGATCATCCAGTATCACGATGAGCGTCAGCTTATGGATTACGTAACGTGCGGTACCGGCGGCTACTTCAATTTCTACGAACTTATGCCCACGTTCCTGTACCAAGACAAGCTTGGTGTCCCTTATGCGGCTGGTTTGAAGGAGGTTGTGAAACATGCACGGGTGCAGGCAGAGAGTCACATTCGCACGCCTGAGAATGCCGACTATGTAATCGCCTCGGGGGCGGCGGATATGGTCAGCATTGTGCGGGGACAGATCGCCGATCCACACATGGCAGCCAAGGCACGGGCGGATCATCCCGAAGATATCCGGCCGTGTATTTCTTGCAACCAGATGTGTTGGGGTCGGCGATCACGTGACTACTGGATCTCTTGTTTGGTGAACCCATCGGCCGGCCGCGAGTTCCAGTGGGGGGGTGACCGCTTTACGCCGTCTGACACACCGCGCCGGGTGCTGGTGGTGGGTGGTGGACCCGGTGGGCTCGAAGTGGCCCGTGTTGCCGGCGCGCGTGGACACCAGGTGACCTTGGCCGAGGCCTCAGACCGACTGGGCGGACAATTTCGATTGGCGGGTATGCAACCGCGGCGGGCACAGATCCTGGATCTACTGGATTGGTACCAACGTCAGCTTCAGGAACATAAAGTGACGGTGCAATACAACTCGCCCATGGAGGCCAATGAAGTCAAGGCGTTCGGCGCGGACATCGTGGTGGTGGCGACCGGATCATTACCGAGCGAAACTGGCTTTCAACGATTTTGGTTTGCGAGTGAAACACTGCCAGGTATAGAGAAGGGCAATGTCTGGTCGGTGGAAGACATCATGGCACGGGTGGCGCAACCGGGCAAACGTGTGTTGTTGCTGGACGATAGCGGGAACTGGCGCGGCTGCGGTACGGCCTGGCATCTGGCGGAACGCGATCACGACGTGACCTTGCTCACCCCGGACGGTTTAGTGGGGCGTGAACTGGTGCGAAGTGCGGCCGATTTTCCGTTGCGACGCAAACTCAAACGCCTCGGTGTTAGCTTTATTACCGATTCGGCGGTAAAGGCATGGCACGGCGATGCCGCCACGATTGTGAGTCTGCTCGACGACAGCGAACAGAAACTAGACTTCGATGCCTTGGTGCTAGCCACGCCCAATGTATCAGAGACCACGCTCTTAGATGAACTTGCTGATGATGGCATTAGGTTATACGCCGTCGGTGATTGCGTGGCGCCACGGTGGGCAGTACACGCGATCTACGAAGGGCGGAAGCTCGGGCGAGAATTATAAAACACCGTGTCTTTGGTGTTTTACTTAACATCCGATCGGTGTGTGATTGAAACTCGGCATGGCAAGGACTTTCTCGGCTCCACCTAGGTCCTCGAGTAGACGCGCCTGTTCCGCGAACGCCTGTGCATTCACAGTCTCGGGGTCGAGAACCTGATTAAGAAACCCATGGAGCTTCTCACGCACCGCGGCATAGGCAGGGTTCTCGCCCAAGTCTTGAGTCTCTTGGAGATCCTGCTGGAGATGGAAGAGCTGAGCAGGATAGGCGCCTGCGTAGTACACGTACTTCCAGTCACCCTGTCGAATCATGAACAATCCGGTAGGACTCCCGCCATCGTGGTATTCACTCAAAATGAAACGGTCACTCTGCGCCCGCCGCATGAATTCTTGCAGCGCACGACTTTGCCAGGGTGCACTTGCCGGTCTCTGACTGCCGGTTATGGCAGTTTCGATTGTCGCCGCCATGTCGGTGAGCGATACCGGTGTATGGTTAACGCCGACGGGTATGTTCTGACCAGCGACAATCATGGGCACGGCCACCGAATCCTCATACATCAAGGATTTGGCCCAGAACCCATGGTTACCTAGCATTTCACCGTGATCGCTGGTGTAAATGACCAAGGTATCACGATCTTGACCACTGTGCTCTAACGCCGCCAACACTTGCCGGATATTGTAATCGACAAAACTGCATAACCCATAATAGTTTTGGCGCGCCAGGCGTCGGCTATCAGCATCGAAATAGGCATCGTAGTTCCAGAAATCCAGCATCTCTCGCAGTACCGGATGTTGCGAACGTTGGCTTTTTGAGTTCGCGAAGGGCTCGGGTGTTTCACGGTGTCTATAAAGATCGAAAAATGATGGCGGCGCAATCAATGGATAGTGCGGACTGGCGAATGAGACGAACAGGACCCAAGGCTTGTTGTGCGCTCGCTGCGCCGATCGACCGATCCAGTTACAAGCTGCGGCCGTAATCTTTCGATCATAATCGGTGTAATCACTTTCACCGGGGCCCAGGAGTCGTGCCAGCTCTGCCGCTTCCGCGAACGCGGGTAGGGGGCTGCGAATCAAACTCTGCGGCCACCCTTTACCGTCATTCGCAAGATACATCGGTAGAATTTCCTCCGTGAAGCCGTTGTCATCATCACCCGAGCGAAAATGTAGCTTACCAATAGAAACCACCGTATGACCGTCTGCGCGTAGTCGGTGCATCCAGCTTTCAACTTGACCGTAGTAGGGTTGCGCCGAGGACCAACAGCGGTGCTCAAAGACGTGCAGTCCCGTCGCAAGGCTAGCGCGCGCGGGAATACAAATCGGCGAGGGTGTATAAGCGCGATCAAAAATCATACCGCTGCTGGCGAGTCGATCCAGCGTCGGCGTTTGAACTATACGGTGCCCATAAGTACCAAGGGCTGAACGCGCATGCTCATCTGATAAAAGGAAAAGAACGTTAGTTGTCACGTTCGTAGATTCCTCCAGCCCGCAAACGATCACTCTATTTCCTATAGAACCAACATTCTAACGGGGATCGTGCGACGAGAGGCAATTCAGTCAAGCCAGTTGGTTTCCCCGAGTCGCCCCCTGGAATCGGGATGCCTATGTCGTCAACGATGCCCGGGTTCAATTCGCCGACGAAGGCCGGCGTGGTTAGGGGTCTCGACGCAGCCATGGCCCTAGTTGCGACGGGGTCACTACCGGGCTTCTACGGAGACCGTGCTTGCTATCTGCGAGGCGCGCAAGATCGATCGAGAGCTATTATGCATCGTTCAGGTTAACGCGGACTCGGACTATAAATGCGCACGCGCGGTTTCGTCATTCTTATATATATAATGATCGGCACGGCCGATCTCGCTGGAGACCAGGTCTAACGTTCATACACCTGGCAACGGTATTCGTGCCCCGTGTGAGCATTTTTGGGGAACTGCACCGTCTATCTGAATGTTGGAGCCGCTCATCGGCAGACGAATTATTCATTGCTCTCAGACGTAACAAGCAAATCTTTTCTTCGTGCAGATACTTACCGTTCACTCTTCGCAAACTCCTTGAACGGCGCCGGTCTTTCGAAGCCCAAGCAGCAGCCCGGCTCACCACTTTGCCTCGCTAAAACAACTAAGGTTTCTAGGTGGCCGGTGGGGTTCCCACATAGCCGGTCGATACCAAAATTCGGGTGAACGGCATCTCTTTGCACACGGAATGTGTTTCGCCAGCGTGCGTGCCATACGCTGCCGGCGCGAAACAGGGCCCCAGGGGAGTTTGAGTGCGAGATACAACTGGAGCACGTGTGCTAGTCGTCGATGACAGCACGACTATACAGCGGCTGATGGATTTGACTCTGCGCCCATTGGGGATCGATGTGGAGTTTGCCGACAACGGCCGCGATGCGATCCGCTTAGCGCAAACGCGTCATCACGATGTGATCTTTCTCGATGTGATACTGCCAGGGGTAGACGGGTATCGCGTCTGCGCGCAGATCAAGGGCCACAAGAAGAGCAAGCGCACGCCGGTTATCATGCTCACGAGCCGAGATTCCGCATTCGACAAGGTGCGGGGCATCATGGCTGGCACCGACGTCTATCTAACCAAGCCGTTGGACAGATCAAAACTGATTACTGCCTTGAAGAAGTATATACCGGGGATAGGGACAAAGTTTTAAGCATCAATGCTGGGCCACGCTTAGGAGCTGACAGGTATCCAGGCTATTAATAGTCAGCGCCTTTAGCAAAACAGGAGATAGACATGGCGATTAAGAAAGTGCTGGTAGTGGATGATTCCGATACTGACCTCAAGAACCTCGAGCAGATTGTTTCGAGTGCGGGCTACACGGTAATTACCGCTAAGTCCGGTACCGAGGCGATGGACAAGACCAGGGAGGAACAACCGGATGCGGTGCTGCTCGATGTGATCATGGCGGATATGAACGGTTTCCAGGTGTGCCGTCGTATCACCCAAGACGACGCGACCAAGGATATACCCGTGATCCTTGTCAGCAGCAAAGGTCAGAAAACGGACCGAGTGTGGGGCGCCGAGCAAGGTGCCCGCGCCTACGTCACAAAACCGTTCACGCCCGCGCAGATACTCGACGAGCTGAAGGCGCTGTAGGCGTGCATTGGGTTTTGCGGAACGCGCCAATTAAGTAGATGGCATAAAGATGTCAGAGAATACCCAGGACAGGCAGGACTCGAGCCTCGTCAACCCATTGGCGGCGCTACAAACAGAGTTTGTAATCCCGGATGGGCCGGAGACTGGTGAGACGACCGCTACCAAAGACGACACGCCTGGCGAGCGACTGGGTTTTCGCATCGGTGATATTGGGCTGTTGTATCCGGATGCGGTCGGCCGCGAGGTGGACGAACCACCGCCTGTTAGCCCCTTGCCGAACGCGGCTGATTGGCTTTCGGGTATCGCCAACGTCCGCGGCAACATGGTTCCAGTGGTGAATCTCGCTTTGGCGTTCGGTATTGAGCACGATAATAGCCAATCGGTTTATCTTCTGGTTACCGGGCGAGGCGAAGACGCGATTGGGGTACTGATCGATGGCCTGCCGGCACCTCAGTCACTGCAACCCCAGGATAGGTTAAACGGAATTCCACCGCATCCCGAAATGCTGAAGGGCCATATACGATCGGCTTACGAGCGTGCGGGGACGGTGTGGTTTGACGTCAATTACCAGAGTTTCTTTGAAAATCTGGCGAACAAGGTTGGAGTTTTGTGAGGGAATGTTGGGGCAGGACGTCCGCAATGAAGTGCAAACGTAGGCTCCGGGATGATTGGTCTATTGAGGAGATCTGAAGATGTTTAATCCATTTCGCAACATGAAAGTCGCTCAAAAGCTCTTGCTGCTGTTGGCCGTATTTCTGATCGGCTTCGTGGCGGTAGGTATCGCCTATCAGGCGGTAGAACAGATTGAAAGCAAGGCAACGGCTCGCGCCGAGCAATTGAACGAGTTCGGGCGTATCGTCCAGCGGACCCATAATGAGCTATTGGCTGCCGAGTTGGACGCCAACAATCTCTTGCTCGAGAAGAATGTGGAGTTTCTGGACAGGTTTGAAAACGCGATCTCCCTGACTAAGGAAGACCTTGATGAGCTTCGGCAGTTCGTAGCTGCCGAAGAGGCGTCGTTGCAGCAGCAAGCGGAGCAAGGACAAGAAGGTGTCAGTACAGAAGAGCCCGAAGAAGGGAATATACGGGAATTACTTACCGGCTTGAGCGACGCTCTCGACTTGTATGAGCAATTGACCTTCACCATGGCGAACGCGCAAGTGGAGATAGGCCTGAATGAAGGATCTGGGTTGCAGGTCGACATGCGCGCAGCCGCTGACGGGTTTGCTGGTGTGTTGAAGGCAAATTATAGCGAAAAACTCGACTTGCATTTTAATTATCTGCGGCGCTACGAACGAGACTACCTATTGCGCGAGCAGGAAGAATTCATCAAGCGGTTCGTCAGGGAGAAGGCGGTGCTTGCAAAACTGGTTCAGAATTCCCGTTTTTCCGCTAAGGTCAAAAAGGAATTTACAAGCCAGTTGTCCGCTTTCGGTGCGGCATTCCTAAAGATCGTCGACGCAACCAACAGAAGGAACGAAGCGCAAGCTCAGGCCACTGAGGCACTGGCAGAAGTGCAGCCGCTTTTCGACGAGCTACTGGACGTGTCGGCGGACAAGATCGCTGCCGGCCTGGAGGCGGTGGCGGATCAACAGGCCAATCTGGCCTGGGGGTTTATCGGCTTGGTGATCGCCGTGGGTATGATCAGCCTATTGATAGTGGTGGCGATTGCCCGTGGCCTGACGCGCTCGATGCGGCGGGTACATAAGGTCGTAGAAGACGTAGCTCAGGGTGACTTCGACGCGCGCGCCAACATGACTGGCGGCGACGAGTTGGCAGAGTTGGGTAGGGCATTTGACCAGATGTTAGAAGAGCGTCTGGCCCGACTGCAGGAGGCACAGCAAGAAAACGAGCAAGTTAACGACTCCCTCATAGGGATTATGCGATCGCTTGCTAAGCTCGGAAAAGGGGATCTCACGGTGGCAGCGCCGGTGAACGAGGACATCACGGGCGCGCTATCAGATGCCATCAACTCGATGGCGGAGTCCACAAGCAATACCCTGGCCGCCGTGCGTGCTGCAGCCGAGCAAGTGCGGCTGGCATCGGACAAGGGCCGCGAGAGCGTGCAGGACACGGCGGACGGAATGAATGAAATCCGCAGCACTATCCAGGAGACCGGTAAGCGGATCAAGCAGCTCGGCGAACGCTCACAGGAGATTGGGGGTATCGTCAAGGTGATCGACGATATCGCGGAGCGCACGAGTGTACTCGCGCTTAATGCCAACATGCAGGCGGCCGCCGCCGGTGAGGCCGGCCGCGGATTCCGCGTCGTTGCCGACGAGGTGCAGCGCCTGGCGGAGCGGTCGAAGGAAGCGACTGACGAAATCACCAAGCTGGTGAGTAGCATCCAGAGTGAAACGGCGGAAACGGCGTCGACCATGGAGCGCTCGATTACCCAGGTCGTCAAGGGCGGCGAGCTGGCCGAGCTCGCAGCCGCGCAGGTGCGCGCGTTGGCGAAGATCGGTCAACAGCTCACCGTCGCGGTGAGTGCGTTCAAGTTGCCGCAAGCAGAGGCCGCACAGTCGCCGGCAGGCGATGTCACCGAGCTCGAGAAAGCCCGTCAGATCGCGTAGTCGGCTATGGATCTCGAAGTTTTGGCAGTGCTAAGGGACGAGGTGGTCCGGGTCGAGGCGCTCATGGCTGAGGCGTTGACGGTTATGCGCAACGATGGTGATGCGAACGCTCGCAAGGAGGCGACAGAAGGCTACAGGGAGCAAGTCGAGCGCATCGCCGCCGCCGCCAACGTGCTGAATCTTGCCGGTCTGGCGCGCATATGCGAGCAGGTTGGGGCGAATCTAGCAGCACTCGATGGCGGTCCCATGGCCGAGGACGCGCCACCGCTATTTAATGAATGGCCACCGCTCGTCCTTGAGTATCTCGCCGCACCGAAGGACCCAAAAAACGCGGACGCGCTTACAAACCTATTCATGAACAGCGCCTGGCCGGCGCCGTTGGAATCTTGCGAAGGCGCGGCGCTGGCGCAGCTGTTGCGGGATGTGCCCTCCGAGACCGGTGCTCGAGAGATGGCTCCGCAGCGCGCCGCACAGGCACAGCCCGAAGACGTGGCGCTCGACATTCCGGATGATGTGAACCCGGTATTGGTAGAGGCATTCCTGGCAGAAGGTCCGCTGCAGGCGGCCCATTACTCGGCGTCGATACAGCGTGTAATTGGCGGCGACAACGACATCGCGGTGGTCAACGAGGCACGCCGCGTCGTGCACGCGCTCAAGGGGGCCGCCAACACAGTCGGAGTTCGTGGGGTGGCGACCTTGGCACACCACCTTGAGGATATCTTGGAGTATCTGGCCGAGCAGACGGTGCGACCGCAAGGGGCGCTCGCTAAACTGCTGTTAGAGGCAGCCGATTGCCTGGAAATGATGCTCGAGTCGCTGGTGGACGGCTCTGCTCCCCCCGCGAGCGCGCTTAAGACCTTGCAGCACATACTCGATTGGGCGAACTGTATCGACCGCGGCGAACTGGATTTGGAGGCGGACACCTTTGCAGAAGAGCCGCCGCCGGTAACCGTCTCAGCCCCGGCGGTAGGTACGCGTGCTGCCCAGGATGTGCTGCCGCTGAAACCGATGCACGCGCCACCACCGCCGGAAGCCGATGTCAAGGTGACCCCGCGGATCCGCGTTCCCACGGACGTGATCGATGAGATGCTGCGCCTGTCCGGTGAAGTGACGATCTCCCGGGCGCACATCCAGGAGCGAATTCATGAGCTGCTCAAGA
>JAOTYM010000020.1 GCA_029861845.1 Gammaproteobacteria bacterium | reverse complement strand
GCAATCGGCTGTCAAGGGCTGAGGCAGCGAATACGTCCAAATCCCCATCCGCATCGAAATCGGCGACGGTCAGTTGGCGCACCTGCGTAGCGGGCTGGGGGTGAAGCGCTTCCGGCTCGAACCGACCTAGCTCGCTACGATACAACCACAGCCCGGCACTAGACGCCCATAGCAGATCCATGTCGCCGTCGGCATCGGCATCGAACCACAAGAAAGTCCCGTTCTCCAGAAAATCCAGGCCGACTCGCGCAGCTACGTCAATGAACCGACCATCGCTCAATCGTTGATATAGTTGATTGGGATGGGCACCGCCTCGTCGGCCGCAAACGAGGTAAAGGTCGAGTTTTCCGTCGCCGTTGAAGTCGACCCAAGCCACCTGACGCCCGGGGCAGGTATTTTTGACGAAGCCCAGCTGCGCCGCCCGTTCTTCATAATGCCCCGGACCCCGGCTCACTAGGATTTCGTCACTGAATTGCTTCCCGAGACGTGCCAGCTGTCCGTAAAGACCACCTCTCGTAATGAAGACGTCCAAAACACCGTCATCGTTGTAGTCGGTCCAGGCCATGCCGTGGCGGTCGCGCACATAGAGCTCGAAGCCGTGCGAGCGCGGCTGGACGCGTTTCGAACCGACGAAGACTCGATCCAGTGGGACGTCGGGATTTAGTTCGACCGCTATCGGAATACTCCTGAATTGCATACCAAGCACCAGTTCACCTGGTCCGAGGGACGCGAACTTAACGACACTGCTGTCGGCACCCGACTCGGTCGGGCTCGTGGCGATCTCGACTTCGAAGCCGTTGCGCTGCTGCACCGTAACTTTGGCCGAGAGCTTGAGCGAGCCGGTGGCCGGTGGCGGCGGATCCGACGCGCCAAGGTTACGAAGGATTAGGGATCGTTCACGCCAGTAGACGTACAGACCACTGCGGTTAAATGCAGGTGGGGTGTCCGAATCCTCCAGGCCCGGATGATCCGGATCCTGATCGAAACGCCAATCGGACAGCACATCGGTGAATCCTCCGCGGCCGTCACCCAGCAGGAGGCTCTGTCGGGCATTGTGGTTGGACGTGAACACGTCCAGAAAACCATCGCCGTTGGCATCGACGACGCCCACATCAAACCAGTTATAGGCTCTCAACTCAAATGCATGGTCTTCGAACGGCAAGCCGGGCTCGATCACCCGAGGCCACAGCGTCCACGCAACGACCAGCGCAATCGATACGGCCAGACCTAGACCGCCAACGAGCCACAACACCCGCCGCACGCCGCGCCCGGTCACGCTCCCAACACTCTCCATTGACTGAGGTCGCGCTCTAGCAGGTTTTCGAGCTCGGCGATATCTTCGTTGAAGATCTCCATCAACCTTAGCCGGGTCGCCTCAGCCATCGGGGGGTAGCGCAATGGGGCTGAGTTTATGCTTGTCAAAAGCGTGTGCACACCCATTTTGCGAAACCAGTCCACCACCATGCTCAGCCGCGCATTGACCAATAGCCAGGAGACGGAAAACGCGGCTCGCTTGAGCGCTCTGGACCGTACTTTGGCTCGTTGGTTGATGCCATACCGGGAGAAGTCGAGCTCGAGCTCCAAGGTAACACCCAGGAACTCGAAAAGTCGCCGCATCTCGATCGCCGGATTACGGATCAACTCCTCGAAGATCAATACTAGCAATTGATCACGATCGAACCGCGCTAGATACCGTTTTAGTTGCTTCGCGTAGAGCCCCATGCCGACATAGGCTTCTTCCTGCTGCAAGGCTCGCTCGAAGGCAATGTTGCCAAGCACTGACGAGCCGCGATGCAGCCAGTAGTGTGAATAGGCTCGGTCAGCCGGATTCCGCAGACAGGCGATCAACTTGACGTCAGGGAAACAGCTTTTGATAGCGGATGCCGCTGCTTCATCGTACAGATATATCGGCGAGTACTCACCCCTCAGTTGCCCCTCGCGCGCGTGCCTGAACCGATCCAGATACCAGGCAAGATCCCTGTCGCAGTTCGAGTTCACTTTGCCTTTCGCCTTTGAGACGGGCAAGACATAGCGGTTGAAATAACGGATCTCCTTGGGCTCGGACACGCAGATCTTGGGGTGTGACCGCAGGATATTTGCGATCCAGCTTGTGCCGCAACGGGCCGCGCCGATACCGATGAAATCAATCGCCTCTGTCATGTCATACAGGGTTCAGTGGGCCGAGCTCACGGACTGACCTAGGAGTGCCTGATAGACCGCGAGATGTTTCTCGATCACCAGGTTCAGCTCGAAGTTGTCTCGCACGTATTCATACCCCGCCTCCCCCTTTTCGCGCCAGGCGTCCTCTTTCAGCAGCACGCAGAGCCCATGGGCGAAATCGTCCTCGGCCACATGATAGCCGAACCGGCTAGCAACGCTATCCGGATTGACGTGACTCAAAATGGCACATTGATGAGCAAGCCCTTCCAGAAAAGCCGTCGGAAGACCCTCACGCGCGGCGGTATTGACCAAGATCCAGCTTCGGGCCAGTAGATCCGACAGCGCCGACGACCGAAACTGATCCAGAAAGCCGACCAATTTCAGGTTCGGCACGTTGCCGTATCGCTCTCCGAGTTGCTGCTCCCATGTCTTGTCACGGGACTGACCGGCTGCTATGAACTCCACGTGTGGGAATTGCTTCGCCAGCTCGAAGAAAAGGTGTGGCCTCTTGCGTCGATCCAAGCGGCTCACGCAACACACGGTCGGCACGGTTGACTTGACGACGTTCCGTCGAAGTTTCACTGGGGTTGGCAGCGTATCGAGAGTTGAATTGAGCCTGTACTTTCGTTTCAACTTGTCGTTCAGGTACTCGGCCGTAGAGTAGAGCCCGTCGAGTTGGCGGACAGCACGTCTAACACCGATCCAGTCCTCATAGAGCCAATTCAACACGACTTGTAGCCTATTGACCGACGGATTCTGAAACTCGATCTTCCAGTCGAGGTAGTCCTTCGGGTCGCGAAACGTCACGATATGCCGCCTGCACGGCAACGTTCTCAGAGCCAGATAAGTGCCGAATGAAGGGTGTTGCGAATGATAGATATCAGCGTCGCACTCCCTGAACAGTCGCGTCATTGACAGGGGAGAATACATCGGAAACCCGAGCACGGTAATTCCATCGAGCTGTTCTATCGGCGCCTGACCTCGTCGCCTCGGCACGACCGCATAGACTTCCGTGCCCCGCCGAGCGAGTTCGCGTCCGAGCATCCTGGTTGCGCGACCAAACCCACCGTACTTGCCCCAGGCAAAGATTTCGACGCAGATCAGGCAAACTCTCATCGCAGAAAACGGGGCGTAACGCGGCTCGACAGCATCGCTACCGCAGTCGCCGCGCGAGCCAACTGCCACGCTGGCCCAGGACATCCCACATCTCGAATATCGCCCCTATGGCTCCCGCTAGCAGTTTCCGGCCGAACAGCAGCAACGACAATGCAACCGCCAGTGCAGGTGACACGCCGTAAGCGTGCAACATGTAAATCAGACCTCCTTCCCGGATTCCCAGACCGCCGATCGACACCGGAATCAAGATGACAAGCAGCACCGCCGTTCTGATCCAGCCGAGACTGATCACGGAGGTGTCGATCTCCAGCGCCCGAGAAAACAGTACGTAGGAAGCGATGCCAAGCAGATGGTAGATCAACAGCACCACGGAAATAGACAGGATCCTACGAACTGGCAGACGGTGAAACTCTGAAGCGGCGCGGAGAATACGCCCCGTTGCGCTGCGCACCAGCGCTGGCACGTACGCACGGGCATCGAGCTTTGTTGCAAGCTGACGTGCGTGGTCCTGGTGGGAGAATAGCCAATAGATGAACACAAGCAGTGCGAGAACAACGCCGAGGCTAGCGCCGACTGCAGCATCTTGACGGGCGGTATTATCAAGCGCCCAGCAGAGCATGCCGAGCGCGACCGCCACCAGGGTGTTGAGCAACCGGCCGAATGCAATGGTAGCAAGCGCCTCTATCGGCTTGTTGTCGACGCGTGCGTACTTGTACCAGCGAATCACGCCCCCCGCCAGGGTGCCCGGCAGAAACAGCCCGTAGAAATTAGTGATGAAGCTAATACGGAAGATCTGACCAACGGAAAGGCTCATGCCCTGTTGCGTGGCCAGCACACGGGTTTGCGTTGCCAACAGATAGAACATAACAGGCATCAGAGCAAGGCCTGCGAGCGCCGGCCAGGGACGTGTGTCTCGCAGGTTTCCCAGAATGTCGGATAACGGAACCACTGACAAGATGAAATACAGCAGTCCCAGCGAAACGCCGAGTTTGACTAAGAATCGGGCACTCCCACTCATCGTAATCAACTCGCCTGCTCGTCGACGACGGATTGGTAGACGGTGCGATACTTTTCGGCGACGATCCGCCATTCGAAATTCTGGCACAGCCGATGACGGCCAGCCCGGCCCAGCCGGTCGCAGAGGTTGCGGTCTATTGTGAGCTTCTTCAGCGCCGCGCCAATCGCGGTGGCGTCTCTTGGGTCGACCAGCAGCGCGGCATCGCCGACGACCTCCTCGCAACCCGTTTTAAGAGTCGTGATGATTGCGCAGCCGGCCGACATCGCTTCGAGCAAGACGACAGGGAAATTCTCCGCCTCAGACGCCAAGACGAAGATGAGCGAAGTCTCGTAAAGCTCCTTGAGCTTCGGCGAGTCATTATCGAGCGCGCCGAGGAAGGTCGCGTGAACGTTTAGGTCCTGCGCGAGCCGCCGTAAAGTAGGTAGGTAGGGACCGTCACCAACGACGATGAGCTCGTGAGCCGACGGCGCCTCGCTAAGGGCCCGAAGAACGTACTGAACGCCTTTCCTGGCAAACATCCGAGTCACCACGAGTATACGGTCGCGTTTTTGACTGTTTGGAACGAATTTATTGCTGTTGAATCCGTTGGGGATGATCGTAATGCGGGCTTCAGCATCGGATTGCCGGACCAGCTTCTTGAGCGATTGACTGGGGCAAACGATGTATTCCGCATTGCTGGTGATCTTCTTCCACAACGGCCGCAGCAAAACGTGCAAGGTACGAAACCGCTCCGGGTTGTACCCTGGCACATCTGATCCGTGCGCGGTAATCAGATATCTCAGGCCCGTCATCTTTTTGATCAGGTACGCGACAAGCCCGTCCGGAAAGATGAAATGTGCATGAATGATCGCGTAGCTGTTTTGGCGCACGTAGCGCCGGGCGTGAACCGTTGCCAGGAGGACGTAAGGGATCATCTCTAATGCGGAACATACGCTCTGCCGAAATCTGAACGGCGAGACGCGGTGGACATGGATTTCCCCGATGACTTCTCTCCTGGGCAAACCCCGGTAAGCCATAGTCAACAGATCGACGCGATCCCCGGCAACCGCCAATCCGTTGGTGAGTCCATCGACCACACGGGCGCCACCTCCGCCCAACGGAGGAAATTCGTAGCAAAGACACAAGATCTTCAAGCCCGTTCTCGTTGACCCGTTACGTGCGGTAGCGGTACCGACGTATCGGCTTGGCCATTTGGCTGCTCAGTGTACTGATTGCCGTCAATTCGTCGGGGGAAAGTGGGGGGCATTCGAGGGTGCCCAGAATCTCATCGAGTTGCGACTTGTTGATAGCACGTGGAATGACGACCGACACACCGGCTAGTTGCCGCACGAACTGCAGTGCAGCCTGCGTCAAGGTGCGGTTTTCCTTCTCCAGGAAGCAAAACTTGCGGGCCCTGTGCTGGATCTCTTCGAATGCGGCCCGGTCGTGGGCGTAATCTTCGGCCAAGATATCGGCGAACTCGCGGGTGAGATGACCCTGGCCACGCGGGTTCCTCGCGATAACCGCACAGTTTCTTTGCTTCGCCAGCGGGAGGACGCGAGGAATGGCTTCCTGATCGAGGAGATTCAGGGTGACCTGGATCGAGGCGATGCCGGTCATAGTCAGACAACTCAGCGCGTCGTCGACTGTGTCGCACGCGACTCCATAGTGGCGGATCTTGCCCTGGGTCCGTAATGACTCGAGTGTTGGCAGGAAAGCCGCCTCCCGCAAGATGTCAGGAGGTGGTTTATGTAGCTGGAAGAGATCGAGATAGTCCGTCTTGAGACGGCGCAAACTATGCTCGACGCAGTGGCGCAAGTACTGTGGGGAGAAGTCGCTCTGCCGTTGCCTCGAACGCAGCCGGCCGAAGGTCAGCTTCAACGGCCTGAGTAGACCGCTCACTGGCCGCAGCACGGGTCGCATGTGCAGCGCAAGCCTTGCTGTCCTGGTGTAACGGGTCCCGGCTTTGCTCGAGATGATCACCCGATCTCGTCTTGAGCTGAACGCCCGCCCAATGAGCTCTTCGCTGTGACCAACACTGTAATGATCCGACGTGTCGTAGAATGTGATGCCGGCCTCGAACGCACGCCAGAGTGTCCGCAAGGCCATCCCGTCGTCGCGGTGGTACAGACCGCCACCGAGTGATTGGCAACCCAAACCAATCTCGGACACGATTAAGTCCGTGTTACCGAACTGCCGGTAGTTCACGACACTAAGTTGTCCGAACCGCGCTGCGACCGGTGAAAACGATGCGCGGCCTGGTCCATGGTGACGGTGTGGATTTTCGCCATTTCCCCGACGGACACCGATGGAGTCGTCAGGCTGCCGAGGTTTTCCACCAACTCCTTGCGATTGACGGCGCGGGGCAATGTCACGGTCACCCCTTCCTTGGCGAGGACACACTGAATAGCAGCCTGAGCGAGTGTTCTGTCCCTGCGTATGAGTTCGTTCATTAGATTGCAACTGTTTGATTTAGACCCCAACTACCGGGATGCCCGTTGCGTAATTTGCCTTACCTTGCAGGACCGTGCAGTACTGATCCCCGCAAAACTCCTGCGCGCCTTGAACACGGGACTTGCTGCGTCGTTCTTCGAGCCGTCGAACGACTGCATATGGACTTATATGGGCGCCTCCGTTTTGGCAAGCAATCCGGCTGATAGCGATAAGGTGCGACTGCGAACGTATACATGGCCTCGTCTCGATCTGCAAGCAAAACGTTGCCTTGAATGAATGGATAGATGCGAGCGTATATCCGGGCTCTCATTGGAGTGGCGACCTCCGGCCCCCAATGAAATGCGCGCTCCCTTTCTCCTCGACGGCCTCATGGCATCCAAGCGCCTCGAATATACCCAGGGTTTGAAAGGGACGGTCCAACCATCTTGGCATCAGCCGTTTCGCTCTTGCAGATTCAGTGGTGTGTCGGTGAGCTCGAGGTGGTATTACACCGCACCGACACCCCGCTCGATCGGTTGTCGTTTAAGCCTATTGAGTACTCGCGGCAGCCCTCTTGATTAGACTCGCAGCTTCTATATCACCGATCATTTCCGCCGCCGCCAACGCCGTCCATCCGTCCTTTGCTTTTATATGTACGTCCGCTCCGGCGGCAAGCAATAACTTCAAGATATCGACGTGGCCACCATTGGCAGCCAGCATCAATGCCGTATTGCCATCCTGTTCGTCGGTCGCATCGACATCGGCACCCTGGTCGAGCAACCATAGGACAGCCCGTGTTTGGCCGGCACGTGTCGCCAACATCAATGGTGTCTGCCCGCGCCTACCGTAACCTTGCAATTCAGCACCGGCATCAAGCAGGCGCTTTAACATCGTGATATCACCTTGCAGGGCCGCTCGGCCGAGAGGACTTTCCCCACTATCCGTGCGCACATTCACATCGGCACCAGCGTTTAGCAATGCATCCACCGTACGTACGTGGCCAGCTTCACCGGCCAACAGCAGGGCTGAATAACCATCTTGTGTACGGGCGTTGACATTCGCTTTATTGGCTAGTAGCAATTCAACTATTTTGAGGTTGCCCTTTCTCGCCGCCGCCATCAACGCGGTCCAGCCGTCATGGGCTCGAGAATTCACGTCGGCCCCACTTATAATAAGCTCGATGGTTGACTGCAAACCAAGACGATTAGCAGCCGCTTGCATCAGTGCCGTGTTGCCTTGTTTCAGGCCTGCGGCATCGACCTCAGCCCCATTGCGCAAAAGTTCTATCACGATCTCACTGTGCCCACGCCCTGCTGCCAATATAAGTGCGGTATTTCCATATCTAGTTTCGCGCGCGCCAATGTCGGCACCGTGGTCGAGAAGCAGTTTGACCACGCCGAGGTAGCCCTCATGGGCAGCTTGCATCAGCGCCGTCCAGTTGTCTGATGCGCGCGCATTAATATCCGCTCCACGAGAAAGTAACAACGCGACGATGTCTCGATGGCCCCGCTTCGCGGCCAGCATAAGGGCTGTGTTGCGCTCAGGGCGCGTGTCACGCGCATCAGTCTTTGCGCCGCGATCCAACATCTCTACCACCAAATCGAGACGTCCGGCCTCGGCTGCCATTAACAGCTCTTGATCATTCGCCTCCTTCGCCTCACTGCTCGCAGTAGATGTCGGCACCCAGAGCAGCAGGCCCAAAATCAGAAAACATACGATACCTCTAGCAATCACAATTCGTTCGTTACCCTTTCTAAAAATTGGCAATAAATTTCACTCTTTCGGCTGCCATATCTGCGCCGAAGCGTTGCACGTCCTTGCACATTTCGATGAAACCCTCTTCGAAATCAAAGCTACGCGCGTCAGCCATCACCTTCAGCTGGTGCAATTCGGTATCACTCAGCCAAATGATGGTGTTTTCCGATGGGTCTGTGGATTCCAGCTCGCCGAGTTCGAAATGGCAGTAAATGTCTTCCAACCCATAATCACCATCTTCATACTGATGGACGAGTCTTTGCTCACCACTGGTATCCGTACTGTAGACGCCAAGCGCCAAATCGTTTTCTGAATCGTCAGTCATGCGACTCCAGCACTACATAGAAAAGAACTCTGCAACAGTAACTTTACGTCTCGCATTATCTGCAAGCTTAACAACGAGCGCGCCCTCCGAATCTAGTTCCACAAACTCGCCACTTACCACTTCTTTCGTTAGCTGTAGCTCTATTGGTTGACCCACACCGTTCGCGCGCTGTATCCAGGCTTTACCAATCGGACCGAACCCTTCTTCGGCCCAACGATTGATCCAAGACAGAAAGTTTCGGCTAAAGCTTTCGAGGAGCTCGGCGTCCGTCGACTTCGAGAAGCCATCAGCGTGCATGTTCGCAGCACTGTCGTCTAGGTCCTTCGGATGCGATTTAACATTGACATTGACACCCAAGGCTAGCGACTCGATATTGCCATTGTTAACGCCACAGGGATCTAATAGTATCCCTGCTACTTTAAGGTCGTTCAGAAGCAAATCATTCGGCCAACGATATCGAAGCTCGGTCATAGGCGTCACGAGACCGGCAATTGCAGTGGCTAGACTCACCGCCGCCACATAATTGATTTGCCCAGCAATCGCCATTGGCTCATCGGGTCGCAGAACAATTGCGCAGTGAAGATTCCCAGGCTCAGAAAGCCATTGATGGTCGAAGCGACCGCGGCCGGCCGTCTGGTCCTTAACCCACACCAATGTACCCTCTTCCGCGCCCGATAAAGCTAGTCGTTTGGCCTCGCTGGTAGCACTATCGATGCTATCGTATGTCACCAACTCGTACAGCGGCGGGATATTCAGTGTTGCCGTCATTCCAATGAGGTACTATCTAGCGTTTCCAGCTCCCCGATTTACCACCAGACTTTTCTAGCAAACGAATATCACTGAGCGTCATTCTACGATCTACGGATTTGCACATGTCATAGATGGTGAGAAGTGAAATCTCGACCGCCATCATAGCCTCCATTTCTACTCCCGTACGCTCACGCGTTTCCACCGTCGCTCGACATCGGACACAGCCCTCTTGGGACAGTACCTGCAAGTCGATTTCTATATGGGTTAGTGTCAGCGGGTGACATAATGGTATGAGTTCGGAGGTTTTCTTCGCTGCCATAATGCCTGCCACCCGGGCAACCCCCAAGACGTCGCCCTTCGCGTGTCCACCCTGTTGAATCAGCGCCAAGGTTTCGGGTTTTGTGTAGATGCGTCCCTCGGCAATGGCAGTACGTCGGCTAATGTCCTTAGCGCCCACATCTACCATGTGCGCTTCGCCATCAGTATTGAAGTGGGTGAGTTTAGCCATAATCGCCCTATATGCCGGCAGAACCATAGACCTGCTCGAAATGGGTAGAGTAACCTACCCCCTCTGGAAACGACAGGCAAGCCTGGAAGATGGTGATCATAACGCGAATCTTGCAGTTAGCCTTGGCCACGGTATTGGCCTTGATCATCGTGATGGCGCAGGCAAATGACAACGGTATTGCTGTCCTCCTACGCTCTGCAATTGATGTTGCTTGTAACTCGCCGCAAGATGATTTAACGCAAATGGCGAACCGTTTGGACGATGCAGACGGGGCGCAAGAAAAACCGATTAAAGCTGGTGCGGTTACAATTGGCTGGCAACGCCGGTTTACCCGGGCGGACGGTAGCGAAATTAGGTTGCAACGTGTGGCACCGCCCGGTCGACCCCAGCGCGTCAGCGCCGAGTATTGGACCTCCATAACAGGCGTCATACGCCCAATCATGACCGCTATCACCGATACCGAGTGTGCGATACAGCTTGGACGTCGTCTTGTTTATGATGACACCACAGACGCAGCCATAGCCCTTGAACACTTAGACCGAACCCTGGCCGCCACTGGCATCACAGAACCGTTAAACCCGGCGGTTCCGTCGGGGGATGATAGGGATGGCGTTTTGGTTGCCATGGTTGATGCCGGCGTCAATTATCTACTTCCAGCCATCGCCCAAGGGTTGGCGCGGGCGGGAGACGGCACGATTCTGGGTTACGACTACTGGGACCTTGACCGGCGCCCATTTGACGCCAACCCTGCCCGGTCACCATTCTTTCCACAACGTCACGGAACTCGCACTGCGTCCTTGTTGCTACGGGAAGCACCGCAGGCCAGGCTGGTCCCTTACCGCTATCCACGACCGGATATGCGTCGCATGGTCGATCTCGTTCGTGATGCCGCGGCCAAAGGTATATTGATCGTCAACCTTTCACTAGGCAGCAACAAGGTAGATGACTGGAAAGCCTTTGCTCAAGTAGCGAAAGAATACCCGGAAATACTTTTTGTCGTCTCTGCTGGCAATAACGGGCGCGATATCGATACACGGCCGGTCTATCCGGCCGCGTTGCCCCTGAAAAACATTATTAGCGTCACGTCTTCTGAAATAGATGGTCGACTAGCGCCGGGCTCCAACCATGGTCAAACGTCAGTCGATCTGCTTGTACCCGCCGAGCGCCTCATGGTCACTGGTTTCGAAGGCCACTCAATCCGTGTCTCAGGGTCGAGCTATGCGGCCGCCCGCATAACCGCCATGGCCGCCCGCTTACTGGCGAAAAATCGCACGTGGCGCGCACCGGAATTGAAGACTGCAATTCTTGCCAGGGCGATGCGCCCAATTGGTAATCACAAGCCATACGTTGCACAAGGCTTTATACCGGACCCTCAAACGGCCGAACAACGCTCGACCGTGCCGCGCGATGTCGAGCTGGAGAAGATAGACTCGCGCAAACTGACGGCTGCCAAGCTCTACAACAGCCATGAATCTAAACATCTATTCACGCATGAACTAATCCTCACATTGATATACTTTGAACGCACATCCTGGGATTTCGCGCGCCTCGAACATATACTGAAACACGCCGCACAACTCCTTGGTCAATGTGGCATCTATATACCGCGCGCAGATCTACATATGCTCCGCGGGCCGGAGATATTTCTTTACTTCACCGACTCGAATGCTGCGCAGTTGGCTGGTCGTTTGTCGTTCCCCCGGCCCACTGTTTATTTCGTAAGAGACGCCCTAAAAGCGGATGCTTACGAGGCCGAGGCAATCGGAAGAGCAAACAGCACTACCCGGCCCATACTAACTAACACTGTGTGGATAACAGAGGGTATTGGTGATGCCGGTATCGCCGTTGCGCACGAAATCGCCCATGTCCTCATGGACAGTGGCGAACACGTTGATTTGACGCAAAACGTGATGCGTGCCGACACGTCGCCGGAGAATATAAAGTTCACCGATACTCAATGCGAAACCATGAGACGCGTTGGCATGGAAGGCGAATTATTGAAACCACTATCCTGATTCAGCCACATGCTACAATCACTGATCTACCCTGGATCGGTCATGGGATAAACAATGAATCGCCAACAGCGTCGCCGGCTCAGTAAGCAGTCACGCCGTACCGGCAAAGCCAAGGCCGTTGCCAACATCTCCGTGCCAGACGTCTTGCGGCAAGCTTTTGCTTTCTTGCAAGGTGGCTATCCGCAAGAATCCATACGTCTGTACCAGCAAATTCTGGCGGTGGACCCGAAACATGCCGAAGCGTTGAATCTTTGCGCCATTGCCTATTTCCAGTCTGGCGAACCAGCACAGGCCATTCGATCGTTACAGAATGCGGTATCGGTACAACCCAACTACGTAGAAGCGCACAATAATCTCGGCAATGTGTTTAAAGCGTTGGGCAAGTTCGCCGAAGCCGAAACGGCCTACAGTAAGGCGCTCGCCATAAACCCAGATTATTTCGACGCTCACTTTAACCAGGGCATTTTGCTGGAAGGGCTGAATCGTCTAACCGAGGCCGAAGATGCATATCGGCGTACGTACGAAATCAATCCCGAGTTCTGGCCTGCCTTATTCAACCTGGGCAATGTTCTTAAAGCAAAAGGCGAGTTCGGCGAGGCCGCCGAAATCTACCGCCAAACCATCGAGCGTGATCCCAATTATGTTGACGCATATATCAACCTTGGCAGCGTGTTGCATGAACTGGGCAAGTCGGATGAGGCGGTAACGTCATACCAACGGGCATTGGAGTTGGACTCCAACCGCGCTGACGCGCACTACAATCTTGGCATTGTGTTACAAGAAAAAGATGAGCTCGCCGGAGCGGTGGCGGCGTACCAGCAAGTTCTCGACCTAGACCCTAAACATGTCGAAGCACGGATTAACCTTGGATACGCCTGGCAAAAGCTTGGAAAGCTCGACGAGGCGATTACCGCATATGAACGCGCTATCGATATAGAACCGCATCATGCCCAAACCCATGTCAACTTGGGGGATGCCTTGCTTGAGCGCGGCGAGCCCGAGGCCGCCGTCGCGCTTTGTGACAAGTACCTCGCACAGCATTTTGGCAATACAGCCGTGTTGGGATTCAAGGCCGCCGCGCTGGGTGAACTCGGAAATCGGGAATCAGTAGATCACTTGCTTGACTTCGATCGTTTCATTCAACCAGTGCGCCTCGAAACCCCAGCCGGATATGCCAGTGTTGCCGATTTTAACGCCGCCCTCGCCCATCATGTTCGTTCGCACCCGACGCTAGTATCGGCGCCTGCCAGTCACGCTACCCGGCTCGGTAAACACTCCGGCGAATTGTTGGACCAGTCGAAAGGCCCGATTGCGGTGTTAGAAGAAATCATACGAAGTTCAGTGAAGACTTACATGCGCAAACTCTCGACAGACCTCGAACATCCTTTTACCGACAGCCGCCCCAAGAATTTTGCTCTTACCGCGTGGGGCATCGTATTAGGTTCGAAGGGCTATCAACTCCCGCATATTCATCCTTCCGCCTGGCTAAGTGGTGTCTATTACGTACAGGTGCCGGAAGTCTTCGCCGAAGCAGGCAATGCTCAGGCTGGGTGGATCGAGTTCGGCCGCCCGCCCATACACTTTCACTGCAAGGCGGATGCTAGGGTAAAACTATTTCAGCCCGAGGAGGGCCTGATGTTGTTGTTTCCATCCTATTTCTATCATGGAACCGTGCCGTTCAATTACGACGCCCAACGTATCAGCATTGCCTTCGATATTCTGCCACTACCCGCCCCCACCCCGCCCTGACCCTCGCCAATGACAGCGGAGGGAATTAGTGGCCAATGGTTGGACCAGTGCCACCGCATCTGTCGTAAGTCACGCGATTCACTCAAAAAAATACTCCCCCTCGCTTTATGCGAGGGGACAGGGGCAGGGGGAGGGTCGGGCTAGCAGCGGATCCGCTCTACAATCTCGACGATAGGATCAGGGCGGCGCATGGATGCCAAGACAATGCGGTCAAAGCGTTTTGATGTCCGCAGTGCTTCTTTGGCCGTCGCTAGCGCCAGGCCTCTAGTTTTCTCATCATCGACCATGTTGATGAGCGGCACCACATGAGCATTACCCGTGTCTTTAAGGAGACCTGTTTCGCTCGTGCACAGGCGCGCCACATGTGACGGGGTCAACAACCCACCTCGCTCTACGCCCGTGACGCGTTCGATTTGTTCGATCCGATGCGCAATACGTTCATCGAGCGGTCGGTTGATTGCACGGGCCGACACAACTGCGATAACTGTCGTTACCTTGTCTGGCAATTGTGGCTCTTCTTGTGCCGGTGCCTTAATAAGACGATTGCGAGCGCCATCCGCTTTGACAAAAGTCACATCGAAATCGAGTTTCTCATGGATGTCCTGAACGACGTTAGCAGGCACACCCGCGAAACGGCCACGTTTACACGACTGCTGTGTATAGGCGATGCAACGTCCATCGACGGCCCGCGCTAAGGACTGCAGCAGGCGATCGTGGTTATCACGGATGACCGGCATCGGCAGATCCTTCGGAAAGGGGGGTATAGATACAGTCGACGTAAGTGCGACGCGACCGGGGTGCAATGTAGCTAATCGATAGAGGGTCGTTTTCTTGCCGCCCGCCCCAACCGCACAGATTAGACCTGTTCGTGCGTGCAAGGCATCTATTAGTCTTTCTGCCGCTGCCATCGGCTAGGCTGTCGGCAACAACGCTGCCTTAACGGACAGTATTCGTGGAAGAAAGCTAGCAATCAATGACCAGCGTTCGCCGGCGTCTCCGCTGGCAAATAAATGCCCACTAGATGTACCGAAATAAACACCGCACGGCTGCATCCCATCAGTATCCATTCCCTCGCGAAGCACACTGACATACACATGCTCTTGAGGAAGGCCGTTGGTGAGCGCTTCCCATGACTGCCCCGCATTCTGACTACGATAGACTCTCAATCTGCCGTCGGCCATAGTGCGCATGTGACTACTCTCTTGCGGGATCTGAAAGACCGTGTCTGCATCGCCTGGATCTGCCGCGATGGTATACCCAAAATCGCTAGGCAGGCCGGCCGTGATTTCTGTCCAAGTCTCAGCCCCATCATCACTGCGGTAGGTTCCGTTATAACATTGGCGGTAGAGGCGCTCCGGCCGACTGGTGTGCATGATAAGGCGATGAACATTATGTCCAGTTTCAGGGTAGGGTTGCGGCAAGTTTTCGGCGCGCACACCGCGGTTGGCCGGCTCCCATGTCACACCGGCATCTACACTACGGTACACACCACCAGCAGACACCGCCACATACATGCGTTTTGGATCTAGCGGATCCACGCAGATCGAGTGAACTGAAAAGCCGCCACGGGCGGGCTCCCAGGCATTGCGCGTGGCATGTTGATTCAGACCCGCAATACCAGTCCAACTGGCCCCATAGTCCTTGCTTACGAACAGACCGGCTGGGTCTATGCCAGCGTAAAGTATATTTGGGGAGGCAGCAGGCCCACGTTGTAGATACCATATCGCCTTTACAGTGGGTTCGTAGGTACCGTTTGGATGTTGTGGCACCTGTTCTAGCGAACGCCAGGTATTGCCAGCATCCACACTTCTATAGATATGGGTTCCCCAAATGGTGTGGTATGCCGCGGCGTATGCAGTCTTGTTGTCGTTCGGGTCGAGCCACGCGTGCAATATTTCGTAGCCCGCTATATGCGGTCCTTCCAGCGACCAAGTCGCGTCACCACCCCTGCGGCGCACTATGAAGAGGCCCTTTTGGGTGCCCACAAAAAGCGCTAAAGAACCGACCTGTTCATTCATTTTCAACTAATCCGAAGGGTTGTGATGCACAGACGACCAACGCTTACGCGTTATTCGTCGTCTAGAAGGGTCCATAACTTCACGTTCTCGTGCCCAGCCGCACTTGGGAGCTGTACCACTTTAAACCGTTCTGCTATGCCGTCTTCGTTCGACTCGCGCTCCAACGCCAATAGCGTATGTAAATGGTGGTCACAGATACTCGCGGCAAACGTGGCTTCTTCGTTGGCCAATGGTAAAGCAGCATTCAGATTCGGTGCCCCACAATGATCGACGAAATGATTCGCTAAGCGTTGCACCACCCCCTCGTATTCCACCGCATCGATCTGCGCTACCTCCACCAAGGTAGACCAGCCAAAGCTCTCGGTGCCTAAGAAGCCACGACCAAATGCTTGTCGTTGCTTGCTTGTCATCTCACTCAGATCCATATCGAGAAAAGCGAATGAACCCGGTACCGCCCACTCCCCGGGAATGGCTGACCTTTCATAGACCTGACTGTCCGAGTCATCGAGTTGGATAGTGCGAGGAAATTTCATGGCCCAATGTTACACTTTTACGTTTAGTGGTTCGAACATAGCCCGCCCCGTAGTCATTAAACCGATCACACTTGTTTTTCCAGGATTATTTGATGTATCTCCAGGACGTTACGTCCGGCAAACATTTCAGCCGGCGGTCGATCACTGTGGCCAGCGCGAAATGAGTCGCTGGCTGTCCAATTCCAGAAAGCCTCCTCGGTTTCCCAGTAGGTCTGCACAAGATAGTAACCTTGTTCTTCGGACTCTCGATACGCGCCAGTCTTGGCGTCGTAGCGTCTCGAAACCGGGCGTAAGATCAGATTTTTTACAAACCCCGGAGACTGTTCAATACCCGACATCTTTTGCCTAAAGCGATCTTCGAAGGCGTCCTCATAGCCGTCACTCACTGGAATGCGATTTGTAACCACAAACATTACTCCCCCTTGCTGGTCTACTCTTTGGACCGGCAATATCATACAGCGAAATTGGCTACTATTGTGTGACGGGGCTAGCCTTGTGTGCCGTTGGGAGACTCCCACTCTTCGAGCACTTCATCTAAGATGTTGCGCGCACGCTCGGTGTCGCCCATTGCGATATAGGCTTTGGCGAGATCGATTTTAGTACTAGGTTCCCTCCATTGGGGCGATGACTTGCCGTCCTGCTCTCCACCCTCTTGGACCGATGACTTCTTGGATTTACCGCCCTTATGACGCGAACGCTTACCAGGTTTTCTTCGTGGCTGATCTGTCACAGCGTTCGTCGATGGCAGCTGATCAGTATCATCTTGATCAGAGTCCTTACCAAACTCGGGCAAGTCTGCGCCGCGATCAACTGCGTGCTTGATCTCGGCAAAGTCATCTGCCCGCAAATCCTCCATATTGGTGTCATCCAGGTTCTCGCTGGTGGGCGTCGAACCTGATTCGGGTGCCCCGCTACCGGCGTCGGTTGTTGGTATGGTCATTGCCAGCGCTTCGATTTCACGTCCGAATATGTCAGCTTCTACCTCGCGCTTGTCGTCAGGTGAATCGAGCGAATCAATATCCAGGATGTCATCATCATCTTTGACTTCATCCGGCTTGCTATCAGGCGCATCGAATTCCATTGAGCGGTCGAAACCGGAAGCGGTTTCCGCAACATTATTAGGCAGGTGTTCATCAGCCAGCGCCTCGGATATATTACCGAAGTCATCATCGACCGTCTTTTTCGAATTAACGTTGCTATAGAGTTCCTTGGCAAGCGCATCAAAAGCTTCTGGGTTATTGCGGCGTTGATAAACGGCTAATAGTTTGACCTTTAGATCTTGACGATCCGGGTTTTTCGCAAGCTCTTCCCTTAAAAGCAGTTCCGCATCCTCATCATGGCCACAAGCCATATACACCTCGGACTCATCCACGGTATTGGCTCGGGTGGCAGCGACTTTGGCCGATGCCTGGGCGAATTGATCCCGGTGGCGACGTGGCCCCTGCCGTCTCTCCACCTCCACCGGTACGAATTGCTGCCGACGCCCGTAACCACTACGTCTATCTCCATACTCTGGTAGGTCTTCGACATCGTCGTCACTCACGCGCTCAAATTGGCTCTCACTTTCGTCATCGCGCTGCCCATGCTCACGCAAAGCCCTGCGCTGACGTACATAGATGTAGATCAATACACCGCCAGCGACAAGAATCAGGGCCACCACGACGCCAATAAAGCCCATCAAAAGGTCATTTCCCAGCGGTCCAACGTTCGTGGTCGCCGTTGATAGCGAAACCTCTGCTGGCGGTTCGTTCGGTATCGGCCGATCGAGATCGATTTCTGGCGTTTCAGCTACAACGTCATCATGCGGAAGGGTTTCAACATCGATATCGCTGACGACAATTTCTTGTGGGTCTTGGTCGACAGATAATCCACGCTCTTTTGCCCAGTTCTCAATTTCGGCCTGAATCAGACGACGCTGTGCCTCGACTTGGACTTGTGCCGACGGTGTCGCTGGTAGTGATTCTGCCGTTGGATCAATGGCAACATCCGGCGCTGATATTGTCGTTTCGATGATTGGTGCTTGTGCAGCTTGGGTTTCTGGCGGCGGCGCGCTGGCATTTTGCCCCGTCGACACCTCAGCCGGCTCGGTGTTTGCTGTCGATTTGCGCGGTTTATCGGCTAACGCGGTTGGTCTTGGCTTAGAATCCGCACGAGACGACGCCTCATCAGAGTCTGGCCTCCCAAGATCTCCGACTTTAGCCACCGGCGGGAACGCTGGCATACCCTCTTCGATCGGGGCTCGTAGTTCACGCGGGTCAATCAGCGCGCTGAATTCACGCGCCAACCGTCCACCGGCCCACTCAGTCTCCAATATCAAGCGCAGGAACGGCTCGCGTACTGGCTGCTCAGATTGAAGTAGCAGTGAGTATACCTGCGGTTCGCGTTCTATAAGCGTGATGCCAACGTCTAAGAAAGGCGCCGCACTCTCTAGATTGGGCCCATAGAACTGTTGTGGCTGCTTGATCAGCCGGGCATCGAGAGTCCTGAATTCTCTTTCGGTAAGTGAGGTGAACCTGATCTCGGCCTTGAGCGGCTCATTCAAAGCGCTATAAACAGTAAGATTGCCGAGCCCCATTGCGTGGGCAATTCCAGGTACGAACAGCAGTGTGGCAGCTATTGCGCATAGCCGCCCCCACCTTGACATGGTCATGGTCATTTCGTGCATAGCGTATGCCCGTTGTCCCCCTCCTGCCTCGCCGTCAATGGCTTATCGATTATATGGTTATAGGCCCCACGTCCACGAGCTTTTCTAGGGATAACTATAGCTGATGGGCACCGCCCATGACGCCGCTGCCCAGAGCCACCATCCCTGGATCCGCGCATCGCCATGCCAGCCGAAACAAGCCTAAAACAAGGCCTGGGCGTCGATTTTCTAGGGTGATAGTAGGCCGTCGATAGCCTCAGTAATCGCTAGATCTAGCGGCGAGACGTCTGACGGCCAAAGACCAGCGAGGCTACCATCTGGCCCGATAAGGTATTTGTGGAAATTCCATTTAGGCGCTGCCACTTCCCCGATCTCGTCGACGACCCACTGATAGAACGGGTGCGCATCGGCACCGATAACCCGTTGCTTTTGGGTCAGTGGGAAATCGACCGCATAGTTAGTCTGGCAGAAGTGCTTGATGTCTGCCGCGTTACCTGGCTCTTGGGCACCGAAATCGTTCGATGGCACACCGACCACCGCGAGCCCCTTCGTTCGATAGCGGGTCCACAACGTCTCAAGCTCGGCGTATTGTGGTGTATAAGCGCATTCTGATGCTGTATTAACGATCAATAACGGTTGGCTGGCGAAGCGCGACAGCTTGAGCAGCTCCCCATCGATGTCCTTGAACGAAAAATCGTGGGCTGACATAGCCGCGGAGGGCTACTTTTCGAGTTCGACAAGAAACTCGGGCAGCGCCGTCAACAGGTCGGCGACTAGCCCATAATCCGCAACCTGAAATATTGGCGCCTCGGAGTCGTTGTTAATCGCAGCGATGACTTTGCTATCCTTCATGCCAGCCAGGTGTTGTATGGCCCCTGAGATACCCACCGCGATGTATAGATCGGGCGCCACAACCTTACCAGTTTGACCCACTTGGTATTCATTAGGGACATAACCCGCGTCAACGGCTGCTCGCGACGCGCCCACAGCGGCATTCAACTTATCGGCAATCTTTTCCAACATCGCGAAGTTCTCGCCGTTCTGCATACCTCGGCCACCTGATATAACCACCTTGGCAGTTGTCAGTTCTGGACGTTCAGATTCGGTCACTTCTTGACCCATAAAGCTAGACAATCCGCTGTCACCACTACCCGCCAAGGCCTCTACCGTTGCTGACCCGCCTTCGGCACCAACCGGTTCAAATTTGGTCGTACGTACGGTGACTAGTTTGAGCTCATCGCTCGATTGCACAGTGGCGATGGCGTTACCAGCATAGATTAGGCGCACAAATGTATCGCCGGAAACAACGTCGCTGATATCCGATATCTGTGATACGTCCAGTAGTGCTGCGGCTCGCGGCATAATATTCTTACCGAACGTCGTAGCGGGGGCAAAAATATGGCTGTAGTTCTTGGCGATATTCACCAAAATAGGTGCAACATTCTCGGCCAGGTGGTGAGCAAGTTCAGGCGCGTCGGCAGCTAGCACTCTTGATATGCCAACAACCTTCGCTGCCGCTTCACTGACGCTATTGCACTCATGCCCAACTACCAACAAGTCAATATCGCCACCGACCTTTTGGGCCGCGGCGATTGTGTTCAAGGTAGCAGTTTTGAGCTCCGAGTTATCGTGCTCGGCAACAACAAGAATACTCATGAAATCACCTTGGCTTCGTTCCTAAGTTTATCTATGAGCGCGGCCACACTATCGACGATGACACCAGCACTGCGCTTGGGTGGTTCCTCGACCTTCAGGGTTTTTACTCGTGGTGTGACATCTATAGCCAGATCTTCTGGGGTATATTGGTCAATCGGTTTCTTCTTGGCCTTCATGATATTGGGTAACGATGCATAGCGCGGTTCATTGAGACGTAGATCTACGCTCACAATGGCCGGCATCTTAATGGAAATCTTTTCCAACCCGGCATCGACCTCGCGCACCACCTCAGCCGTACCGCCCGAGATCTCCAATTTGGACGCAAAGGTACCCTGTGACCAACCAAGGAGGGCGGATAACATTTGCGCAGTTTGATTACAATCATCGTCTATTGCTTGCTTGCCCAATAAAACAAGTTGCGGCTCTTCCTTCTCCACGATCGCTTTGATAATTTTCGCTACCGCGAGTGGCTCCGTGTCGATATCGGTTCGTACGTGCACACCACGATCGGCACCCATTGCCAGAGCGGTTCGCAGTGTTTCTTGGGATTTTTCAGGGCCGACCGATACCGCAATGATTTCTTCTGCCAGTCCCGCTTCCTTGAGACGAATGGCTTTTTCAACCGCAACTTCATCGAAAGGGTTCATAGACATTTTGACATTGGCGGTTTCAACTGCAGAACCGTCCGCCTTGACCCGTATGTTCACGTTGTAATCAACGACGCGCTTAACCGCGACCAATATTTTCACTTCCGTCCTCCCAGGAACTTTCCACAACGAGATACGTTTTGCCAGTAGTCAATCTTAGGCCCTGAGTCGCTTGTTCTCAGGATCCCACGGTGACTCTTCAATTACTGTCGCCCGATGCCGCTTGCCGAGGATTTCGATCTCTAGCGCGGTACCGATATTCGCCGTTTCAGGTTTAACATACGCTAACGCCAGACTCTTCTTGACCACATGCCCATAGGCCCCTGCTGTTGCTCGGCCTACCATGGTTCCACCTTGATATATCGGCTCATTGCCGAGCGCATCGGCGTCATCGACATCGACGTCCAGGGTGATAAAACGCTGCGGCACACCCTCTTGTTTCTGTTTCACTAACGCGTCGCGACCAACGAAGTCCCCTTTGTCGAGATAAATAAACCGATCCAAGCCGGCCTCGAATGCCGAGTATTCGGTCGTAAGATCTTGACCCCACATGCGATACGATTTCTCGATCCTGAGGGAATCCATCGCCCGCATACCGCAAAGTCCAATACTGTACTCCTCGCCGGCTGCCATCAGGGCGTCGAAGATGTGGTTCTGATATTCGATGGGGTGATGCAATTCCCAACCCAACTCGTCAACGAAGTTCACTCGAAGCGCGAGCGTTGGTGCCACGCCGACATGGATCTGCTGTCCAGTCAGCCACGGAAATGCTTCATTCGATAGATCTGCGTCAGTAACTTTACTGAGGATATCGCGTGATCGCGGGCCAACTAATACGAGCACACCATAACTCGTGGTTATATTGCTTAATGTGACGCTGCCGTCATCGGGGAGTTGTTTTACCAACAAATCGTTATCATATCGCTCAGCCGCACCAGAACTTACTAGATAGAACCGATTGGGCCCCCAACGTGTAGTCGTGAACTCGCTACGCACACCACCCGAGGGTGTCAATGCGTGCGATAGGCTGACCCGCCCGGTGCGCTTTGGCAACTTGCGCGCTACCACCCGATCGAGATACGCCTCTGCCCCGGGACCCGAAACTTCATGCTTAGTAAAACTAGTAATATCGATAATCGTAGCCCGCTCACGCGTGATCTTGCATTCATTGCCGACATGCTCCCAATACTTGCTGCGACGAAAACTCCAGTCGTCCTTTCGTTTCACGCCTTTAGGTGCAAACCAGTTAGGCCGTTCCCAACCATAACGCTGCCCCCACACCGCGCCATGGGCATCCAAGCGGTCATGACAGGGGCTGGTCTTGGCCGGGCGCGCCGCCGGCCGCTCTTCGTCGGGATAATGGATGATAAAGACGTGCTCGTAGGTTTCTTCGTTTTTGAGCTTAGTGTATTGTTTGTTTGCGTATCCACCGAATCGTTGTGGATCAACGCCGAGCATGTCGATACCCGGCTCGCCTTCGACTATCCACTCGGCTAGTTGCCAACCGTCCATGCGCTCTTTATTTGTAGCTAGGCGTAAGTTGCCGGTCACATGAAAGCCTACATCCTGGCCGGTCTCGGCTTCGAGCATCTTGTATAGGTCGACGCTGTACTTGTGCAACTGGCCGACGCTATAGCTCATGTTAAACAGGGGAAGGAGGCCAGCGGCATGCCAGGTCGAGCCCTGGGTAAGGTCAGCCTTCTCCACTAGCACTACATCCGACCAACCTTTCTTAGTGAGGTGATAAAGCGTACTTACGCCCACGACACCGCCGCCAATCACCACCACCCGTGCATGTGTTTTCATACCCAGCCTCCTCGCACGCTTCTGATTATTTATCGGCTATCTGAGCCGCTACGGCCAATCGAACGGCGGCCGCGTTGATGACGCCCTACGGGCCATTTTGCGATGATTGTGCCATTCAACACAATGCCTTACCCTCGTCAGTCGAGTCGCATCGGCAACGGACTGACCATGAGCGGCTGGGCGTGTACCCAGCCGCGGTGGGCACATTCAGTCCACAGCAGGAATCTGGCCCGATAGCAGATCGAGAGTGTAGTCACGACCTGGCGCCACCAGCGCATCCCGGTGCGACGGTGTCTTGCACCAATGCGTCATTCCAGCGCGGAAAACGGTCCTTAGCAACGCACAAACGACGCGCAGACACATGCGAGCGTCGCCCCAGGCGACTATGGGCACAATGGCAGAGCGAATAGAATGTGGGCAGGTTTGAAGGTCAGAATAAGTTATGAGTGACGTGCAAGATAGAGGGCCGGGTAGACGAGGCGCTGGGCGGGCGGCTCGCCGCGCAGCTCGGGCCAAACCGCCGCTGGCACAGAATCCCTATATCACGCGCAAGCTGCCGATTTACGAGATATTAGGCGAAGACGGCCTCGAGTTGCTCGAGCACAACGCCGAAACCATCCTCCAGGAAACGGGCATCGAGTTTCGCGACGACCCGGAAGCGCTACAGATCTTAAAAGATGCCGGCGCTGACGTAGATGGTGAGCGCGTACGGTTTCCTCGCGGTATGTGTCGCAGTTTAATCCAGGCAACGGCGCCAAAGGAATTCACCCAGCATGCGCGCAATCCAGCCCGCAGCGTATCCATCGGCGGCGACAATACCGTGTTCGCGCCCGCGTACGGACCGCCGTTTATCCGTAACCTCGATGAGGGCCGGCGCTACGCCACGATCGAAGATTTTCGCAACTTTGTGAAATTGGCGTACTTATCCCCGGCCATACACCATTCCGGGGGTACCGTCTGCGAGCCGGTTGATCTCCCGGTCAATAAACGACACTTGGACATGGTGTATAGCCATATACGCTACAGCGACAAACCCTTCATGGGTTCGGTAACGCAGGCTGAGCGCGCCCAAGACACCGTAGAAATGGCAAAGATTGTTTTCGGTGAAGAATTTGTCGACAAAAACGCGGTGATTACTAGCTTAATCAATGCGAACTCGCCCATGACCTTTGATGGCACAATGTTAGCGGCAACAAAGGTATATGCCCGTGCCAATCAAGCCACTTTAATCTCACCATTCATACTCGCGGGAGCGATGTCGCCGGTTACGGTAGCGGGAACAGTGGCACAACTGTTTGCCGAGGCGCAGGCCGGCATGGCCTTTACCCAGCTTGTACGTCCCGGCGCCCCCGTCATTTTCGGGACATTTGGCAGCTCAATATCAATGCAGTCGGGGGCCCCGACGTTCGGAACTCCGGAACCATCTTTGGTGTTGTTTATTGCGGCGGCCCTGGCACGACGTTTGGGCGTACCGTTTCGCAGTGGCGGCGCATTATGCGCATCCAAGATTCCCGATGCACAAGCCGCCTACGAGAGCGCCAACACATTACAGCCAACTATTCTTGCCGGCGTAAACTTTGTTCTTCACACCGCCGGTTGGCTCGAAGGCGGTTTGGCCATGGGTTACGAAAAATTCATCATGGATGCTGATCAAGCAGGCATGGCGCAAGTGTTCTTGAATGGCGTAGATCTGTCTGAAAACGGTCAGGCCATGGACGCCATTCGCGAAGTCGGGCCCGGGCAACATTTTCTCGGTTGTGCCCACACGCAGGCCAATTTTGAAACGGCTTTCTATCGTTCGAATATCGCCGACAATAATAGCTTTGAGCAATGGCAGTCAGAAGGTAATATGGATGCGGCGCAACGCGCCAATAAGATATGGAAACAAATGCTCGAAGACTACGAGGCACCAGTTCTTGATGCGGCCGTGGACGACGCACTACAGGACTTCATGACACGCCGTAAGAGCGCTTTCCCCGATTCTAACGTTTAGGCTAAACCGCATGGAGAATTGTATCTCGGTCGACTAGTCACCGAACTGCTGCTATGAGTGTAGATAAAGAGCCCTTAACTGCGTTTGGACCACGCGTACGCAAGTCACCTTTTTTCGATGCCACCCGTCGCTATGGCTGTAATGCATACACCGTCTACAACCATACCTACATGCCTCTGTACTATGAAGACCGTGTTACTGACTATTGGCGGTTGGTCAATGACGTCACACTATGGGATGTTGCCGGCCAACGTCAGGTCGAGGTAACGGGCCCAGATGCCGCACGCTTTGTGCAAATGTTGACGCCACGGAATCTGTCCAAATGCAAGGTCGGTCAATGTAAGTATGTATTCATTACAAACGAGGAAGGCGGCATCATCAATGATCCCGTTCTGCTGCGCCTGGGTGAGAATCACTTTTGGTTGTCGCTAGCCGATTCAGATGTATTGCTGTGGGCACAGGGCATCGCTGTGAATTCAGAGTTTAATGTAAACATCACTGAACCCGACGTATCGCCGCTGCAAGTACAAGGACCCAAGTCCACATTGGTAATGCGTCCATTGTTTGGTGATCGGATCAATGATCTTCGTTACTTCTGGTTTAAGGAAACGGATTTGCATGGCATACCGGTAGTGGTGTCGCGGACTGGCTGGAGTAGCGAGCGTGGTTATGAAATCTTTCTGCGCGATAACCAGCATGGGGATAGACTTTGGGAAACAGTGATGGAGGCCGGCAAGCCCTATAATATTGGCCCCTGCGCACCTTCACATATTCGCCGAATCGAGGGCGGCCTGTTGTCCTACGGCTCCGATATAACGCTAAGCGAAAATCCTTTTGAACTCGGCTTCGGGAAATTTGTTGATCTCGATCAAGAAGCTAATTTTATTGGCAAGCCGGCATTGCAAAGGATTAAGACCGAAGGCGTAAAACGACAGCTGGTTGGCCTAGAAATCGATGGCACATCGCTGGGCGCAGGTAACGAACACCCCTGGGCTATGTTCCATAACGACCGACATGTCGGCAAACTAACTTCGAGTGTTTACTCACCTCGTTTGAAAAAAAATATCGGCATCGCGATCGTGGACCTGGAACATAGCCGCGAGGGTACAAGGCTTGACGTAGAAATACCCAAGGGAGAAAGACAGGCCATGATTGTGCCTTTCCCCTTCTATGATCCAGAAAAGAGCATCCCCGTCTCTTGAGTTTAAGCGCGCCGCCGTCCAACCTAGAGGTTGGGCGATGGCTCTATTTGACCTAAACTGACATTACGCAGTGACTTCAACTGCAAGCGTGAGGTTATGAGCACCCCATCGACCAGCATCTTTCAACGCACCTTGGTAAACCTAAAGAGTGCCTGGCGCGCCATTAGCCAGTCTGCCCGCGCGGGTGAAACGCCGTCGCTACAACCCGATCTGCCTGACGATGATGCTGACGTCTTGCGGGCACAGATGCGTGCGTGCTTGCTGGCGAGGGGTGGCGAAGTATCGGCGCGCGCACGAGCGGCGGCCTTAGGGCAATCTTACCTCGGTCTCAATGAGCATGGACGCAAGCGCTTTTTGCAGATCCTAGCCCAAGACTTCGTCGTAGATCGCCAAGAGCTTTATCAGGCTACACGCGATATTCATGAAATCGACAACCCGGAACGTGCGTTCGCGGCACAGGCGCACCTGCGACGTGTGCTGACTCCACCGAGTCGTCGGTTACTGACGCAATTTAACTCACTGCCGGCCGGCGTAAAGTTTTTGGTAGACATGCGCGCCGATCTCATGCGTTACAGTGGCAGCGACTTGTGGCTGCACAACTTGGACAACGATCTTAAGGACTTGCTTGCCTCGTGGTTTGATATCGGGTTTTTGGACCTCAAGCGCATTACCTGGGATGCGCCCGCTGCACTCCTGGAGAAATTGATTGCCCATGAAGCGGTGCATGAAATCAAGTCCTGGGATGATCTAAAACATCGCCTGGGACCCAACCGTCGCTGTTATGCGTTCTTCCACCCGCGGATGCCCGATGAACCGCTTATCTTTGTGCAGGTGGCCTTGGTTTCTGGGATGTCGAACAGCATTCAGGCGCTGCTAGATGAAACGCGACCGCCGCGCGATCCGCTTACCTCAAATACCGCCATATTCTATTCGATCTCCAACACGCAAACTGGTTTACATGGCGTAAATTTCGGAGACTTTCTTATCAAACGGGTTGTTAATCGATTGGCTCGGGAGGTGGCAAATATCAAGACATTCGCGACGTTATCACCCATCCCTGGCTTTCGACATTACCTTAAGGAGAAACTGACACAGCAAGACGATCAATTATTGACGCGGTCTGAACGCGATGCCCTACAACCATTACTACCCGTTACCGACAGCGGCCATCCCATTTATGATCTGCTCGCTACCCCCAGCTGGTATCAGGACCGGCGCGTGGCGCAAGCACTTAAAGCACCACTTATGCGTCTTTGCGCGCATTATCTCGCGCACGAGAAAACGGCAGGTCACGCGCGAGACCGGGTCGCGCACTTTCATCTCAGCAATGGCGCGCGAATCGAGAGAATTAACTGGCTCGGCGATATTTCCCCCAAGGGCATCCATCAATCGAGTGGGTTAATGGTCAACTATCGTTACAAACGAAAAGATATCGAAACGAATCATGAAACTTACCGGGAAAGCGGAGAAGCCAGCATTTCTGCGTCGGTACGGAAGCTGCTGCAACCCACAAATTAAGTGCACTTCGCCCTTGGTGCGTGAAGCTGGAACACTTACACTGGCCAAGCCAGTGTCCGACGTGCGCGCTTAGCTACGCTTTACAGAATCAAACCTCTTTATGTAGCCACACCCTTAGGGGTGGCCTGCGCAAGGCGTTTTCTAGACTCCCGTTAGGGAAACCAATGGCATCCATTTTTGAAATGAAGACAGCGACACTCACATCAGACTCCAGCCGAGATGCCGCGATGGCCGGCGTTTTTTATGGTATCACTGCCTTTGGCATCTGGGGATTAGTACCAATTTACTATAAGGCACTGGGTCACGTGTCATCATTGGAAATCGTGGCACACCGGGTGGTGTGGGCGATGGTGGCATTATTCATCTTAGTGCTGGTTAAGCGACAAGGCCGCATCATTGTCAGTGAACTACGAAACTTACGTAACCTTGTCTTTTATCTCATCACTACTGTGCTCGTCAGTAGTAACTGGTTGATTTTCATCTGGGCGATACACAATGATCGGCTACTTGAGTCTAGCCTCGGTTACTACATCAACCCACTAGTCAGCGTTGTATTGGGTGTCTTGTTCTTGCGCGAGCGCCTAAACGGTCGACAGGTACTAGCAGTGGCGTTAGCGGCGGTTGGCGTGCTTAATCTCATTATTAGGTTTGGCAGTTTTCCATGGATTGCCCTGACCCTTGCCCTTACTTTCGGCCTCTATGGGCTATTGCGAAAGCGCGCGGGCGGTGATGCGATTCGCGGGCTAAGCATAGAAACTTTGTTAGCAACGCCGATAGCGCTCATCTTTCTTGGCACCCTTGCCCTACACGGCGGGGGCGCCTTTGGCCGCATAAATTTAACCACCGACGTGCTATTGGTGTTTGCCGGTATTGTTACAGCCATACCGCTAGTCTGTTTTCTGCAGGCGGCGCGGCGCCTACACTTATCCACGGTTGGACTCATGCAGTATCTCGCCCCAACCTTGAATTTTCTGCTAGCAGTCCTGGTATACGGTGAACCATTCACAAGGACGCACTTGATCACGTTCGCATGTATTTGGGTAGCGTTAGCCATCTATAGCTTTGACGTGTTCTCCCGAGCTACAAAAATAATCGGTGCCCGACGTAAGGGGTTGGTATCGTGAAGGTACTCATCGTCGGCGGCGGAATAGTTGGGCTTTCGACTGCCTGGGCCCTTGCCCGTCGCGGCCACACCCCGGTGGTATACGACCAGGGTGCAGTCCCTAATCCAATGGCGGCGTCCTACGATCAACACCGAATCATTCGACTGGCCTACGGTGAGCGAGACGGTTACTGTCGAATGGTAAAGCCAGCCTTCCAGGCCTGGCGGAGACTTTGGCATGACTTGGGGGAACAGCATTATGTCGAGACCGGTACATTATTAATCGGTAGCGACGCTGATGATTACGCCACGTTGTCGCGCGCATCTTTTGATCGTCTGAGCATACCCTATGACGAGTTGGATAAGGCGGCTGTCGAAGGGCTGTGCCCATTCCTACGGTTGGGCGGCAATGCATGGGGCCTCTACAACACCGAGGGCGGGGTACTGCTCGCAGACCGTATCGTCAATGCCCTGGCTGCCTGGCTGAGAAGTCAAGGCACTGAAATATATCCTCTAACGACGGTACGAGGTGCCGACTTTCACAATGCAATCATCGCCCTCAGTGACGATACACAACACGAAGCCGATGCCTTGGTGGTCGCGGCCGGTGCCTGGACGCCACAGTTGGTGCCCGATCTTACATCCATAGTTGAACCGAAACGGCAAGTCGTCGTCTATCTAGAACCCCGGACCCGCGACCTTGAGGCATGGCGAAACTCGCCGGTGATCGTCGACTTTGGCGGCACCAATGAGACCTGGGCGATACCACCGGTGGCCAATACCGGGCTAAAGCTTGGGGCCGGGGTACATCGTCGTGGCGGCGATCCTTCGGCGCCGCGGACGCTGGAGGCGAATGAGGCTACTCAGGTGCTTACCTATTTTCAATCACACCTAAGAAACCTAGAACGGTACCGTATCGTAGAGGGCCGAGTGTGCTATTACGGCTGCAGTAATGATGAGCGTTTTGTCGTCAACACAACAAAACGAGCCGTTGCTATTACCGGCTGTTCTGGACACATGTTCAAGTTTGGTGCGCTTTTTGGCCTAGAACTGGCCGAGTTCTTGACGGGTGCAGGCGACGCCGATGCGTTTGTGCGTTGGATGCAGGGCAAGGCTATGGATGGCTGATCCGATTAGTAGATATTAAACGGGAAGTACTTGTAATTTATTTTCTGGTAGGTCCCATCGGCCAAGATCTGTGCTAGTGCCTTGTTAAATCGATCGCGCAGATCAGTATCTTCCTTGCGTACCGCGATGCCGATACCATCGCCGTACCATTTTGGATCGCTAATGGGCTGCCCCACAAGCTCGAAGTCTGGGGCATCTCGCTTTACCCATTCCAGCAAGACTAGGGTATCGGCCAAGGCCGCATCCAGACGCCCACTAAAGAGATCAAGATTGACGTGTTCTTGAGTATCATAAATCTTGACCGTTGCAACGTCTTGGAAGTTATCCAACAAATACTCTTGATGCGTGGTCGACCGTTGCGTGCCAATAACCTTTCCCCTCAAACCTTCCCTCGAAATCTCTACCGCTGATCCTTTTTTGGCCACAAAGTGGCCCCCCGTCTGATAGTACTTGTCTGTAAAGTCAACAATCAGCTTGCGCTGCTCAGTGATCGACATACTGGCGATAATGGCATCGTACTTCTTGCGTAGCAGCCCAGGGATAATACTGTTCCAGGCGGAGGTCACGAATTTACATTCGACTTGCATCGCCTCACACAGGGCGTTCGCGATATCGATGTCGAAACCTTTGAGTTCGCCGCCCTCGTCCGTGTAGTTGAACGGCGGGTAAGCACCTTCGGTACCGATTCGGACTTCTATTCTTTCTGCCGGTTCTGCATCTCTACCGGGAACGACACCGACTACTACGGCCACGAATGTCGCCAATACGATCGCTCGAATGTTCATGTCACCACTCTCGTGTTCGTCATGCCCCATACATCGCTATTGTTGACGCGGGTGCAGGTGTGCATGCCAGCGTTTCTCCCACAGCTTGAAGCCCCATACGATTAGAAAAGTAAGCGCCATGTAGAATAAAGCAGCAGCGATAAATGCCTCGTATGGGCTGTAGAAGCGTGAATTGATGAGCCGCGCGACACCAGTGATGTCGAGAATGGTAATCACGCTGGCGATGGCGCTACCATGCAACATGAAGATCACCTCGTTGCTGTACGCAGGCAGCGCCCGGCGAAACGCGCTCGGCAGGATTATACGTCGCAACATCATCGACCTTGACATGCCGCAGGCCTTGGCCGCCTCGACCTCGCCATGGAAGGTCGCTTCGATTGCACCCCGCAAGATTTCGGCCGTGTAGGCCGCCGTATTGAGGGCAAAAGCAATTAGCGCACAAACGTACGCTTCCTTTAGATAAGGCCACAAAAAACTTTCGCGTACGGCAGCAAATTGACCAAACCCATAATAGATCACGTACAATTGCACTAGCAGCGGTGTCCCGCGGAAAACATATATGAAAAGCCAGACCGGCCCCCAAATGAACGGGTTGCGGGATGTCCTCATAAGGGCCAGCGGTACCGCGATCATCAGACCCAGAACCAGCGCCGTGACGACCAGCTCGACCGTGATGACCAAGCCGTTAAGGTACAATCCGATATTGTCACTGATAATCGAGAAATCCATAGTTCAAGCCCGCCTAACGCCGGCACTGTAATGACGGTCAGCCCACTGCAACAAAATAATAGAAACGGTAGTGAGCACGAGATAAACGACCCCGACTGTAAGGTAGAAAGTGAATGGTAGTCGGGTTGCGCCGGCGGCAAGTGCCGCCTTGCGCAGCACATCGTCAAGGCCGATGATGGACACCAACGCCGTGGCTTTGAGCAGGACCAGCCAGTTATTGCCGAAACCGGGTAGCGCAAAGCGGATCATCTGCGGTAACAGGATTCGATGGAACACTTGCCATTTATTCATCCCGTAAGCGGCCCCCGCTTCGAGTTGGCCACTATGGACGGCGAGGATGGCGCCACGGAACGTCTCGGCCATGTAAGCGCCATAGATGAACCCAATTGTCGCTACGCCCGCCGTGAACGGATCGATGTCGATATACTCTTCATAGCCGATCACCTCGGCCGCCAGATAATTAATTACCAGCTGTCCGCCGAAGAAAAGCAGGAGCATCAACACGAGCTCGGGGATGCCGCGAACAACGGTTGTGTAACCGCCGGCGATGCCACGACCGATGGGCGATTTGGACAGCTTGGCCAACGCAGCAACCATACCGAGAACGATCGCGATCGCCAGTGAGGCGAGCGCCAGCTGGACCGTCAGCCAACTGCCTTCCAGGATGCTCGGGCCATAGCCGTGAAGGTCGAACACGCGGAAAGCTCCTATGTTAGCGTTCTTGTATTGAGCCCGCGTCTACAAATATCCATTTGCCACGGCGGCGACAGCCGACACGGGAACCGCCGATGGCATCCATGGTACCAGAGTATGTAGTGCAGGTCTCGATGGATGAAAGCAACAACCCCCTTGCGAGACGATGCTAGTGGGTCGCAGTCAGCGTAACTAGATGGGACTATGCGTCGCGTGGGTGTAAGTGTGCATGCCAACGCTTCTCCCATAGTTTGAAGCCCCATACGATGAGGAAAGTCAGGCACAAGTAAAAGAAAGCTGCCGTGACGAATGACTCGAACGGTACGAAGTAGCGCGAGTTGACAATGCGAGCCGCACCGAACAAGTCGACAATAGTGATAATGCCGGCAAGCGCAGTACCGTGGAGCATGAAGATGACTTCGTTACCATAGGCAGGCAGGGCGCGACGAAAGGCACTTGGCAGAATGATGCGCCGATAGATCAGGCCTTTTGACATACCGCAGGATCGGGCCGCATCTAACTCACCAAAATCGGTCTGTTTCATGGCGCCGCGTAGGATTTCCGCCGTATAGCCAGCCGTGTTCAGTGAAAAAGCAATTAGTGCACACCAGTATGCTTCTTTAAAGACTGGCCACAGAAAACTTTCCCGTATCGCCTCGAACTGTGCCATGCCGTAGTACAGAATAAACATCTGCACCAGTAGCGGCGTCCCAGTGAAAAAGTAGATAAAGGCCTTGGGCCAGCTCGCGATCAGGGGATTTCTGGAGGTTGCCCACATCGCAATCGGGACGGCTAGTACCAGACCACATGCAAGCGCTAGGACAAGCAGCTGAATGGTTACCCACAGACCTTTGAAGTACAGCGGTATATTGTCAGTAATGGCCGCTAAGTCCATAGTTCAAGCCCTTCGTACGCCGACGCTGTAGCGCCTGTCCGCCCACCTCAGACCGACTTTTGATACGGCGGTGATAATCAAATAAAGCACGGCGACAACGAAAAAAAAGGTGAACGGCTGTCTTGTCGTGCCACCCGCCTGGCTAGCATTGAAGACCATATCTTGCAAACCGATCACCGATACTAGGGCGGTCTCCTTGGTTAGCACCAACCAGTTATTGCCGAAACTGGGCAGCGCGTGCCGCACCATCTGTGGCAGGGTGATCCGAAAGAATACCTGGGCCGCAGTCATACCAAACGTATAGCCGGCCTCGATTTCGCCGCGTGGCACGGCTAGAATGCCGCCGCGGAAACTCTCAGTCATGTAGGCGCCGAAGATAAAGCCCAAGGTGGCACTGCCGGCGATGAACTCACTGATCTCAATATAGTCCCAGCCCAAGAGGTCACCGATGTTGTTTACTAACAGCTGTCCGCCGAAAAAGATAATGAACATCAAGACAATGCCAGGGACACCGCGGATGAGTGTGGTGTAAGTGCCGGCGACTGCCTTTGCGATGCGGGAGTTGGAAAGCTTAGCGACAGCGCCAATCATGCCGAGCACGATCGCGATGGCGAGTGACGCTAACGCCAGTTCAACGGTCACCACCATGCCTTTGAGAATGAACGGATAGAGATATCCGTCGAGGACGCCGCCCAGCGTCTTAATAAGGATACGATCGAGAACTGCAGCTAGCTCAGTCATGGACCGTAGCTTAACGGTGAATAAACAACGCCACTGTCCGATGAGTCAGACAGTGGCGTCGGTCTATATGGCATCTATGACAAATCAGTTGCCGTAGACGTCGAAGGCAAAGTACTTGGCGTTAATCTTCTTGTAAGTGCCATCGGCACGGATACCGGCGATGGCTTTGTTAAACATCTCGACCAGATCCGTGTCCCGCTTGCGGATGGCAATGCCGACGCCGTCACCGAAATATTTGGGATCAGTGTAACCGGGGCCCGCGAGCTCCCAATCCTTGCCCTTGTCCGTCGCGATAAAGCCGTCCGTCATAGCCACTGAATCCGCCAACAACAGGTCAAGGCGGCCAGCCACCGCATCCAGGTATGCTTCGTCCTGCGTGGCGTAACGCTTGATAGCCACAGAATCGCCAAACTCCGCTGAGATAAAGTTGTCGTGTGTAGTCGCACGCTGCACACCAACCGTCTTGCCCTTAAGCCCTGCCTTGCTGATTTCAATACCAGAATCCTTCTTACGTGCAAACTTTGCTGGCGTGTTGTAATACTTGTCGCTAAATGCCACCTTCTTTTTACGCTCCTCGGTGATCGACATCGATGCAATGATCGCGTCGTACTTACGCGCCAGCAAGGCCGGAATAATGCCGTCCCAGTCCTGCTGTACCATGGTGCACTTGACGCCCATTTGCTTACACAGCGCTTTAGCAATCTCGATATCGAAACCCACGAGCTCGCCGGCAGGGGTCACGGAGCTAAAAGGTGGATACGCGCCCTCGACGCCGATGCGAACGGTTTTCCATTCTTTCGCGTTAGCGGCGCTGGACATTAATGCGAGCGCACTTGCGGCAATAATCGTCGTCACAATCCTCTTCATGTCATCCTCCTATTGAAATTCACGGTCTAGTTAACGCTGTTCCCATTCTGAATAACTCCCATCCAATTCATGCCTAAACAACCCTGGGAGTCAGGGCTTGCAAAAAACCGGTCACTTTAGGCTTCCTGATAGAAACTGCCGGAAACGCTCCGATTTCGGCTGCTTGAATATCTGATCCGGGGGGCCATCCTCCTCCACCAGGCCCTGGTGCAAGAACATGACCCGCGATGAAACGTCACGGGCAAAGCCCATTTCATGGGTGACCACTAGCATGGTGCGCCCTTCGTCCGCCAAGGTTCGCATTACCCTAAGCACCTCGCCAACAAGCTCCGGATCCAATGCCGAGGTGGGCTCGTCGAACAGGATCACTTCCGGTTCCATCGCCAGGCCCCGGGCGATGGCTGCGCGCTGCTGCTGTCCGCCCGATAAATGCGCGGGATAATAGTCCTTGCGATCATAAAGACCCACCTTGTGCAACACGGCCTCGGCGCGCTCCAGGGCTTGCTTCTTGGGGATCTTCAGCACGTGAATCGGGGCTTCGGTCACGTTTTGCAGCACAGTCATATGAGACCACAGGTTAAACTGCTGGAACACCATGGCCAACTTCGAGCGTATCCGGTCCACCTGCTTCTGGTCCTCGGGCACCCGCTCACCGGGACGCTTTTCGCGCATCTTGATAAGCTCTCCATGCACAAAGACCTTGCCCGACGTCGGCGTCTCCAGCAGGTTGATACACCGCAACAGGGTACTTTTGCCGGAACCACTACTCCCGAGGATGGAGACCACATCTTGCTCGTTTGCCTGAAGCGAGATGCCCTTCAAGACCTGCAATGCACCAAAGCTCTTATGTAGGTCTTCGACAACAATCGCCGATTCGGCCATGAATGGGTCTCAATTACAATGCGTTGTCGGCACACCTTAAACGGAATTTCGTCGGGAGGCAACGACCACCAGGCCCGATACGGTGATGGTCGATCAATAGTACCACGCCTTGCCGTAGCACTGCTCGCGATTCGCTAGCGGCTGGTACCGGTCAGGGCCGTTGCACGTCGTCTGTCCTACTGTGTATGGTACGCCGATGCACCTGAGGAGGAACGGCATATGGCTGACCCCAAACACCTTCGCTTCGATACGCTAAGCCTACACGCGGGCCAGCAACCCGATCCTGCGACCGGGGCGCGGGCGGCGCCAATCTACCAGACGGCATCGTATGTTTTTCGGGATGCCGATTTCGCGGTCGGGCTTTTCAATATCGAACGCGCCGGACATGTTTATTCAAGGATCTCTAACCCAACCACCGCCGTGGCCGAGGAGCGAATCTCGGCGTTGGAGGACGGCGTCGGTGCAATCTGCACCGCCAGCGGTCAAGCCGCGATGCATCTTGCCATCGCGACTATCTTGGGTGCCGGCGACCATATCGTGGCATCGCGCTCACTTTATGGCGGTTCACACAATTTACTTGCGTATACATTGCCGCGTTTCGGCATCGAAACAACTTTCGTCGATCCGCGCGATCTGGACGCCTTTAAGGACGCCATTCGTCCACAAACCAGGCTCCTTTTTGGTGAAACGCTAGGAAACCCTGGCCTCGAGGTGCTCGATATCCCATCGGTGTCTGAAATTGCCCATGATGCGGGCGTCCCGTTGTTAATCGATTCGACCTTTACCACGCCATATCTGTGTCGCCCATTTGATATGGGTGCGGATCTTATCTTTCACTCGGCCACTAAATTCCTAAGTGGTCATGGCGTAATCATCGGTGGCACGGTCGTCGATGGTGGACGTTTTGACTGGGAGATTTCCGGCAAATTTCCAACATTGACCGAACCCTATGACGGCTTCCATAACCTCAAGTTTGTCGAAGAATTCGGGCCGGCTGCCTTTATCACACGTGCGCGCAAAGAGGGTATACGTGATTTTGGTGCGTGCATGAGTCCGACCACGGCGTTTTACCTTTTGCAGGGACTGGAAACCTTGTCGCTGCGCATGCAACGACATGTCGAAAATACACGGAAGGTAGTCAACTATCTCAGCTCAGCCAAGGCAGTCGACTGGGTGACTTATCCCGAGTTACCTGATCATCCCGATCACGAGCTCGCTAAGAAACTACTGCCACGTGGCTGCGGTGCAGTTTTTAGTTTCGGTATCAAAGGCGATCGCGCTGCCGGCCAAAAATTCATCGAGAGCCTACGGATCTTCTCGCATCTTGCCAATGTCGGTGACGCCAAATCGTTAGCGATCCATCCGGCCAGCACTACACATCATCGCATGGACGCGGTAGCGTTAGAGGCAGCGGGCATTTCTGAAGGGCTCATCCGACTCTCTATCGGGCTCGAAGACCCTGATGACTTGATCGAAGATTTGGGTCGGGCGCTGTACGTTTCGCAGAAAGGTTAGAACAATTATGGAATCGAAAATAGATGAGAAGACAGCGTTTGCCACGACGCTAGGTCGCGAGCTCGATCCAGCGAAACTGTCGGCTATCTTCATTCACGGGGCCGGACTCGACCATACGGTTTGGACGTTGCCAATGCGCTACTTCGCGCGACACGGTCGTAACGTACTCGCGGTTGATTTGCCCGGTCACGGCCGTTCACAAGGCCCGCCGCTCGAAAGTATCGAAGATATGGCAGACTGGGTAGCACACGTGCTCGTTGCGGCCGGTGTTGAACAGGCCGCCATCATTGGCCATAGCATGGGATCACTCGTTGCGTTCGAAACCGTAGTGCGGCACCCCGAATGTGCACGCGCACTAGCGCTACTCGGTATATCTGCCCCCATGCCTGTGCATGATCGACTGCTGGAGGCGGCAAAGGCCGATGACCACGCGGCGGTCGACATGCTAACGATATGGGGCCATAGCCATGTTGGACAAGTTGGCGGTGTCGGTACGCCAGGCATATGGATGACGGGTGGCAATATGAAACTGTTGCAGCGCGCTGGCGCTGGCGTCATTCACGCGGATCTTAAGGCATGTAACGACTACGGTGACGGCTCGGAACGTGCGGTCCAAATAAAGTGTCCGACCCTGGTGATTGTCGGCAATCGTGATGTCATGACACCGTCACGGATCGGTAAACATATTGGTGGATTGATCCCTGAGGCCGAGGTTGTTGTGTTAAATAATTGCGGCCACGCCATGTTAACCGAACGGCCCAACGAAGTACTTGATGCGTTGATTAAGATAGTCTGAAATAGTCTCGCCAACCGACGCGACTTTCGCTTCGGTCAAGCAGCGCGCGAGACGCTCAGAATTCTTACTTGTTGTTGTTTCCCTCGCAGTTCCATTGTGCCGAGTTCTTCGGTGAGTATGTCTGACGATAGACTCATCCGGCTGAGTAGTTCACCCGAGACCAGAAATGCCCGTTTCAGCTGCTTGCACATCTGCTCCAAACGGGCTGCGGTGTTAATAGTATCGCCGAAATAGACAATCTCACGCTTATCATCACCCACTTCGCTGGCGACGACTGATCCCCCGTGCATACCGATACGGCATTCAGGAATCACGCCGAATTCAGCATGATATGTTGGCGCCCGAGCGGCAATAAGGTCCTGGATGGCAAACACACAGCGCACACAACGTGCTCCCCTAATCGCTTCTTTTAACGGCCAAGTAACCACGATCTCGTCGCCGATGTATCGGTGAGTTTCGCCCCCATATTCGCTGATTGGTTGCGCGATATCGAAAAAGAATCGTCCGATCAACGATTGTACGCATATGTCGCCCAGTTTCTCCGACAACATCGTCGAATGCGCAAGATCCAAGAACAAGAAGACGCGTTCCTCGCGTAGTGGTCGGTGATAACGCCCGAGCAAGAAGTTGAATAGGACACGGCTGCCAACCAAGCTGCGTATGCGGCCAAAGAAATTCAGCAAGAATGCCACCGCTAGGGAGAAGGCTATATCTTGCCACAATGTGCTGCCGGTCCACGCCTTGGGGTAGAGACCCTCCGACATTCCATAGAGATGTGGTGTGACCTGTAGACCGATGGCGATGATCAGCATCCACAAAACTGTCATGATGCCGATGAAGTACGCAAGCTTCATGCGACGCAGAGGCTCGCCGATCCGACGTTGAACAATGAAGAGCTCGAGGGCGCTGACGCCAGAGCCGATAAGAAAGCCAACTGTGGCCCCAAGTTTCGGCTGTCCGCCGAGCATGGCAGAATACGAGGCGCCAATGGCGGCGCCGGCCATGGCCGTGCCGATACAGATTCGTAGGGCCGAGGCGGTCCTTTGCGAGATGGGCATAGACTCAAAACCCCGGACGATGCCTGGTAAACCTAATTATCGATCTTCGAACCAAGGCCCGATTGTATGGCCTTCCGGTAAGCCACCAACGCGATCGCCGTATCTTGTACGCCGGTGCCGGTAAGATCACAGACAGTAATATCTTCGGGTGAACGTCGGCCTGCTATCCGCCCCGACGTCAGTTCGCCTAACTCATAGATTTCCGATTCTTCAGAAATGATGCCGGTACCGAGGCCGTGCTGTAACTCACCCATGGAAAAGCATTGCGCTTTTCTATCACAAGCCAACACGTCGACAGATCCCAGGACATCGGCTGCCAACTCCTGCTTACCGGCGAGGTCGGACCCCATGGCGGTAATATGAAGGCCGGGGTGAAGCCATTCGGCCTCGATCAGTGCCTCTCGCGATGGCGTAGTGCTAACGACTATTTGACTCTCACGCACCAGCTGTTCTACGTTCTCGACCGCCGTAACATCGATGCCTAGGGCGCTGCGCATTTCATCGATATACGCACTCGTGCGTTCCGACGTACGCCCAATAACGAGAAGCCGCTGAAAATCGCGTACTAGCTTCAGGCTCTTGATCTGATAGCGCGCCTGCGCGCCGGTCCCGATTACGCCTACCGTATCGACAACTTCAGGTGCCAAGAACTTAGCAGCTACGGCACCTGCCAGTCCCGTACGCACATCCGTTAAGTACCCGTTATCGAGTAGTAGCGCTTGACAAAACCCGGTCTTGGCGCTCAGCAATACCATCATGGCACTAGAACTAGGTAGCCCCAGCTGGTGGTTATTAAAAAAACCAGAGCCCATTTTCACTGCGAAGCTGTCGAGACCTTTGACAAAGGCGCTCTTGATATCTACATCACCATTATTCTCGGCCATCTCTATATGCATGACGGGTGGCATAATCACTTTATCGTCGGCCAACCAAGTAAAGGCCTGTTGCACCGCCTCGAGTGCTTCCTGATCGATGCCAATGCATTGGCGCAGTTCAGTTTCGGTCAGCACTAACACCGACATACGCGCTCCCTAGTCAAACGTATATTTGCCGTTAATGATACGAGTAAACTGCTCCATGTCGATGTTGCCTCCACTGATAACGCAGACAATGTTGCCACGTACGTTAGGCACAAGATCGTGCAGCAGCGCAGCTACACCAACACTGCCCCCACCCTCCGCGATGACTCGATCGGAGCGATATAAGTACGCCATTGCGGCTGCAATCTGTTGTTCAGTGACAAGTATTATGTCATCGACGTACTGTTGCACGAGCGCAAATGTGTAGCGGTTATCGAGCCCAATCCCACCACCTAGACTATCTGCCAACGTCTTTTGCTCTTCGACCAGTACAGGCTTACCGGCCTTGATACTATGGAACATGGCCGGACCGCGTTCCATCGAAACGCCAATGACGCGAGTCTGCGGTGACGCAGCCTTTAGGGCAATAGCGATACCCGATATCAACCCGCCGCCAGACAATCCGACCAACAGGCAATCGATATCCGGCAAGTCTTCCAGCAGTTCAACCCCGATTACACCCTGTCCCGCGATGATATGGGGATGGTCGAACGGATGGACCGCGATCATGTTTTCTTCTTGAGTGAGTCGCTTGGCCTCCTCTTCCGCGTCGTCTTGTGCGTGGCCAACAATACGCACATCAGCGCCGGCATCACGGATCGCTGCCAGTTTGTTCTGTGGCACGAGACTAGACATGCAGACAGTCGTGCGAATACCCAAGGTACGGGCCGCGTGCGCCACTGCCCGTCCATGATTGCCGGTCGATACCGCCACTACCCCCCGCCCCCGTTCATCGGCATTAAGACGGACAAGTCGATTCGTGGCCCCGCGAATCTTGAACGAACCGGTTTGTTGTAGGGTTTCTAACTTCAGAAATACCGATGCGCCAATACGGTGTGACAGATCGGGCGATGGTACCAGTGGCGTAACACGCACCGACGGTAAAATCGTGCGGCGCGCACGGTAGATATCTCGTAGCGTTACAGCCAGTTGCGACGTCACGCCGGCTTTAGTTGGCCTTTATTCATCGGTGATCGTATTCCCGGTTCCCTGGGTCGTGCCAACCCCTATGAGTAATCGTAGTCAGTGGCAATGAGCGCTAAACAATCGCCGGCTTGAATTAACCCTGGTACGTGTCGGTGCACTATCATGCCACTGCGTCGGGCCTTGTATAAGCTAGGGGCCCTCTCTGGGGTTTCATAGAAATGAATTCGCCCAATCGGCGTGCCTGCTGCCACTTCACGCCCAAGATCCACCAATATCTCATAAAGCCCGTTATCGTTTGCAACCACCAAGCAATCTTCATCCGGTGTATGCATCAAACGTGTTGCTGGCAGACCACGTGCCTGCGGGGTTATCACCGTTTCATCAATCAGCCCGAAATGGCACAGTATATTTCGGATTCCGCTGTCGGCAATGCCCACGGTATCGGTAGTCACCGTGCCACCACCACCGAGTTCGGTTGAAATAAATACTTTACCCATGTCTTCAACCGCGGTGTCGAGCATACCCTCGCTATCGAGTTCCTGTAGCACCAAACCAAATGGCGCGCCAAATGCGAGTAATGCTGCCATCGTATGATCCATTAACGCCTTATCTTCAAGCTGATGCATCACCGCGCACGGAACTAAGCTCATGGTCTTGCCGCCGGCATGGATATCTACGACAACGTCCGCGTGCGGAAGTATTGTTGTATAAACGTAATCGGCGATCATTTGTGTCACGGTACCTTCTCGGACACCCGGAAAGACACGGTTCATATTGAGGCCATCTATCGGCGACAGCCGTGTGCCGGCACGTACCGCCGGCAAATTGAGGGCCGGCATTATGATCACCCGTCCCGTTATCTGCGATGCCTCTAGCGATCGAGCCAACTTGAGTAGAGCTATCGGCCCTTCGTATTCGTCGCCATGGTTACCCCCGGTGAAAAAGACGGTGGGCCCGTCTCCGTTCTTTGCCACTACAATCGGTACACGTACCGATCCCCAGGCTGAATCGTTTCGTGAATGGGGAACACTGAGATAACCAAACTGCTTACCATCGGCAGTAAGGTCGACATCACTCGTTACACGTGACGGTTTGTCTCTCTTGGAGCCCATATCATTCTTATCCTTTTGTTTCTGACTCGGTAGGAATGATCTATAGCCCTGATTCGGATTCATAACATTCGTCGGCGTCTGATTCTGTTGCAATCGGTGGGTATTGTCGAGAATCTGCCAGCGTCCCGGCCTGGTCGCTATATACGCACCATCGTTACTCGCGGTAAATTTAACTCGTGTCGTTAATGTTTAGGAAACTGAGGCGATGAACAAGCAAAGCGAACACTTTACAATTCCAGCGCGTAGTGGCAAGGCGGTTAGGCTCAACAAGGGGCAATCTGTCAAGATCATTAACACCTACGGTAGCCAGGTTGTGGATACTTGGGCATTCAACGCCGAAGATCTCACAGAATACATGTCTATGGAGCACCTGCGGGCTTGTTTGGAGCGCATATTTCCACATGCCGGCGATCCCATGGTGACTAATCGGCGCCGCCCAATCTTGACCTTTATACAAGACACGTCGCCAGGCATACATGACACCCTCATGGCCGCCTGCGACGACTACCGTTATAGGTTGCTCAATTGCACGGAATACCACGATAACTGCACCGATAACCTCTATGCCAGCATGGAACAGCTTGGTCAAAGACCAGCCGAATGTCCGAGCCCACTGAATCTGTGGATGAACATCCCAGTAGGTGAAAATGGTGCCACCCAGTGGGGCGTGCCAGCGTCAAAACCGGGCGACTATGTCGTATTTCGCGCAGAAACGAACTGTATCGTCGCCATGTCGGCCTGCCCGCAGGACATCCTGCCGATAAATGGCAAGGCGCGCGCACCCACAGCCGCGCATTACCAAGTTCTCGGCTAGCGCCGACCTGCCATGGCCCCGCCCGCAAAGGATCTAAGTGCTTGAAAAGCATAAGCAAATGAGGCGGCACAGCCGCAGGTTCATAGCCGATAAATACCCATTTCGTTGACTCTCGCCAACCGAATGTGTTACAGCTGCGTTACATCTAAACGACAGGAGGATGTGTAAATGAGAAGTATTGTAAAACTAATCACTCTAGGGCTGGCAGCTGCGTTTGCAACTGCTGTCAGTGCGGACGTAACCGTCACGTCCTGGGGTGGTGCCTATAGCAATAGCCAGCAGAAGGCCTATGGCGAACCGTTTCAAAAGAAAACGGGCATCAAGATTAATTGGGAAAACTACAATGGTGGTTTGGCTGAGGTCCGTGCCCAAGTTGAATCCAAGAACGTACAGTGGGACATCGTCGACGTGCTTCCACACGAAGCCATCGTCGGATGCGATGAAGGTCTGTTTCATGAGCTTCCCATCGATGAATTCGTACCCGCCCCTGATGGCAAATCGATGCGCGATGACATGGTGGTTCCCTTGCCCAACGACTGTGCGGTACCGCAGATCTTTTGGAGCTACGCGGCCTTCTATGACAAGACCAGGTTCCCCGGCAAGAAACCAAAGACGATTAAAGACTTCTTTGACGTCAAGAAGTTTCCGGGCAAACGCGGCATCAACTCCTGGGCCAATGCGAATATCGAAATGGCGCTAATGGCTGATGGGGTAAAGCCCAAGGATGTCTATAAGGTCGCGGGCACGAAAGAAGGCCTTGACCGTGCGTTCAAAAAGTTGGATACCATCAAGGACCATGTTGTGTTCTGGTCGGCCGGTTCACAGCCACTCGAGTTGGTCAAGAGTGGTGAAGTGGTGATGGCCACCGCGTATAACGGCCGTAGTGGCGCCGCCATCCTCACC